>JAKSMD010000155.1 GCA_024400815.1 Bacteroidales bacterium | reverse complement strand
TACTCATCGTTTTATTCGGCACAGCACTTTGTGCTCAAAAAGCCGATGATATTTGCGGCATCTATCATTCCGTTGACCCTTTTTCCAAAGAAGGCTCTCAATGTGAAGTATATAAAGCCGCCGATGGCACTTACGAAGCCAAGGTCGTTTGGGTTGAAAATCCAAAAAAGAAAAACCAACTGGGTTTAGTATTTATGACTGGTCTCAAATACAATGCGGCCGAAAAGGAATATCAAAACGGCAAATTGAAATACCCTGGCAAGAAAGGCGTCTATAAGACTTTCATTCGTATGACCAACAACAACAATACGATGAAAATGCGCGGCTATCTCGGCGTTTCCTTATTTGGAATGACCGTTGACTGGACACGCGAATCTAAGGTTCGTCCACAGAAATAACAAAACAAATCAGTATAGAAAAGGACAGCATCAAGCTGTCCTTTTTTTATTTATAGAAAGTAATCCAATTCGTTGTATAATCATGAACATGCGGGAAGAGTTCCACCAGCCGGTTGCGATTGTCACGATACCACGAGTGATTCCACCCAGGTCCCATATCCAAATACAACGCCTCATCCACACCATATTGCTGCAAATAGTCCACAAACGCCGGATAAGGGATTTTCTCTTTGGAATCAATAATGCACAATTTTCCCTCTTTCATGCACAGGGCGCGATAAAAGTTGTTATTTTGACGCCATAGTGGTTGCGCCTGCCCCTTATGAATGATGCTAACTTGACAA
Organism: Bacteroidales bacterium; assembly: GCA_024400815.1. Lineage (GTDB taxonomy): Bacteria > Bacteroidota > Bacteroidia > Bacteroidales > WCHB1-69 > F23-D06. The sequence goes on along the minus strand of JAKSMD010000155.1, from coordinate 2,629 downwards.
AATCCCATACCTTTATTTTTCGCAGCCGCCGGCAACAAATCATGACCATTCCCAAGTGAAAAATGAGATTCTTGATTATACCAGGCAAAGCATGCGGTATTTGTGCGACAGACATATCCTTTGTGATAATTGCCATTTTCCACATGATCACCGGCAATATTGTTATGTCTGAAAAGTTTCGCTTCAACGCCGGTAAAGGCCGCTTCTGCACAATATATCACATCTGAATCCAGTGCATTTGGCATTCTGCCACAGGACAAATCCACCCTACTATATTGCGGATAATAAATATTCAAACCGGCAGCAGTGTCGCAAACCATATTCAAATGCGCATTTTCAAGCACCTTTGGATTATGATTGATAGAGGTTTGCAACATAATCATGAACGCAAAATCATCTGGTGTGCCATTGAAAACATTTAAGTCCACCTCTCCTTCTGCCCAACGGAAGCGTCCACGATGTTTGTACTGCCAAAACAAATGTTCGTAGTCCAAGTCATCTTTCTCCTTTAGAGAGCAAATCCATAGCGGTTGATTGTCAAAATGCCCTTTTATGTACTTTTTATAACCATCCTTGTTGGTATAAATCATCACACGATTGCCGCTAATCTGCTCAAAACGCTGAATAAAGTCCCCAATAGCTGCAATACGTTCTTCTGTCGTTTTCTGTTTTGAATTGGTCCAATCTTCCACATCCAGTACAGGCATCAGTTCATAGAACTTATCTTTTATATTCTGATAAAAGAAATCCGCTTGCTGTGTCCCATCATCATCAAACCTAAAGAAATGATAGAATCCTAACGGGAGCGATGTCTCCCGGCGGGCAGTCTCAAAATTATGAGGCATCAAAGAATCCACAAAGGTAATCCCTTCTGTGGCCTTCATATAGACAAAACGAATGTCGTCTTTAGTCATTTCACGGAAATCCACCTGGCCTGTATGCGCAGAAATATCAATGCCCGTCATTTGACGTGCGATTCTGGTTTCCCCAGTCGTCTTATGTCCTCTAAAATAACCGACGGCCACTCCGACGACCAAAGCGACAAGTACTATGGGCAAAATAGATAAAAGTTGTTTCTTGGTTTTTCGTTTCATTGTATGAAAATTTGGAACAGTAGTAACGCGAGATTACAGCTTATATTATATAAAAAAACGCCCGACAATGATAGGAATAACTGCCGAGCGCCTTTCGAATCACAAATATGGTAATTAGAGAAATTTTTCTTGAACAAGTTGAGCAATTTGGACCGCATTGGTAGCAGCGCCCTTGCGAAGATTGTCGCCTACCACCCACAAATTGAGCGTCTTAGGTTGGGTCAAATCGCGGCGAATGCGGCCAACAAACACTTCGTCTTTCTCATGAGCAAATAAAGGCATCGGATATAGGTTGTTAGCCGGATCATCTTGAACAACCACGCCAGGCATATCATTAAGCAAGTGATAGATATCAGCCATTTCAAATTCTTCATGGAATTCAACGTTAACGGCTTCAGAATGACCGCCTGTAACAGGCACCCGAACCACTGTAGCCGAAACTTGGATAGAGGGATCTCTTAAAATCTTACGAGTTTCATTCACCAATTTCGTTTCCTCGGTAGTATATCCGTTTTCCTCAAAAGTACCGCCATGAGGGAAGAGATTCATATCAATCTGATACGGATAGGCCTTTTCGCAAGGTTCGCCTGCCCGTTCCTTCATCAATTGATTCACGGCCTTCATACCCGTACCCGAGATAGATTGATACGTTGAGACTACGATTCTTTTGATTTTATATCTTTTGTGCAGTGGAGCCAGAGCCATAACCATCTGAATGGTAGAGCAGTTCGGGTTTGCGATAATTTTATCAGAAGAGGCAATCACATCCCCATTGATTTCTGGCACCACCAATGGAATGTTTGGATCGCTGCGCCATGCGGAAGAGTTGTCCACAACAACCGTACCGTTTTTCGCAAAAAGCGGAGCATATTGCAAAGACGGACCACTGCCTGCTGAGAAAATCGCGATATCAGGAACCGCTGCAATCGCATCTTCTACAGATACAATATTATACTCTTTTCCAGAAAAAGTAACCTTTTTGCCTACTGACTTCGCAGAAGCAGCTGGAATAAATTCACAGTCACCAAAACCTCTTTCTTCTAAGACTTTGCGCATAACGCCACCAACCAAACCGGTAGCACCGACCAATGCAATTTTCATTTCCTTAACTTTTTATTAAAACTTATCAACAAAATTATTTTTCAAAATGCAAAAGTAGTATTTTTGCCCGACAGAAAACGAAAAATAGATAAAGATATGAACAAGCACATTTTGATTATCATCTATGCGACCATATTGATGATAAGCACTTTACAATCAGTGAACGCGCAAAGCGCCATTAATCGCTATGACATTGTCATCAGTGAAATCATGGCAGACCCCACGCCCGCCATCGAACTGCCGGATGCAGAATATATTGAACTATACAATCGGACATCAATTCCGCAGTCGCTACACGGTTGGAAACTCACCTTAGGCGCAACCACGAAAAACCTTCCTGACATACAACTATCCGCACATGGCTATGCGGTCATCATCGACGAAAAAAATCTTTCCGCCATGGCCCCTTTTAGCGACAGCCTCTACACATTATC
>JAKSMD010000154.1 GCA_024400815.1 Bacteroidales bacterium | reverse complement strand
AGTAGTTCTGGGCGTCATTGTCGGGGTCGATGAAAATCTCGAAGTCGGGTTCCTCGTAGATGATTTGGTCGTGGCGGGTGATGTAGGCCCACACGTTGGGCTCTTCCAACACGGCTGATACATAGAGATACTGGTCGTCCCAGAGGATGCGGGCGGCAGTGTGGTAGAGTGGAAGGGGGAATCCTTCGCCGCTGATGTCACGGAAATTGTCGATGACGGGGGCGCATGCCCACGCGGCCTCGTCGGGAATGCCATCGATGGTGATGGGCGCCGTCGTGCGGTAAACTACGTAGCCCTCAGGGTCGGTGAGCAGGTTCTTGTATTGTTGACAGATTCCTTGGCCCCAAATGACGGGGATGGAGAAAATGGTCCATAACAATAGAATGAGTGTTCTTTTCATTGTGAGGCGTAGCATGCTATAGAGACGGCAAAAGTACAAAAAAACGCATTCCATTATAAAACCTATGTTAATATTTGTTATTATTGCACTCGCTTTTGCACATGCTCAAAAGCACACTTGTACATTCTTTTATTAATTAAATTTTGTAGGTATGAAAAAAATTTTACTTTTAGTTGCTGCTGTTGTTTTCAGCTTTGGCCTTAAGGCTCAATGTCCATTGAACCAAGCGGTTGATTTTACGGCTACCGATTGCCATGGCAATACGATTCATTTGTTTGACATTTTGGATGGTGGCCAATCTGTCTTGATTGACTTTTTCTATACGACATGCGGACCTTGCCAACAGGCTACTCCGAAGGTCGTAGAATCTTATTACTCTATGGGCTGCAATCAAAATGATGTCTTCTACATGGAGATTACGCCTTCCGATAATGATGCTGCTTGTCAAACTTGGGTTTCTCGCTATGGTATCGAATATCCGACGATTGGCAAGGATGGTACAGGCAATTCCATTTGCAATACATACGGCATTAACGCTTATCCGACAGTGATTCTTATCAAGCCGGATCGTTCTATCGTTATCAATGATTTGTGGCCTATCAACAATGCAAGTTCTGTTGTTACCGCTTTGGAAGCACAAGGCATTCAACAACATCCTTGTAGTGGAACGGGGGTTGAAGAATTCGAAAGTGAGAACTTCATGGTTTATCCGAACCCTGCTCGCGATTATGTGACCTTCTCTGGTGAAAATATCCAAGAAGTTGTGGTTTACAACTCCCTTGGTCAATTGATTGACAATGTTAAAGCTGAAGGCGATGTTACGATTTCAACTTCCAACTACAACAACGGTGTTTACTTCGCTCGCATCAATGGCGTTAAAACGGTTCGTTTCGTTGTGACTCGCTAAAGAAATAGTTCTTATCTGCAATTGACATAAAAAGACGGTGACAACGCCGTCTTTTTTTGTGTCACGAAATGACCAATAGATTAAGTGAGCGTAGAGGGGAAACCGCAGAAAGTCAAATTGATAATTGATGATTATGGAGTTTCCAAAAAGTGTGTGTGAACTTTTGTTATATTTGCCACTCTATGGAGAATATGCTACTTCTTCTTATTCAGTGTCTGAAATTTGTATTTTTAATTTAAAATAGTTGAGAATGGATGTTTTTTTGATTTTATGGATTGTCGCCTTGGCGATTTCTGCTATCGGGTGGAAGCGTTTTTTGTATTTTATCAGTTTGGGTTATGGACTTAGCATCGCAGGTTGCGCTGTCGCTTTGGTGATAATGTTTTGGCATCAGCTGACCATTCCCACGGCTTTATTGTGTCTAATTCTTTTGGTGTATGGCTGCCGATTGGGCGGATACTTGCTGTTTCGCGAAGTCAAAAGTGCATCTTATCGCAAGGCGCTGAGCGATAATGTCAATGAGGGAACTTATCCTTTTGGTGTTACATTCGCTATTTGGGTGTCGTGTGCCGTTTTGTATATGGCAGAAGTGGCTCCTGTCGCAGCACGTTTGTCAAATATGGCTGACGGACTTCCCGTTGATACACTTTGGGCTTGGATTGGCGTTGTCGTGATGGCAGCAGGCCTCTTGCTGGAGACGATAGCCGATGCCCAAAAGTCGGCCGCCAAGAAAAAAGACCCGCACCAATTTGTGAGCACGGGATTGTACCGTTTCGTGCGTTGCCCTAATTACTTTGGGGAGGTGGTTGTCTGGACCGGCTGCCTGCTTGTCTGCATCGGTGCCTGTTGCACATGGTGGCAATGGCTAATTAGCCTCATCGGATATGTCGGCATCGTCTATGTGATGTTCAGTGGTGCCCGTCGTTTGGAAATTCGACAGAACAAAAATTACGGAGAGAACCCGAACTATCAAGAATATGCAAAGAATACGCCCATCTTGATTCCGTTTCTTCCCATCTACAGTGTGGAACGATTCAAATGGCTGCGCGGCTGATTTATATCCGCTGTTAATTTTGCCCTCCTACTTTTTTCGGGCGGCTCTACGTTTCTTCATCTTGGCAACGGCCTTCTGATAGCGCTGTTGACAGCCGGCAATGTATTCGTCGGTGAACTTCGGGTTGCCGTAACGGGCCATTCTGCTTTGGATGATGCCAGCCTGCCGACTAAGGTATCCGGACGGATGCGACGGGTCACGGTGCAATGGGGCAGGGTAGCAGGCCGTGATGAGTGCGGCTTGTCGCGGACTCAGATTCTTGGCACTTTTGTGGAAATAGTGCTGCGCGGCAGCTTCGGCACCGTAGATGCCCGGACCCATTTCGATGACATTCAAATAGACTTGCATACTGCGCTCTTTGGACCAGAAGGTCTCAATTAAGAAGGTGTAGTAGGTCTCTAATCCCTTGCGAATCCATGAACTGCGCGGCCAGCAGAAGACGTTCTTGGCGGTCTGCTGGGAGATGGTGCTGCCGCCACGCTTGCGCACCCCATTCTTGCGCTCTTGCATTACGATATCTAAGGCGATGACGTCAAAACCGTTGTGCCCTAAGAAATAGCAGTCCTCGGACGCAATGGCAGCCTTGTACATGTTCGGGGAAATTTCCTCGATGGGCTTCCATTCTTTCTCAATAGGGTAACCGTACTGCACTTTGCGGATGACCATCAGCGGTGTGATGGGCGGGTTGATCCAGCGGAAGATTACGGTGAAGAATATGCTGAGTAAAAAACATATCAGAATGATGAGCCCTAAGGTTTTCCAAAATCCACGCTTCTTGGTGGATGATTTCTTTTTTGCTGCCATTGGATGATTAACTTATGGATTGCTTTTTCTTTGATTTTACACTTGATGGAAATTCATTTGCCCCCTTTCATCCTCTGCGGAAATAAATCTTTTGCAAAAAAATTACGACTATACTGCCCGCAATTATCCATAATGGTGTTGTTAATCTTCTTATAATCATTATGTTGTTGAAAAGATACAAGATTGAATTTGCGGTTGCAAAAGTATATAAATTTAAGAAATAATAACTGTGAAAACTCCAAAAAGTCAATGGTTTCAAAAGTAGAGAAGTAGAAAGGTAGGGGGGGCAAAAAAGTCAAAGTCAAAAGTCAAAGTTTCAGGTTTCAAGTTTCAAGAAAGTCACTCGGGAAATCAA
>JAKSMD010000153.1 GCA_024400815.1 Bacteroidales bacterium | reverse complement strand
TGTTAAAGAATTGATTTTCATCTTAAATACGCAGCACTTAAGCAAGCAGGAATTACAACTTGCAACCAGACTTGCAACCAAGTCTCGCCAATATTTTGAGCGTGTGGCATTCAAACCGGCACAAGCTCTCGGGCTAATCGAATCCGCAGTAGGCAATCCTGTCCATAGCCCTAAGACTGTTTACCAACTGACAAAACTGGGGTTGGCGTTGCATGAAAAATTGAGAAAGAAATAACAAGGCTATAATATACTTTTAGATTCCATATAAAGGCATTAAAATGGAAAAGCCGAAAGGCTAGTTTGGAACGAAAAACATTTTTTATTAATCATGAACATCCTTTTCTTAACCATGACAAACATCCGTGACATTGAAACTCACGGCATTTATACCGACCTGATGCGGAAGTTTCACGATGAATGTCATAAGTAGTTGTTTCTTTAAAAGACCATTTATCAATGAGAATCCTAATAGTTTCTGAAGTTTTCTATCCTGAAGATTTCATGGTCAATGAGTTGGCGGTGGAATGGCAACGTATGGGTCATCAGGTTGAGGTGTTGTCGCAATACCCGTCGTATCCGCAGAGTTATGTGTTTGATGGATATGAAAACGGGGGACGGCGTATTGAGGAGTGGAATGGCATTCGCATACATCGTTTTCCAGTAATTGAGGGCTATAGAGATAGCAAGATGCGTAAATTTGCCAACTATCTTCGTTTTGTTAAGGAAGGAAAATCCATTGCTCGTCAAATTGGGAAAGATTTTGATGTGGTTTTCGTTTCTCAAACAGGTCCACTCACCGTGGCCTTGCCTGCGTTAGCAGCCCGCAAGAAATGGGGCGTGCCTGTTGCCATTTTAACCTTAGACATCTGGCCGGATGTGGTTTGGACATACGGCGTCCCTAAATTGAAACCAATAGAATGGCTGTTGGATAAGCTTATAAAACGAATTTATAGTCGTTGTGATAAGATATTGGTCTCTTCAAAACGATTTGCCAGCACCATAAATCATTATACTAATCAAGAATGCATCTATGCGCCTAACTGGTTGCGTAGGGTAGAGGAGGTGGATAGCACACTCCGTTTGGAAACTGGTAAATTCCATTTTACCTTTACAGGAAACATATCCCGTTACCAGAACTTAGAGAATACAATTCGAGGTTTTGTCAAAGCCGATATCAAAGATGCCGTGCTTAATATTGTCGGCGATGGTTCTTATGCAGAGCAAGTGCGTGCAGTTATACAAGAATTAGGAACAGTGAATGGGTAATGCATGGTCGTCGGCCGTATAATGAAATGGGCGATATTATGCGCCAAAGTGATGTGCTATTGTTACCGCTTATAGATAACGAAGGCATTATGAAAACAGAACCGCTGAAGCTGCAATCCTATTTGGATGCCGGTAAACCTGTGCTCGGCATTCTCAATGGCAGTGGTAGAGATATCATTGAAGAAAGCAACATTGGTATCTGTGCACAGCCATCCAACATTGAAGATATCGCCCACGGTTTTCAATCAGCAATGGCGCTTGCTAAAGAGCATTCGGAAGAAGTCAAAGCCAATGCTAAGAAATTAATGCTAGATCGTTTTAACAAAGAACGGATTGTCAATTTAATTACGGAAAACCTTGAGGAGATAGCAAAAAGAACTAAGAGTTAAGAACTAAGAGTTAAGAGTTGATTTCCTCCGTATTTACTCTATTCGCTGAAGGCGCAAGTCAACATCCAAAACCCAAAAATCCAACATCCAAAATGGGAGTTGCAAAGATTTACGGACAAACCTCATTGGAATTTGGAACTTGGAACTTGGAATTCGACCGTGAGCGCAGCGAACAAAAGTCAAAAATAATCATATAATTCAACAAAATTGCCAGCAACCTCTTTTGCTAAAAGCTGATGGCTGACCGCCGGCAGCACCAACCATTCGTCCTACTCATCCCAACTCATGGCAAAACAAAATAACTAAACAACTATGATACACTCATTACTCATCGCACTGCTGTGTGCGAGTTTGGCGGCCCTCACTGCCGTCGTCCTCAACCCCGTCATTGTCTTTTTGGCATACAAGAAGAACATCTTGGACATTCCGAACTTCCGGAAGCTGCAGAAGCGGCCCGTGCCGGTGCTGGGCGGGATGAGCGTCTATATGGCGATGGTCATCGTCGTGTTTGCCGGACAATTTTTCTATCCCTCGCATGAGATCCTGGTGCCGTTCGTGGGCATCACGGTGATGTTCTATGTGGGGTTTCTTGACGACCTCGTAGGGCTGAAGCCGAGCACGCGCTTCTTCTTCCAGATCCTGGTCATCTCGTTGTTCTGCTATGAGGGACTGCAGTTAGACAACCTGCAGGGCTTGTTCGGCATCTACCAGCTGCCGCCGTATGTGGCGTGGCCGCTCTCCATTTTCGCGGGTGTGGGCCTCATCAACGCCCTGAACATGATTGACGGCGTGGACGGTCTGGCCTCCTCCGGCGGTGTCTTCTTCTGCACGCTGTCGGGCCTCTTCTTCGTGCGTCACGGCGACCCCGTGTATGCGCTCGTGGCCGTGGTCTTTGTGGGCGCGCTCATCCCCTTCGTGTTCTGCAATCTCTTCAGTCGCAAGTACAAGATGTTCATCGGCGACTCCGGCTCGCTGATTCTCGGCACCCTCGCGTACCTCTTCTGCTGCCGTATGCTGTCGGCGCCCAACTTCTACCCGCTCGACAACTACCTGGTGTCCGTGATGCTCACCATCTTCGCCGTGCCCGTGTTCGACACCCTGCGCGTGATGACCGTCCGCATCATCCACCGCAAGTCGCCGTTCTCCGCCGACAAGACGCACCTGCACCACATCTTCGTGGTGTTGGGAATGCCGCACTTCATCATCACGTTCATCATCATGACGATGGGAGTGCTGCTGGTCGTCATCAACTACCTGCTCTCGCTGCTCTGCTGGCACCCAACCGTGCACCTTGTCGTCACGCTGCTCGTGAACTGCAGTGCCGTATGGGGCGTTTATGGCATCCTGCACCGCATCGAGCGCAAGCGTCCGGAAGTGTTCCTGCACTTGAAGGCCCGTGTGCGACTGTCTGTTGCCGCCCCTGTACGGCAATATAAATCCTTCCAAAACTTCCTTGACAACAAGTTGATGTGCATGCGGAGGAGAAAGAAAAGACCATAACATTTTAGAAGAATATCAGATTACAGAAACGGCTCTGGGGCAATCGCCTCGGGGCCGTTTTTTTTGTTGAATTGAAAATTGAGAATTGAGAATTGATAATTGAGAATTATGGGGACTCCAAAATGCTAACGGCTAATGGCTGCCGAAGGCAAAAAGGTCAATGTCAAGGTCAATGGTCAAAGTTTCAAGTTTCAAGTGGTAGCACCCAAAAAGGCCAATGGCAGCCGAAGGCAAAAAGGTAAAGTTCAACAGACTCTATAGAGTCCGGGGCTTAGACTCTATAGAGTCCGAGGCTTACACTCTATAGAGTCTGAGGCAGATCTATTAACTGTGGTCGTTTGCTATGGAGGTCTTTGTTGAATATGCA
>JAKSMD010000152.1 GCA_024400815.1 Bacteroidales bacterium | reverse complement strand
CGTTTGCTGAAACTCTCCTCCGAAGCACAAATCGCTATCCGCGACAAGAAGATCGCCATGGCGCACGCTCGTGCTTTGGTCGTGGTGGAAGACGAGGCTGCACAGGCCAAATTCGTTCGCCAGATTATCGATGAAGGTCTCTCTGTCCGCCAAACCGAAACCTTGGTGAAGAAGTTCCTGGCTGAATCAAATACCCCTAAAACGAAGGTGAAAATTACTCTTTCTGACGACATTCGCACTTTCCAATCTGCTTTTTCCAAAAAGTTGAATGCCAAAGTGAAAATCAAAAAAGATATCGCTGGAAAGGGAAACATTACCATCCCGTTCGCTTCTGATGAGGAACTGAAAAAAATCATTGGATTGTTACAATAACCTCTTTCACATTTCGTTTATCTTTCGTTTTTGTGAAAAGATGAAACTACGGCAGGCATTTTTGATATTGGCTTTTTTGATGGTGACTGGACTAACTCTGTCCGCCCAAACCGACACATCTGCAAATGCCGCCCAAGTCTCTGCCTCCGATTCTACGAAGGTCGCTAAGCACAGCCCCACTACGGCTATGCTGCTGTCGATTGTCCCCGGCGGAGGACAGATATACAATAAGAAATACTGGAAGCTGCCGATAGTCTATGGCTGTTTGGCGGCTTCCAGTTATTTTATCTATTCGTCTGCCACGAAAATGGCTGACTATAGAAATGAATTTATCAACCGTCGAGATGGCAATGTGGAACTGCTGGTGGAGGAGTACGCCCAGTATAATGATGAGAATATCATTGAACTGAAAAACAAATACCGGCGAAATATGGAAATCTCGATTGGCGTCACGGCCATCTTTTATGTGCTGAATATTATTGATGCCATGGTGGATGCACATCTCTATTATTTTGATATTTCGGACGACTTGTCTTTGCGCTGGTCCCCATCCGTGATGCCGAGCCTGGCCCATAATCGCCCGTCGTATGGCATGAGTTTGCAGTTCCGCTTTTGAGGGTGAACTGCCTTTTGTAAACTATAGATAATAACAATATGAAAGTTGCACTTCTTGGATATGGTAAAATGGGAAAGATGATCGAGCAGATCTTGCTGGAAAGAGACCAGCAGGTTGTGGCGGTTATCGACAACGAATCAGATTGGCAGACTAAGTTTGCTGACTTCCAGAAGGCCGAGGTGGCCATTGACTTTTCAATGCCAACGGTGGCGGTTTCCAATATGATTCGCTGCTTTGAAAACCATATCCCGGTGGTGGTGGGCACCACGGGCTGGCTTGACCGATTGGACGAGGTCCGCACCCTCTGCGAACAACATCAGGGCTCATTGGTCTATGGCTCCAATTTCAGCGTGGGGGCGAATTTGTTTATGCAATTGAACAAGTTGCTTGCCGATATGATGAACGAGCAAACGCAATATGAGGCCCTGGTGGAAGAGACGCACCATACGGCCAAGAAAGATGCCCCGAGTGGCACGGCCATTACGCTGGCTAAAGGCCTGCTCGAAAGGGTAGGGCGCTACCAGGAGTGGCAGCTGACGCAAGAGAGCACACAGGCTCCCGTGCTGCCGGTCAAGGCCTACCGTATTGGCGAGGTGCCGGGCATTCATAAAATCAGCTGGAAATCGGAAGAGGATGATATTGAGATCGTCCATTCTGCTCACAGTCGCAAGGGCTTCGCCGCCGGTGCTGTGCGCGCAGCACTGTGGCTTCCAACTCATCCGGGCATTTTTGAATTCCAGAATATCGCCCTGCAATTGACGAAATAATTTTTTTTGAATACGATTTTTTAACCAAGATAAAAGAACATCATGAATATCTCAGTTCCTGCATTGATTGTCATCCTTATTGTTGCATTTGTTGGCTGGCAGATTGGCCTTTGGGGCATCTTCAAGAAAGCCGGCCTGGCACCCTGGAAGTCGCTGATTCCGCTCTATAACATTTGGCTGTGGACGCGTGAGGTTATTCATAAGAAATGGTGGTGGTTCGCCCTGTTCTTGATTCCCTATTTGGGCATCTTTATGTTCCTCTATATGGTGTGGGAAACCATCCATCACTTTAAGCATGACGGCTACCTCGCGCTGATATTGGGCACGCTGTTCTTCCCGTTCTATATGCCTTATCTAGGATTTGCCCCGAAAGAAACTTACGTGGCCGAGCTCCCCGATGTGCAAAAGAGCAGTGCCCGCTCCTGGATCGATGCGCTTATCTTTGCGGTGGCTGCCGCTTACATCATCCGGGCCTGCTGGTTCGAACTCTATACCATCCCCACCTCCTCTATGGAAAGCTCTTTGATGGTGGGCGACTTTCTCTCGGTCAGCAAATTGTCGTACGGCGTGCGCGTGCCGAATACGCCGATTGCGATGCCTTTCGTACACAATAAGCTCCCTTTGACGAGCCACGCAAAGTCTTATTCCGAAATCATTAAACTTCCCTATTTGCGTTCTAAGGCCCTCAAGCCAGTAGATAGAAATGATGTGGTGGTCTTCAATTACCCCGACGGCGACACCGTGGTGCTGGAGCGCCAAGCCGAGAGCTATTACGCCATCGTGCGCGAGTTTGAGGCGATGCTGAATCCCAATGCGACACCCGCCGACAAGCAGAATGTCATCTATCGCTATGCGCCTGAAACCATTGCGATGTATCAACAGAAATATGCCGGCGCCTATTATAATGGAAAGGGCCGCGATGCGGTATGGAAAGAGTATCATGTGATAGCTCGTCCTGTCGATAAGCGCGAGAACTATGTGAAACGCTGTATCGCAGTTGCGGGCGATGAGCTGAAGATTGTCGACAAACAGGTCTATATCAACGGCAAGGCCGTTAAAAATCCGAAAAGAATCCAATACTCCTATCTGGTATCTAACCCGACGGGATTGCAGCTTTCTGCCAAGAAACGCAAAGCACTGAATGTGAACGAAGAGGATGTCCAAGCATATGATCAATACAATTCCGTGTATCGATTGAATGAGGAACAATGCGATAAAATACGCAAGATGGGCTTCACCGTTCAAGTGCTCGAAGACAAAGCCGGCGATTACGATCCCGCTATTTTCCCACACTCTCCGGCCTACAATTGGAATAAAGATAATTTCGGACCATTGGTGATTCCCGCCAAAGGCATGACGGTGCCATTGAATGACAAGAACATTGCCTTATACGAGCAGATTATCCGCCAATATGAAAACAATAAATTGGTGGTGAAGGAGGGCAAAATCTACATCAACGACAAAGAAGCCAAGAGTTACACCTTCAAGATGAATTACTATTTCATGATGGGCGACAACCGCCATAATTCTGCCGACTCCCGTTTCTGGGGCTTCGTGCCCGAAGACCACATCGTCGGTCGCGCTTCGTTTGTATGGCTCTCCGTAGATAAATACAAAACCTGGAGTGACAAAGGCAAAATCAGATGGAACAGAATGTTCAAGAGGATTAAGATGTGATGACGTTGCCTGCGGCTGCCGTTAGCACTTTGGAATTCCCCCTCTACCTCTCTACTTCTCTACTTTTGAGACTTTGACCATTGACCTTGACTTTGACTTTTTGGAGTCGCTGTTTAAACTTTAAA
>JAKSMD010000151.1 GCA_024400815.1 Bacteroidales bacterium | reverse complement strand
GTGACTTGTTTTGGGGAAGGGTGGCGGTGTGGCGTGCAAAGGAATCGAGAGGTCGCGTGGGGAAGGTGGAAGTTGTGTGCTGACATTTGAGAAGAGGTTGAAGTTGGTTTTCGCGAGCTCTACGATCTTGTTGATTGGCTTGTTTTGCATGAGATTAGCGATGAATCCAAGGCAGTACAATTAAAACCTCTCTGCTTGACATCTAGTGAATTCATCAGTCGGTTATGCGTTGATAAACAGGTGTTGAATGTTGGCGACATTAAAATGACCGTATTACAGGAAGATAAAAACAAGCTGTGGGTTCAATATCACAAAGATAGGTTTAATAAAGATGTGCATTATGAGGTTGTTTGTTCAAGTGGAGGGGTGAGTGTGGTTCTTCATGATGAACGTGAAAACGTCGGGATGGATGTGCTGCGTAAGCGACTTATTGAATTGGCTAAAAAGAACGGCTTGGAGATAAATGTTGTGGATTGCCCGTGCGAGATTAGGTTTAACAATGATGTTCTTTGTGGACGAACTTATGAAGAGATTAGGACCGATGTGGAATTGGGTCTTACAAAGTTATACGAAATTTTTGAAGAAACCTTAGAAGTGGCATCTGAACATGGGGTGGATGCAGTTGAGCGTGAACAATGTGATATGGAACTTGAGGTAGTGTCGCAAGACGTCCTCGGAGAGGGAAAGGAATCGGGCGATGTTGTTCGGATGATTAGCAATGCAGCTGTAGCCGACATTTTGGTGGCACGCGGATTACAAGTGCCATCTTACCAAAGAAAATATTGCTGGGTTCGAAAGCAGATAGAAGGATTACTTGATTCGATATGGTATTTCCCTTGGGACGTTACAAAATCAGATGAGCGTTTGCATTTGGGGACCATTGTTTTGCATCAGACAACCGATGAGAAGAATAATGTTGTTTATGATGTTGTGGATGGACAGCAACGCCTAATCACACTTTCAATCTTGTATCGCTTAGCAAAGGTTAAGGTTGTGGATGTAGCTGGCGTGGGCAGCTGCATGCCATATGCCTTGTTGTCAACACAAGTGCCTAATGACGATGTCAAGCGACACATCTTCTGGGCGGCGCGAATCATTCGCGAGTGGTTGCGGGCTCATTCTGAATGCGAGAAGTTTTGGTTGCAAAGGATCCAGTTGGATGCGATAATTATCAATGGTTCGCAACACTTGGGTAAAGCATACACGTTTTTTAATGCAATCAATTCTGCGGGGAAGAAATTGACAGATTACGATCTATTGAAACCGCATCACCTACGCTATTTGGAGGAAGATGAGCCAAAGGGTTATTTTGCATCATCCTGGGACGACTTTGTCACAAGAAAGGTTGCCTCATTTGGAGGTGAGGAAGCATTGCTTTGCGATGAATTGATGGACACGACGCTATATCGCCTTAGAAGTTGGTCCCGAAATAGGAAGGTGTCGTTTGAGAATCATCATGTTTTTTCTCATTTTAGGGCCTATGAAACAATAGGGGCTGGCCCGAGGCTTGGCATTGAGCGATTCGCGTATGATACTGGTTTGGGTGGAGGTAAATTGTTCTTTGAATATGTACATCGCTTTGCCGGCATGTATAGTAATTTTGTCAATACCAATGCTGTTGAGGCACTGCACAATTTTGATGGTTATTGGCGACATAGGGTTCTTCTAAATGTCATTCGTGCAGTCCTTTTCCTTTATTATTGCAAGCATAGGGATTTGTATTTGGATGATGCTCTGGTGTTCATAACAGAGCGGCTTTCAAAAATTCGCGCTATCAATAATTCTTTGCGCGCCAAGAAGATCCTACAGGACTCTCCGATTGTTTCACATACGGTAGAGGCACTTGCCGAATCGCCAGCTCCGGAGTTCTTCTTCAGATATTGTATGATGCCAACTAATCGATATCTTCACACAGGTATTGACGATGAGAATAAAGGACATGTTAAGCCGGCGTTTTGGAAAGCGGTTGGGAATCTCTACGGTATGGTGTCATCGCGGATGGCATTTTCAACAAGCAAAGAGTATTCAGAAATTATAAAAACATACGGGCTTAAATAAAGGAGTGATAAATGTCAAACAAGAACTGGATTGTGCTCAAGGATTTACGAAAAGGTGGACAAGGTGACAGTTTGCATTTTGTTGTACCGATCTACCAGCGTGTCTTTGCATGGGGTTCCAAAGAGGTCGAACGATTGTTGCATGATTTGTATTGTCACTTTGTGATTAATGCGAGGACAGAGGAAGATTATCATCTTGGCGTGATAACGGTTGTACGGGATGCTAAGGGGCAAATGATTCTGGTTGATGGGCAGCAACGGTTGACATGCCTAATGTTACTTGGTGCAGTTCTTGGTCTTGAACTTGACGTACAAAAGTTGGATTACGAATCGAGACCCAAGGACAGAAAAGCACTAGATAGAATACGAGCAATCCTTGCGTCGCCAGGAGAGGTGTCAGGATCGGGAAATGAAGCGATGGATTCGTTTGTTAGATGTGCAAGGACATATAAGGCAAGCCAGGGGAAAAACGAGGAATTGGATGATGATAAGGATAGTGTGTTGGTTATGGATGAACTTAAGAAAGTCAAGGACACGATTGCCGACCGTCTAAAGCTATTCGTTTCGACCTTGCCTGATAATCCATATTGCAAAAATGCCGTTGAGCAGAATAGGTACTTTGAAAAGATGAATGCGGGGGGGCGGCAGTTGGAACCTCATGAAATATTGAAGGTGCGTATATGTTCAAAAATTTTAGGTAAAAACATTGACCCTTTTGATGTTTGGAATGGAGCGACTGATTTTTCAGAAGCATTTCATTTGGATAAACCATTAGAGCGCGTCGCAGATAGGCAATCGGAAACATTTGATGATGTGATATTTTCAAAAAAAGAAGAACCGGAGATTGGGGGAGAGCCGTTTGATGATGGGGAAGAAACATTGCCAACGAGGTCCGGCTTAATTGAGTTGCAGATGTTCTTGCTTCATGTTCTGGCAATATGCAATAATCAATATAAACTTGACGCAAGATGGAGCGATGAAAAGTTACTTGATTCATTTCCAGCGGAGGACGGGATTTCGCCCGATTGGGCCACCAAGTTTGTTAAGTGCATGGAAGATTATCGAAAGTTCCTCGACGAGAAAATTATTCATCTTGTATTTGATACGGCGCAGAATTCATACGACTATCGGATGAATGAAGATGATGATTCCGATAAGGAAGAATCAAATATCGACCGAAAAATTCGTCAGTTTCAGGCAATGATGTTCGTTGCAAATCGAGGAAAACAAGGGAAGCAGGAGTGGCTGTTAGAGGCTTTTAAAAGATGGAATGATTCTCAAAATAATAGTGATCCTCAAAAAAATGATCCTTCCCAGAATTTGGAGATGCTCAAAGAAATAGACTTGAAATTGTATGCCACTGAAGCGCGATGTGCATCAACCTATATTGATAACTTGTGCTATTCTGATCAATCGCGATGGTTGTTTTGGAGAATTGATTATCTCCTGTGGGAACACATTGTTAATGCGATTGATGTGGCGCACACGATGGCCGATGTGGAGTTT
>JAKSMD010000150.1 GCA_024400815.1 Bacteroidales bacterium | reverse complement strand
AGTTATTGAACCTTAATCACTTTCTAACTTACTTGACAACTTGTGGATAATCATATAAAGAAAAAAAGGGCTTAGCAAATTGTTGAAAATCTCATTCACCCTAAGTGTTGCTGTAAAATTAGAGAATGAATAATCACCATCTTTTATATCAAACAAAATAGGTCTGCCAACTGGCTGCGTATCACTTCCTCCCGATTTTTCAATAATAATATCACCATAGTTTAATTTTCTACTCTCAAAATGACGCACTTCAACTTCAATTATGGAATAGTCTTCTTTTTTCAGTTTGCAATCCTTTGTAAAATTCTTTAAACTAATAACTGGTATCGTAATAAACGGAGGTTTTTTCCCAGTCCATAATCCGTTTATGGTAGAAACAACCTCTCCCAGTTTCTTATATTCCCAATTTTGTTTCATAAATTTTCCTCCTTATGCGATGCGTTTTGTAAAAGTTTCTGCAATTCCTCTTTAGGCGGAAGAACCTGGAGAAGTTCAGGGTCCATCTCTTCGGCTGTTTTATAGGTTGCAACGCCCATTGGTTGTTTAAAGTCTTGCATTACATATTCCACATAGGTTTTATCGGCTTCCTTACAAAGAATAATACCAATAGGAGCCTTTTCGTTGGCACGTCGGTCATCATCATTCAAAATTCGCAGATAGGCGGACAATTGAGCCAAATAGGCCACCTTGAAACCTCCAGCCTTCAGTTCAAAAACCACAGTTCGCTCTAAATCTCGGTTGTAGAACAACAAATCGACCCAATGGTCATGTCCCAACTTATCGAAATGGACTTGATTGCCGATGAAGGCAAACCCTTTGCCAAAGGTCATAATGAAATTCTTTACATTGTGCACAATGCTGTTTTCTATCACTCTTTCATCAACCTCCTCATCACGAACACCCAACTCCTCCACATTGATGAAATCGAGCAAATACTCGTCTTTGAACATCTGAATGGCACGGAATGCCTGTTTGTAGTCGGGCATGGTGCTGAGGAAGTTGTTGGCAATCTTCCCCTGATGGTGGTAAAGGTCTTTCTTTAACTGGTCTCGGAGTGTATATTTATCCCACTTCAGAGTTGCAGCTTGATGAATATAGAAAACACGTTCCTCGATTGTTGAAGTTTTCGATAAGATTTCGTAATGCAGTGTAAAACCCAAACTAACAAAATCCATAAGATTTAAATCGTTCGCCAATGGCGAACGATTTATGCTCAATATAGGGGAGAAATCAATAGAAGGCTCAAAATCAATCTCTTGCAAATCGTTCGCCGACGGCGAACGATTTTCCAACACCTGCCATTGCTCGTAAAATAATCGCATTTTTTTTATGTTGGCCTCCGAAAAGCCACGCAACCCAGGTAACTCCACATTAAGTTTTTCGCTAATCTGTTTAATAGCACCAGTCCCCCATTCTCCAGAACGGGTATTCAGTGATATAAACTTCCCAATGCCATAGTAGAGCGCTAACTGCTCCTGGTTGACAGCAGCAGCAGCCCTTGCCTGACTTTGCAGAATGGCTGTCTTTATCAGAACAACAGCGTTGCTTATGTTATTTTGTTCGTTCATAGCGGTCGGATTATTTCAAGTATTTGGATTTGAAGTCGGCCAAAGCAGACTGAATATTGCTTACCAGTCCTTCAATCTCGCCAAAGATAACCTCCGGTGCCTCATACACCACCTCCTCGCGCTCAATCTCCTTGTATTTGTTGATGCTGAGGTCGTAGCCATTCTGGCGGATTTCCTCCACAGGAACGAAGAACGACTTGTCCTTGCGTGTGCGTGCGTTCTCGTCTTCATGGTTGTGGAAGCGCGCCACCACATCGGGGATGTCGTTTTCCTTCACCTCGGTGCGTTTCTGGTCGAGGCTGTAGCCATCGGCCTTCATATCGTAGAACCAGACTTTGTCGGTGCCCCCGTTGTCGGTCTTCGTGAAAACCAGAATAGCCGTCGAAACGCCCGAATAAGGCTGGAACACGCCGCTTGGCATGGAAATGACCGCCTGCAGACGCTGGTGATCGACAATCTCCTGACGGATGGCCTTATGAGCGGTGGAAGAGCCGAACAAGACACCATCTGGAACGATGCTGGCACATCTGCCGCCCAACTGCAGCATACGCACGAAAAGGGAGAGGAACAGCAACTCGGTCTTTGTGGTGTTGGTGACAGCGGTAAGGGAATTGGCGATGTCGGTCTTATCGACACTGCCGGCAAAAGGCGGGTTCGCCAAAATCAGCGTGAACTTGTCCGCATCGGTATTGTCGGCCGACAAAGAGTTCTGCCACTTGACGTTAGGATTGTCCACCCCATGAAGCATGAGGTTCATAGCGCCGATGCGGAGCATGGTGGTGTCGGTATCGAAACCGCTGAACATACCATTGCGGTAATGCTCAGCCGCCTCCTTCTTCATAAGTTCGGAGCCATATTTTTCCTTGATAAACTTGGCAGACTCCACCACGAAGCCAGCGCTTCCCATGGCGGGGTCGCACATGACGTCTTTCAGGTTTGGCTCCATCAGTTCCACGATCATACGGATAATGTGTCGTGGCGTTCTGAACTGTCCGTTGTTGCCGGAAGCCGCCATTTTCCCCAGGATGTATTCATAGACGTCTCCCATGGTGTCTCGGTTGTTCATGTCGATAGAGTCGATGTCGTCCACCAACTGCTGGAGCGTCTTGGGGCTTTGCAGGAGGAACACCGCATCCTTCATAAATCGGCTGTATGCGGATTCCGCCCCGGTATTCATATTCTTGATGAAAGAAAAAGCGTCGTTGCGAACGATGTCGAACATTCTGGTGCTTTCCTCGTTTTTGAAGACGTGCCATCTCAGTTTTTCATAGGGGATTTCCTTTTGCGAGTCGGGGTTGAGCCAATTACCCTCCTTGAAAACAGGGTCTTTGATTTTGGCAATGCCCAGCGTCATGGCATTGGCTTCCTTTTTCAACTGCGCGTCGTCTAGCATCTTCATAAAGAAGAGGTAGGTCATTTGTTCGAGAACGGTAAGGGAGTTGGTGATACCACCGGTCCAGAATGTATCCCATATCTTATCAATGCGATTTTTTATTTCTCCTGTTATCATATTACATAATTTTTCTATAAATATGGATAAAATTTTCAGATATGAAAATTAAAAACTTTAAATATAGCAAAAATTATCGGATAATTATACGGACTTTTACATTTTTTAAACAATAATTGACGATGACGGAATTACGGGATTACGGAGTTGCGGATTTGCGGATGATTTACGGCTTAGTATAATAAATCAGCAAACATTCAAGAAATTTGCATTATTCGTAAAAATTCGTTGGCAACAAGAAAAAATGCCAACTTGCATATAGACACCATATTTTTTGCCAACGAATTTCTACTAATTTTCACGAAGTTAAGGCGTTGAATTATATTTTCACTAAAAACGCCTGCGGCGTTACGAATTAATACGAATTCAGAATCGGAACCAGCATTTGATTAGTATTAATTAGAAATGCCATAGGCATTCTTAGTATAAATCTGAAACCAACCAAAAATTTGCATTATTCAGCTTTAGCATTTGAAAATAATGTTTAGTCCAGGGAATAAAAAAGGCTA
>JAKSMD010000015.1 GCA_024400815.1 Bacteroidales bacterium | reverse complement strand
AACTCGTATTGCAAGATTGAGAATCTTGATGCCTAACCGTTAGCAGAACACGCCGATTGTTTTGAGGCTGCAAAAATACACTTTTTTTCTTTTCTATCAAAATTCAAATTTCACCCTTGCCAATAGACCGTCAATACTACCTTTTACTGCATTATCAGTACGATTTCATAATTGCCTTGGGCATCTGCCGGAATAAAAGGTTTGGATTTTTTGCCGTTGATGATGCATTTTTTCAAAGTTCGCCCACTACCTTCTACGGTAATATTCAGCAGCGCCTTGCGATAAGGAATTTGTTGCATTTCAACACGCTCCATGCCAATGCCCGCAGGTTGGAAATAGAGTCCGTCGGGATGCAATTGCATGCCAGCCACCCAATACAAATAGTTGCGCAAAAAACCTGTAGCACACCAAGTCTGATGATTCAGCAGCGGCCAATGCCAGCCACTTTGCCATCCTCCATCAGGTTCTCCCGACATATTGTAGATTTCGTGGAAATTAACTTCTCCTTGCGGATCATGTAGCGTGGCCAATTCCGTAAGGTTACGCATCTCAAAATCAAAGTTGGTCCAGGCCCCAACTTGCGCACAGGCAGAAGCATAGAACATATTCACATGCGGCCATATTGTCCCATTATGCCGACCGGGCTGCGCATCTGAAAATCGCTTGAAATGAGGCCAGACGGTAGGCACACCATACGCCGAACTGTGCATATTGCCAATGACGACCTGTGCTTCCGACGGGGTGACCAGTCCAAACATAATGGCAAAGGAAATGCCCAATACTTCTTGAAATTCGTGCTTGCGACCCTCATGGTCAATTAAGTAGCACAATTTCGAAGATTTGGCATCCCAAAAATGGATTCTGAATTGCTGCTTCAATTGTGCGGCTTTCTGCTCATATTGCGCCACCGCGGCCGGCTCACGCAACTTAGCCATCTCTGCCAAGCACAAGTAAGCTTTATAATAAATAGCATTGGTAGATAAACATTTGATGGTATGCGCGTTGGGATAATCCAACACAAACGAGGTCAGGGTGTCCCAACGCTTGTCAAAAATGGGTTCCTCATAACCTGCAATGCCATCTTGGTAAACGGCAGGACCCATAAACAAACCATATGTCGCATCCCAACAGCTGTCTTCCAATTGTCGCATCGTATTTTTAGCACAAGTGTAAGCTTCCGTCAAGAACGACTCGTGTCCGGTGGCCAAATAATGATTCCAAGCCGCAATGGTCCATATGATTTTATCCCAATACTGATGCCCGATGGTCTGACGATTTTGAGTTACACTCCACAAGGAGTATTCTGCCACTTCCGGGCGAAGCAGCGAAACCGCATTCCAAGAATTGATGGAGATGTCGCGGGTCCACTCTCCACCATAGTCGGCACCAGCCTTCAACAATTGCCCTTCCGTGTTGTGGTCGATAGTCCAAAGCGCCGTGGCCAAGGCCATATCCTGCAAGGTGTCTCCGGTATGGATAGATTGGGCGGAAGTGGTCAAAACGCAAAACAACAGGAATCCGAGCGTGAATTGATGCCAATAATTTTTCATCATATACAAACTTATTTGGTAAAAGATTGCAGCAATTTTATCTCCTCTGGCCAGAGCGTATCATCGGGGGTTTCCAAAATGATGGGAATGTTGTCAAATCGCGAATCTTTCATGAATCTTTTGAAAAATTCGATGCCAAGCAGGCCTTTGCCGATGCTATCGTGACGGTCCACGCGAGAGGCAAACGGCTTCTTAGTGTCGTTCAAGTGGATGGCTCTCAGATAACTTGCACCAATTGTCTCGTCAAACTCTCGGAAAGTTTGCGCGTAACCGGCCGTCGTCATGAGGTCATAGCCGGCCGAATAGGTGTGGCACGTGTCAAGGCACACGCCCACTCTACTTTTATCCTCCACCTTGTCGATGATGCTGGCGATGTGCTGGAAACTGAACCCCACGTTGGAACCTTGTCCGGCAGTGTTTTCAATCACCGCTGTCACGCCTTGCGTTTTGTCCAAGGCTATGTTGATGCTTTCAGCAATTCGGCGCAGGCATTCCTCCATCGGAATTTTGTTCAAATGGCTGCCCGGGTGGAAGTTGAGCATCTTCAGGCCTAATTGTTCGCATCTTTTCATCTCCTCCAAGAAGGAGTTGCGCGACTTTTCCAGTGCCTCGGCTTCGGGTTGCCCGAGGTTGATGAGGTAGCTGTCGTGCGGCAAGATGTAGTCGGCGGAGATGCCGGCTTTTTCGCAATTGGCTTTGAAGTCGTCAATGGATTTTCCCGTCAGTGGTGCGGAGAACCATTGGCGCTGGTTTTTGGTGAAGAGCGCGAATGCGGACGCGCCGACGGCCATGGCATTCAGCGGAGCATTTTCCACACCACCGCTCGCACTTACGTGAGGACCTATGAATTTCATAAAATATTACTGGATTTAGTTGATTTTATATCCAAACTGCAACTGGAAATTTGCATTATGCTGGCTATATATTTCGCCCGAAAATTGTTTATTCATCATATTCAGCAAACCAATGTCCGCATGGACGCCGACATAAAATTTGTTTATCTGATAGCCGATTTCCAAAGCAACGCCCATGTCGAATCGGTTGAAAATATTGCCATAGTACAAATTGTACTTGTTCATATAATCATCATAATCTTTGTGATAATAAAGATATTTCATATCCTTCTTGAAGGGATCGAAGTTGCCAGAAGCCACATATTTGCTGATTTCATTACTATTGGATGTCACCACCGCTGAAGCATCATACGTGATATCGCCACCCAACGCACAATCAAAATACAAACCTGCCCCCACCACAAAGGATTTGGGGTTGGTGGAGAAGCAATATTTCACCATGACAGGGATTTTCAAATGATGGATCTTATAAACATTATCTGAAGTAATGGAAAAGTGCGTATTGCTGGTATCGTTAAAAACGGCCGATTGAACTTGTCCGCACCGTTGCAACATATAGAAAAGTCCCGTTTGCAAAGAAAGCTTCTCTTTCAATTGAAAATCAAAAAGCAGACCCGCCGTGGCACCTATTTTCAATGAGGAAGTCATATTATAGGAACCAGAAGCAATCTGTGTAGGGAAAAAGGTTTCCGGAACTTCCAAGAGCTGTCCATTCATACTTCGAGGAAACAACAAAGAACTTCCATTCAACCCGATGCGTGCGCTTACCCGCATAATCTGATTTTCTTCTGAATCTTGTGAAAATGCGTTAAAGCAAAGGGTTGTCATCAATAATAAAAGAAAATGTTTTTTCATAAATTTATCTTTAGAGCTATATATTACATCCATTCTTTTGCTGCCAGAAGCAGACACCCATACAATCCAGCTGTTTCCGTGCGCAAGCGGCGATTTCCCAATTTGATTTCAGCATATCCCATATTTTTTGCCATTGAAACCTCTTCCTCACTGAAGTCGCCCTCCGGGCCAACCAACAGGATAACGGAATCGTACTGAAAATGTTCTGTTGCCAGTTGGCGCGTGTTCTCATCATCGCACCAGGCTATATATTTGTCGGCAGCTTCTTCCGCATGCTTTTCTAAAAATTCCTTAAAAGAAAGCAGCTCCATAGGAGGCAGCCATGAGGTTTGCGATTGCTTCAGGGCTGAAATCGCAATGCGTTGCAAGCGATCCATGTTCACGCGTGGGCGTTCAGAGTTATCGCAAATAATAAAAGAGATGGCTTCGATGCCGATTTCCACGCACTTCTCCACCAGCCACTCTATACGGTCAATGTTCTTCGTAGGCGCAATGACCAAATGCAGGCGACAACGGTTTTTATCTGCGGCCTCATGCGTTTCCGTAATCTCTATCATGCAGGCCTTTGGATTATCCACCATGACAGTAGCCGTGCCCAAAATTCCTTTTCCATCTGTAAGCAGAATCTCATCACCTACATGGTGGCGCAGCGCACGACAGCAGTGTTCCGACTCCTCAGCACTCAGCGTGACCACGGGATTGGTTAAGTCAGGACAGTAGAAGTATTGGTTGAATATCATAAACTAAGTTTCAAGTTTCAGGTTTCAAGTTTCAGGATGTAGGGACGCAATGAATTGCGTCCGCTCAAAGTATCAAGAGATTCATTGCCGCATTAACTCATTGTTCTTTTTCAGATAGTTCCATCCAGCGTTCGGTTTTCTCATCCAAAGAACCATTGATTTCGGCGTAGCGTTTTCCCCATTCGGCGAAATCTTCCGGGGCACCCACACCCGCGCTCATTTTAGCTTCAATATCTTTCTTTTCCGTTTCCAGCGCGTCTATGTCAAGTTCAAGCTGTTCCAATTCACGTTTCTCCTTATAGGTCAGTTTATTTTTGTTAACCTCCTTGACATGCTTTTCTTCCACAGGCCGGTTGGCTTTTTCAATACGCTTTTGAATGCGCAGTTCCTTATCGCGTGCTTGCCTATATTCCGTATAGTTGCCGTAATAGTCCTTGATCTTGCCGTCACCTTCAAAAACGAAAATATGGTCCACCAGCTTGTTCATCAGCCAGCGGTCGTGCGAAACAATAATCATACAGCCGCCGAAGTTGGTTAAAAAGTCCTCCAACAAATTCAACGTGTCAATGTCAAAGTCGTTGGTTGGCTCGTCTAAAATCAAGAAATTAGGATTTTTTAACAGGGTAATAAGCAGATGGAGTTTGCGTTTTTCACCGCCACTTAGATCTTGATAATAGGTATATTGCTGACTAAAGGGAAATCCAAAGTGATTCAAAAACTGGGCGGCGCTAATGTAATTGCCGTTTTCCATGCGAATAACCTCAGCATGTTCTTTGACCAGTTCCAAGACAATCTTGTTGCCAGCGTATTCCATGCCGTTTTGGGAGAAATATCCAAATTGGATAGTCAGTCCAGGCGTAATTTTGCCGCCATCCGGTCGAACTTCGCCCATAATCATTTTCAAGAAAGTGCTTTTTCCCGTACCGTTTTTGCCAACGATACCACATTTTTCACCTCTTTTAAAAATGTAAGAAAAGTCCTTGATAATGGTTTGGTCCGGATAGGAAAAGTCGAGATGACTAATCTCCAAGATTTTGTGACCAATGCGTTCTGACTGCACCTTAAATGCTTCGGGGGCAGATTCCACCTTGCGGTCCATTTGTTCTTGGAGTTTTTCAAAATTGTTAATACGGGCACGTGCTTTGGAGGTGCGAGCTTGGGGAGAGGTGTGGACCCATTCAAGTTCGCGCCGATATAAGTTGCGCAAACGGTCGTGCTCGGCGGCTTCATTGGCCAACCGTTCGGCTTTTTTCTCCACGAAGTAATCGTATTTTCCCCTATAGTGATAAATGGCACCGTTGCTCAATTCAAAAATATCGTTGCACACCTTATCCAAGAAGGCACGGTCGTGGGTGACCATCAGCAGCGTAACATTGGCCGACGACAAGTAGTTTTCGAGCCACTCAATCATCTCCACATCCAAGTGGTTCGTCGGCTCATCCAAGATGAGCAAATCGGTATCCGCAATCAGGGTTTTGGCCAATGCGGCCTTCTTGCGCTGTCCGCCTGACAATTCGTTGACACTTTTGAAGATGTCGTGAATGCCGAACTTAGACAGTATTTCTTTGATTTTGGATTCGTAGTCCCAGGCATTAAGTCGGTCGATTTCCAAAATGGCATCGTCCATGCGCTGTTGAGGCACAAGGTCGGTGCGCCCATTTTCCAAAAGCGAAACGCAGGTTTCGTATTCTTTAATCGCATGGACAATCGGGGTTTCCTCATCAAAGATAGCATTCAATACAGAGTCATGCTCGTTGAAGCTATCCATCTGAGGCAAATAAGAGACGACAATATCATTGCGGATGACGACTTGTCCTTCATCGGGAGCCTCGCGACCGGCAATAATATTGAGCAGCGTGCTCTTGCCCGTACCATTACGAGCAATGAGCGCGCTTTTCTGACCTTTTTCCAAACCGAAAGTGATCTGCTTGAAAAGCAGTTTTTCCCCTACCGATTTGGAAACATTGTTAACAGTGAGATAATTCACGGAAAAACTATTTGGTTTTAACCGCGATGGTTTCAATTTCCACCATTACGCCCTTAGGAAGGTCGCGAACTGCGAAGGCAGCACGTGCGGGTGGGTTAACCAAAAAATATTGAGCATAAACTTCGTTCATTGCGCCAAAATTTGCAATATCGCTCAAAAGGCAAGTTGTTTTTACGACATCGTCGAAAGAATATCCAGCTTCTTTCAGAATAGCTGCAATATTTTTCATAACTTGTTCTGTTTGGGCTGTAATGCCATCTGGAACGATACCAGTAGCAGGATCCACTGGGATTTGGCCAGAGATAAACAACATTCCGTTTGCTTCGATTGCCTGGCTATAGGGTCCGATAGCTGCAGGCGCTTGTTCTGTGTGAATAACCTTTTTCATTGTATCAGAGTTTGAGAATTAAACAATTGGCTTTTTTCTATTTGAAAACGCAAAAATAATGAATTTCTCGTGTTATTCTTTCCTTAATTTTTATATTTTTGCACGTAATAAAAAAACAACAAATTTATGTCTTTTATTACTGATAGAATTGCCTTAGAAGGACTAACATTTGACGATGTCCTATTAATCCCCTCCTACTCCGAAGTATTACCCAAAGAAGTCAGTCTGCAGACTCGATTCACTCGGAATATCATGTTGAATTTACCGTTTGTTTCCGCCGCCATGGATACGGTTACGGAAGCTAAAATGGCCATTTCCATTGCCCGAGAAGGCGGCATTGGCGTAATACACAAAAACATGAGTATTGCGGAACAAGCCAAGCAAGTTGCTTCTGTCAAAAGAGCAGAAAACGGTATGATCAATGCGCCAGTGATTATCACAGCGGATAAGACTGTCGGAGACGCATTGCGCATCATGGCCGAATACAAAATCGGCGGCATTCCGGTTGTGGACGGACAAAACAAGCTCATCGGTATTGTCACCAATCGAGACCTTCGTTTCGAGCGTGATTTCAACAAAACCATCGACAAAGTGATGACCACAGAAAACCTCATCACCACTTCCAGAAATACGGACCTCAACCAAGCCACCGACATTTTGCAACAGCACAAAATTGAAAAGCTTCCGGTGGTCGCAGAAGATGGCACTCTTTTGGGCTTGATTACCTACAAGGATATCACCAAGGCCAAAGATAAACCATTTGCTTGCAAGGACGCACAAGGTCGCTTGCGCGTTGCTGCCGGCGTGGGCATCACCAATGACGCTGTAGAACGTGCTGCCGCTTTGGTAGAAGCAGGCGTCGATGCGCTCGTTTTGGACTGCGCACATGGACATTCTAGAAATGTGGTCCGCGTCCTCACAGACATTAAAGCGCATTTCAACAATGTAGATGTCGTTGTGGGCAACATTGCCACTGGCGATGCTGCAAAGATGCTCGCTGACAATGGCGCTGACGCTGTCAAAGTCGGCATCGGACCGGGTTCTATCTGCACCACTCGTGTGGTTGCCGGCGTGGGCGTTCCTCAGTTGAGCGCTGTCTATGATGTTTATAAAGCTCTGGAAGCATACAATATCCCATTGATTGCCGATGGCGGTATTCGCTACTCCGGCGACATTGTCAAAGCGCTCGCCGCTGGCGGCAGTTCCGTTATGTTAGGCGGCTTGTTGGCTGGCGTTGAAGAATCCCCTGGCACAACCATTTTGTTCAATGGACGTAAGTTCAAGACCTACCGCGGCATGGGTTCCCTCGAAGCAATGCAGCATGGTTCCAAAGACCGCTACATGCAGAGCGATGTCGAAGATGCCAAGAAACTCGTGCCAGAAGGCATCGTGGGCCGCGTGCCGTACAAAGGCGACCTTTACGAAGTAATTTATCAAATGGCTGGCGGTTTGCGTTCCGGCATGGGCTACATCGGCGCCCACAACATCTCCGAAATGCATAATGCCAAATTCTGCCGCATCACGAATGCCGGTGTGCTTGAAAGCCATCCGCACGACATCACCATCACCGCTGAAGCTCCTAACTATTCCAGCGAACCCAAGTAGTTTTAGGTTTCAAGTTACAAGTTTCAGGTAAATTACTACAAATATCACGCTCGCCTTCCCATTAACCCTTTTCAGTTCACAGTTCACAGTTCACAATAAAATAATTAATGTTATGAAAAATATTATCGTCGGTATCGACTTTTCCAACAGTTCTATGGTGGCTATGCGTCACGCAATCGCCATTTCTCTCAAAACCAAAGCAGACATCCACTTGGTTTGGATCAAATCTCCTGGCGTTTCCAGCAGCGCAGAGGAATTTGACGAAGGCAAAAGTTTTGTTATGCACAATCAGGAAAAACTGCAAGAATGGGCTAAATTATGCAAAGACGAATCTCCTGAAACTCATGTCAATACTGTAATCTTAGAAGGCAAACCGCATATTGAAATCAACAAGTACGCCAACAATCTGCCAGAATCTATGATTGTACTCGGTGCCCATGGCGCTTCTGGTTTTGAAGAAGGCTATATCGGCAACAATGCCTATCGTATGATTAACAATGCGGATGTACCTATTTTGATTATGCGTGAAAACATCTCCATCAATCGCGACCTCCACAAGATTTTCATTCCTATTGATACCAGTTTTGAAACCTTGCAGAAAATGCGTGCGGCCATTTATTTAGCCAAAGGTTTTGCTGCTCAATTGTATCTCTTCGGAGTGAATTATCCGAATGATCCTTCAACCAGACACGTCATCAATATTCAACTGCGCCATGCCGCTGATATGTGCGAAGAGGCAAATGTGCGCTATGTGGCTGAATCCTTCAATGTATGCAACAACGATGTCTGCAACATCATCTTGAAATGCGCTAAAGAAGTAGATGCAAACCTCATCACCATCATGCGTGAAGAAGCTGAAACCGATTTCACAGCATCTCGCAACATGCGCGAAATCTTGAGCACCTCACCTATGCCGTTGCTCATCATCCCGAACAAAAACGCATTCTCCGTTGCTAAATAATAAAATCTATTCATAAAATATTCTAAAAGCGTGTTGAAGCGGTAGTTTTAACACGCTTTTTAAATATAAAATTCACGGTAACTATATTATGGAAAAGAAGAAAATAAATAAGAAGAACGGCAAAAGAATCATGCGTGCGGGCAACATGCTGAACCCTGCCCCAGTGGTTATGGTTTCTTGCGGCAGCTCCATTGACGAATATAATATTATTACTATAGCCTGGACCGGCACGCTCTGCTCTGATCCGGCGCTATGCTACATTTCCGTGCGCCCAGAACGCCACTCCTATCATCTCATCAAAGAGAGCGGCGAGTTTGTCATCAACTTGGTTAACCACGATTTAGCCCCTATTGCCGACTGGTGCGGCGTAAAATCAGGCAAGAAGTTTAACAAATTTTTAGAGACCGGTCTCACCCCCGTGCGTGGCACACAAGTCAAAGCACCGATGATAGACGAAGCCCCTGTGAATCTCGAGTGCAAGGTGAAACAGATCATACCCTTAGGCTCGCATGATATGTTTATTGCCGAAATCGTAGCCGTTCACGCCAAAGAAAACCTCTTCAATTACAAGACTGACGCCCTCGAACTACAGCGCGCCAATCTTGTAAGTTACTCCCATGGCCATTATTATGACTTAGGCAAAATACTCGGAAAGTTCGGATTTTCGGTAGAGAAAAACTAAAATCCCGTCCAGAAGGTTTCCCAAAACTTGTGTTCCATTTCGGCCCAAGTTTGGCGTGTGGCACCTGCGAAATCTGAAGTATATTGGTTCAAAACCTTTACTGCTTCATCTTTTTTATCGGCATGCAATAAATCAACCACCTGCTTTTCCAAAGCAGGAAGTTCGCTAAATGCCTTTTCTTCATAGCGAAGCACATTGCCAATCATCAAGTTCTTGGTCATGCCCCAACGAACTTGAGCCAGTTTGTTGGCTTTGCGATAGTGCCAAAGCACAGCATTTTCATTATAGCCAAAATGGCCGCAGATATTGAAACCTGCAGGCAACTTCGTTTCGCCAGCAAAGATAGGAATGCGAGGACTTTGTCCCGGATTTTCAACAGAAAACCAGCACAATCCGCCAATTTCATCAGGCAGCCAAGCACGGCATTGAATAATTGTAGAATAAGAACACCAAGACATAGCCACACCACGATAGAAAGTTACGGCGCCAGGCTTCAGCATATTGTACATAGCGCGTTCGTTGCCATCCATCCAAGGGTTTGCATTCGGACAAACAAGCGTATCTGAAACCATCTCTCCGGCTTCGTTTTTACGATTTTTAACATAAAGTAGATTCTTCGTTTGGTCCAACTCAGGAGAGCCTTCATAATTAGCGCGGAAGAGTTCCATGACGCGTTGAGGAGACACTTTTTCATCTGGTTTGATAGAGAATGGGAGCTCTTCAGCATCTAAAGCGAAATGACGAGAAGGGGCCAATTCATTGAATATGTACCATTCGCGTTCTTTGAAGTTCTTGTTGCCGCTATAGGAAGATGGGAAGGCCTTCCACCAGATAAAGTCGCCATTGCCGTCCCACAGGCCATACTTCTTAGCCACTTTCTCAATATTATCGGAGCACATGAAATAATCTTTGTTTTTGCGATCGATTTTGCCGATACGGGCCACATTGCAGCTGACGGCGACCTCATCGTCGGGCACGCGTTGCGCCACCCAGATGCCACCGATTTTGTCAGGACCTTCGCCCAGGATTTCCATTTGCCAAACCTCCTTTTTATCTGCAATAGTAATGCACTCACCCCCGTCGCCGTAGCCATATTTTGCAATCAACTCGCCAATAAGTTGAATCGCATCACGAGCATTGTCACAACGTTGCAAAGCAATTCTTTGCAATTCTTCAATCAAGAACATGCCATTTTCGTTTACCAGCGTATCGGGGCCCGAAAAGGTGCTTTCGCCCATGGCCAGCTGTTTTTCATTCATACAGGGATAAGCCGTATTCATATAAGCGTAGGTGTGCGCTGCTTCCGGAATCTCGCCTGCAAGCGTAACATTTTCCATCGCATTGGGCGCGCTGGTATGCATTGTGCCTTTGTAAACCTTATGCATCTCCCCTGCTTTATGATCAGCGGCAGGTTCCATTTTCACCCATGTACGATACTTGCTATCGCAAGTGTGGGAAGTAATCACAGAACCGTCTGTGGAAGCCTTGCAGCCCACCATAATGGAAGTACAATTGGCACCAACAAGGTGCTCTTCTTGTCCGTAAGTGAACACAAAAAGTACACTCAGGCATACGGTAAAGAATAGAACTTTGATTTTCATATCGATATGTTTTTATTAAAATAACTTTATTCTATAGGGTTACAACTGCATGGCAGCTTTGGTTTCCAACAATCGTTTTACCGGAATCATATATTGCGTAAATTCCTCATAACTCATTGTCTTCAAGTAAATCATACCATAGGCACGCTTCATCATTCTGGAATCGGACTCGTAAAAATAATCTTCGCCCAACAACTTGCAGAGGTCATTATGTTGGGTAACCCACACCTTTTGAGCCAACTCGCTGAAGGGTCCATCATACTCATAACTTGGAAAATCGGCAGAACGCTGGCTGAGGTAACAGGTGTTGAACATGTTTTTGATTACGGCAAACGAATTCAAAGATACAGGAATCAAAGTATCCACATCTGCGATATGGAATTTTGACCATACATTTCGATAGCCCCAAATCCGCAAATTCAATCCCGGATTGCGTTTCACATATTCATCAATAGCCATACTCAAGGCAATGAGCGTTTTGAAATGGGTATCCGGACCGCTGCCTTCTGGATCGAGTGCCAAACTGATAACCGTTGGTTTAACTTTATCCAAAAGGGTTAAAATAGGTTGAACATCATGTTCGAAATCAGGATAGTGCGGGAAAATATCATCACTGTAGAAAGGCAAGCGAAGATGATTGACATGATTGCAATCCAAACCGAAATGAGCCCAAACCAACTCGGCTTCGAATTCGCGCAGCCAACCTTTAGCCAAATGGAAAGTATCTGGTTCTTTTCGACCCGGTTCAAATGTTTTCAGAATATCCAATTGCGCATTTACCCAAGCAGCTATTTCATCCACATTGGAAAATTGTTTTTCTTCCGCCCATTTGCGCGCAATACGACGTGCTACCGCATAGGCCTGCTGAGAAACATTCTGTTGGGCAATGCCTCGCAAATAAAGCGTTATATCATCTTGATATGTAGAGGTGAACAACGTCTCAATTCTTTCATCGCGCAAGGCGGCCACAGTCGGATGCACGCGTTCCATTAACTGTTCATAGCACTGTTGCAAATACTGGCTGGTAACGGAAGTATAGCCACTGGTACAATATGCAAAATGATTGGCTATAGTCTTGGAGCGAACCAGGTGATGCAAATACGGGAAATACGCCAATTCAATATCATCATGATGCGGTCCTGTGTGTAAAATCACCTCATCATCCTCAATAATCAAACCCTTTTGAATTTTCTTTTCAATGGATGACAAGACATTTTGCAATAAAGTTGGAATAGATTTTCCAGATAATTGGGACACAAATTCCAAATTCGGCGCCGTATATTGAGAATCCAGCATTTCTTGAATCGTCTTCCCGGCCTGCAATGCCACATCAAGCACCAATTTTTCGATAAAAGCATCTGGACATAATGCTTGAGGATATCTACTAGTTAAAAGTTTTTGAGATTTTGGCATACGAACTGCAGAGGCTGCCGTGATAAAGAAACGGGCATTCGGCAACTTTTGGAGACAGGTAGCTGGATATTCCATAGTTGGTTTTTGCAAAACAGAGCCGGCCACCACTTTTGCTTTAGATTCTCCCGCGGCAATGATAACGGCCACACAGTCAGGATTGTATGTTATTGTTTCCAAACCCATTGTTATAACGGCTTTCTTACGCACCAGCGCAATGCCGCCCAAATCGCCCGCGGCGGCGGCCTGCGTTTCATAATTGATGCCCGTCAAACGCGTATGAGAGAATGGGCTGGAACCGCGCACATTGAACGCAATATGACCATCCGGACCGATGCCGCCCAAGAAAAAGCCAATGCCACCTAAATCTCTGATTTTATTTTCATAACGCGTGCAAAATTCATCAAACATACGGATGGCTCGCTGCTTAAACACTTCTTCTTTGGTTTGCGGAGTACGCACGCGCAAAGACAAATCTACCTTTCCGTCTGGAAAGACCTCGCTCATATTCTGGGCACCGCCCAACATTTCGCGTTCTTCCTCATTCAGAAAGTAGGTATTGATAAGATGCGTCTTTTCGGGGTCAAAACCCAGAACATCGATATAGTATTTTTTTACAAAATAACGGAAGGAACGCTCGTTTTCAGGATTAATAGGGAAAAATTCATCTAATTGAAAGAAATGCAGCGAATGAAAATCCGGCTTTGAAATGCCCAACTTGGCAATAATGCCAGTTTTAGATTCCTGCTCCCAGTTATCCAAATAATATTGTAACCATTTAATAAAAAATTCTGGTGTTTTGCCTGTCGGCAAAGCCACCACGCCGCCAGGATTCAAGCTAACCCATTCTATGAAACGCAAAGCGGTTAATTGTCCTAATATTATATAATTGTCAGTTGTTAAAACCTGACACTTGCAGTATTCGAGATTATCTTGAAAAGTGGAGTCAAGTTGCTGAAAATAAGCTTCTACTTTGCTTTGCGTATTATACTTTACCATAATATATTTGTAAATTTAGTTAATGAAGTTATTGGGTGTTTATTAAAAAAAACTATTTCAAGTGCTTTCCAATGAAACGATAGGTTTTCATACCGCCTATCAGATTGTAAACCTTATCAAAACCGGATTGCATCAAAATGCGAGAAGCCACATATCCGCGCAAGCCGACTTCGCAGAAGACAACAGTTTTCTTATCTGGGTCAATATCCTCTAAAAATTCACGAAGTTCGTCCAAAGGATAATTCTCTGCTCCTTCAATAGTGCCAGCTTTGAATTCTTCAATAGCACGAACATCAATTAAGTTGATATCTTCCTTTTGATCCAAAATTTCATCCAACTCTGCCACTTGCAACGGATTCATCAAATGGGCAAAGATGTTTTCGGCCACCATACCTGCAAACATAACAGGGCTTTTAGCAGAACCAAACGGGGGTGCATACGTGTGTTCGCTATTCACCAAATCGAAAATTGTTCCCTGATGTTTGATAAGCAAAGAAATAACATCAATTTGCTTATCCACATTCTGCATGCCCACAGCTTGAGCACCTAAAATACGGCCATCATTGGGATCATAATTGAGTTTGAAGTGGATAGGACTGCCACC
The DNA here is from genome assembly GCA_024400815.1 of Bacteroidales bacterium. Lineage (GTDB taxonomy): Bacteria > Bacteroidota > Bacteroidia > Bacteroidales > WCHB1-69 > F23-D06. The sequence continues at coordinate 17,554 of JAKSMD010000015.1, read as the reverse complement.
AGGATAGTATGTAGCATGAGAAGCAGGATGCGTAATAACGGTTTGGAAAGGCATTCCTTTCCTGTTAAGTTGATTTTCATTCAAACCGGTACTTGCCGCAGTCAAGTCAAAAACTTTAGCAATTGCCGTAGCTACAGAGCCATGATAGGGAACCGTTTCCGGATACACCATATTTGCGGCGGCGATACGAGCTTGCAAGTTTGCCGGTCCAGCCAAGAAATTGCAATAGGGCTTACCCGTAATCGGATGTGGAAATTCAATAGCATCGCCTACAGCAAAAATACATTCATCGGAGGTTTGCAAAAACTCATTAACCCAAATACCTTTTGCTTCGCCGATTTTCAATCCAGCGGCAGCGGCCAATTTTGTGTTTGGGCGCACGCCGATGCTGAGAATGGCCAAATCACAAGGCAATTCGCGTTTGTCTTCCAAAGAAACGGCTAACTTGCCGTCTTTTTCAGCAAAGCCAGCCAATCCATTGGCTGTTATTACTTCAACACCTTTGTCTATCAAATGCTTTTGGACAATAGCAGCAAGGGGCCAATCCAAGGGCGTCAAGATGTGGTCAGCTTTTTCAACAACGGTAACCTTATATCCAATTTTATGCAGATTTTCGGCCATTTCCAAGCCAATAAATCCGCCGCCGATAATGACAGCCGACGCATTTGCTTGCATTTTTTCAACGGCTTCCAATTTAATACGGTCGCAATCTGTTACACTGCGCAAGGTGAAAATATTGGGCAAATCAACACCGGGAACAGGCGGAATAATAGGCTCTGCGCCCGGAGACAAAAGCAAAATATCGTAATCTTCTTCGTACGTTTTGCCATTGCGCAAATTCGTTACGCTCACCGTCTTCTGATCGCGGTTGATTGCCGTAACTTCGTTGAGATTGCGCACATCAACATCATAGCGATTGCCGAAAGATACTGGTGTTTGAACAAACAATTTCTTGCGCTCTTCAATAGTGTTTCCGATATAATAAGGCAATCCGCAATTGGCGTATGAAATGTATTCGCCTTTTTCGAACAACACAATTTCAGCATCTTCGTTGATTCTTTTAAGTCTGGCAGCTGCCGATGCTCCACCAGCCACACCGCCGATAATCACATATTTCATATTATTGTAGTTTTTATTTTAGTCTTTTTATAGTTGTCTTTCCGCTTTTCCTGCAATTTTCAAAAACGGATTATCTAAATTTTCAAAGAGTTCTTTATACTTAGCTGCAGATTTCACGGGTAACTTCAAGGTATATGTCTTACCTGCAGGAACATTCAATTTATTGTTTTGAATCCATGGATTCAGGTCTCTTAATTCCTTGTAGGTAACATGGTGTTCCTGCGCAAAAGCAGGCAAACTGGAAATAGAACTATTGACCTGTATTTCAGTACATTTTATAGGCTGATACATTTCTGCCGGGCATATTTCAACCCCATAAAGTTGCGGGTTTTCAAACATCAATTTGAAGGACATAATGCGGAACACATAGCGAGAAGTCTCTTTGTTGAGCCACATATCCCAATAACTGTTGCATTTTTGGTCCGTAATAGCGGCGTTAAGTCCGCCCTCTCCCCTATTGTATGCGGCGGCGGCCAGGGTCCAACTGCCGAATCTGTTTTTAGCATTTTTAAGATACTTGCAGGCCGCGCGTGTGGCCTTTTCCAAATTACAGCGTTCGTCCACATCGTTGCTGATTTCCAAACCGTAGTTTTTAGCGGTGGCTGGAATGAACTGCCAATATCCGCCTGCGGCGGCTGGCGATGTGACATTCTCCAAACCGCTCTCTGCCACAGCCAAATACTTGAAATCCTCGGGCACACCCTCTTCTTTCAAGATACGCTCGATTTCAGGAAAAACGCGCGCTGACAGTTTGAAGATACGCAATGTCTTGGAATGTTGGTAACAGTTGACAATGAGTTCGCGGTCCAGCGCCTCGTGCACCCAATAGATGTCCAATGGCACTTCCTCACCGGCAAAAGTCATCTTTTCCGGAATGTAAGGTGACGTTATCTTGTTCGTATAATAGTTCGGTTTCTGTTCGTTTTGCAGTTTTTGCGTCACCGCAAAGGCAACAGAACCAATCAGCAAAACACTTAACGTGCTGATAATGACGATAGCTGTGGTTTTTTTCATCTCTTGAAACAATTTCTGCAAAAGTATCCAAAAATGTCGAACACTTCCATACACATAAAATATGTTCCACCGAAATCAAATTTTCATCACCTAAGTATGATATAATGAGTTCACTGTTTGGTGGTCCACTACTTGGTGAACCCATATTTCCGAGCCGCAAAAATAATATTTTTCTTATTCAAACAAATCGTCCAAAGTCAGTTCCTTTACGACCGTCATTGTGCATTATTGGCACATCGTCATCCCGAACAAAGCGCAGCGTTGTGAAGGGATCTTTATACAAATAAAAATGGCGACCGATTGGTCGCCATTTTCTTTATATTGAAATTCTGAAAATTATTCAGCTTTGATGTTCGGTTCTTCCAAACCAAGACCTTTCTTCTTGTCAACTGCTTTGAGGTAAACACCAATGAGCAGTGCGGCAATACCCAAGCAAGCCAACATTACGAGTGGCCATTTGTAGTCGTAAGGTACGAAAACGCCTTTTTCTCCTGCTTCAATGGCTTGTTTTGCGGCAATAACGGCTGCATTGTTGGCATTGGTGGATTCCAAAACATTGCCAATCAAAAGCGGGAAGAGCCACAAACCGATATTCTGAATCCAGAAAATCAGAGCGTAAGCGGAACCGATGATCTTTTCGTCAACCAACTTTGGAACGGAAGGCCACAAAGCGGCAGGAACCAAAGAGAAGGAAGCACCCAAAACGAGGATGGTAACGTATGCCACGATTGTACCGCCAACTGCGCTACCTTTGCACAAAGGCAGAATGAAAGCGAATGTCAAGTGACAGATAACCAAAAGGATGGAACCAATCATCAACATAGAAGCGGCTTTACCTTTGTGGTCAACATAGTTACCCAAAATAGGCGTAATGGCCACTGCCAACAATGGGAATACGGCGAAAATGGTCTCAGCCGTGCCACGCATATAGCCCATATAGCAATAAACTACCAAAGCAACCACTGCCATAGCCATCAAACCGATCTTGGCCGGTTTTTTCTTAGCGAAATTGCTTGCGAAAGAACCCACGGCAACCAACAGCATAATAAGATATTGTACAATAGTAACGGCGTTGCTTGCCCAGAAACCTTCGCCAGGATTAAGCGTCAAGTTGCATTGCAACATGTTGACAGCATATTTCTGGAATGGGAAAATTGCGGAATAATAGAGTACGCAAAGGAGAGCCACCAACCAGAAACCGAGGCTGGAAAGAATCTTTCCAAGGTCGCTGATTTTGAAAGGATCATCTTGTTCTTCGGCTTCACCGGTCTGAGCATCCAAGTTCTTATCCATGAAGAAATAGACGATGAACATAATCAACGCGATGCAAAGGAGTACGACGCCGAATTTCACAGAGTTGTCAACGTGAACCTGACCACCCAACTTAGCAAAGAAAGGTGAGAAAATCATACAGGTAGCGACGCCCAAACGAGCGAGTGCCATTTCAGAACCCATAGCCAGAGCGGTTTCACGACCTTTGAACCATTTCACAATACCACGGGAAACGGTGATACCGCCCATTTCAGCGCCACAACCGAAAATCATAAAGCCGATAGCGGCGAGTTTTGCGGATGCAGGCATTCCCTGATAGAACGGCAAAACATCGTCAATGAATCCGACACCCGTATGCCAGTTGAGGTTACTCGTAAACCAACTTTCCATAGAACTTCCGATAAACAACTCAGAGACAGCATAGAACTTTATCAAGCCACCAACGAGCATTACGGCACCGGAAAGAATGGCGGTGAAACGCACGCCCATCTTGTCCAAAATGATACCGGCGAAAATCAGGAAGAAGACAAATACGTTCAGGAACGTTTCAGCACCTTCCATCGTACCGAAGGCCTTGGAGTCCCATCCGCGAGTGGATTCCATCAACTCCTTAATAGGGGAGAGGATGTCCATAAAAATGTAGGCGCAGAACATGGCCAACGCCAACAGCAACAACGCAATCCATCTAACGGCAGCGTTGTCTCTCAAAGTTTGTAGTTTTTCTGTCATATTAATATTTATTTAGTGAATAAAATTATCCTAAAATAAGGGGCGCAAAAATACAAAAATAAAGATAACATTTGTGATGGCCAAAAGCTAATGGCTAATGGCAGACATATCTACGAATTGTCTCTGTTCTTCGCATTGAACATCAAATCAAAAAGAATATAGCCCACCAAAACACCCCAAATAGCCATTAACACCGGACTACTTTTTAACACATTATCAGAAAATTGACCTTTTTTAACCCAATATACCATACTGAAAACGATTCCAAAGACCACCCCGATCATATGAAATTTGTTGAAGTTCTTTTTAAAAAAATCTTCCATATACTATATCTTCTATTTTTGATTTTGTTCATTGAAAATACTATCATACTGATAGTCATAGTATTTCGCCTTTATTTGAGATTTTATTTTTTCTCTATCCCAACGCACAAGATCATAATAGCTAAATCTGCAATACATCATAAAGGCAACCAGCTCGTCCCCTTGCAAGCCAGTCAATTCGCTCACAATTTCTCGATTGTACTTGTCCTGAATATTATTCACATCATCTTGATAGGAAAGCATTTCATTATACAACCTATTCATTTTGGATTTCCGACTGTATTTATCATAAAGATAGGTAATAGGAGAAGTAGTAATTTTACCGCCTAAGGACAGCAAATTGCCGTCCGGCTTATAAGTGGCATTCGCTTTTTCAAAATCAGATAATTTAACATCCTCAGCCCTTTTGTAATAGTCAGGCAAATCCATGTGAACAATTTCATTTTTGAAACCTTCATACGAAGGATTCAGGCCAATAATGCGGACTTCTTTCAACATAGTGGCTTTATAATAGAGGAAAAAATCGTCGTAGTTGTTAAAAACATTTTGATTTACCGTCACTACCAGCTGTCGATAGACAGATTTTGAAATGACCAACGTATCATTGATGGAAACAGAGATGGAAAATCGGCCGTTATCATCGCTAAAAGCGAATTTATGAGTATTCGCATTGTAAATGCTTGCTCCAACCAAAGGTTGATAGGTGATTCCGTCCAACACTTTGGCAGAAAACTGCTTTTGCTGGGCAAAAAGCGTAGCAAAAGACAAGAACAGGCATAAAAATAACCCAAATTTTTTCATTGGCGCAAAAATATAAAATTTGTACAGATGTTTCTTTTATTTTTTGTGCATATTTATTTCCAAACAAAAACAAAACAAACCTTAAACATTCATAACTTCAATATTATATGGCTTTATAAACATACAATTGTTAATAAAACCCCGAGTTATCCAAAAAGTTGAAGTTACGACGGCATAACTCTGTTTATAAAATTTGATAAGTTTAGTTTTCAAATGAGAACCCGATTTATCAACATCATTTTTTAACAAAAATGGGATGTTCATAACCCAAAAGTTATTCACTGATAAAAAATAAAAGAAAAATTTGCTTTTATCAAAGTGTCTATCTATAAAATAGTTACTTCTTTTCAAAATCTTGAAAATTGTTAATTAATAATGATAACTCAAAAAATCAAGTGTAAGCCAGATTTTTTATGAACGCTATCAACAGAATAATATTATTATCTCCTTATAAAATTAAAGATGATTTTTTAGTGATTGAAAAGAAAAAAGATGAAGGGGAACAGAAAAATCACTCAGAAAATCGGGGCAAATAAAACTCACTTTTTTTTGTATTTTTGCACGCTTATAAAAATATTACAAGGTATGAAAGTTTTAATTGCATCTGACCACGCTGGTTTTGACTTAAAAGAACAACTCAAAAAACAATTTGGCACATCATTCGAGTTTGAAGATTTAGGCACTTTTTCTAATGAAAGTGTTGATTATCCTGACTTTGCACATCAATTGGCAACACGCGTTGCCAATGATCCTAATCAATACGGAGTATTGATATGTGGAACAGGCAATGGTATGGCGATGTGTGCCAACAAACATGCGAATGTGCGTGCCGGTTTGTGCTGGAACAAGGAAATTTCTTCTTTGATTCGTCAGCACAACAATGCGAACATCTTGGTTATGCCCGCTCGATTCATCCCATTTGAAACGGCTGCTGAAATTTTCACTACTTTCTTCAGCACGGATTTTGAAGGCGGACGCCATCAAAGAAGAATTGATAAAATTAACTTATAATGAGCGAAGAGTATTCTCCTGAGATTTCTCAGGATCTGAGAGAAAGAGCTAATTATGTCCGCTATGCTTTTTTTGAGGACATCGACCAAAATCTTCTCCGCATTGAAAACAAATTCATAGAGAATGGTCTGAATGTGCTTTGGGCACCGGATGAAAGCAGCCTCTGCTCTCATATTTTTAATCTTTTACCGAAGAAAAGCCACAATAAGGTATGCTTCGATGTGGACAGGATTCCCGATGAATTGTCTGCTGACCCTTCCTTGGTGAAAGTCTGCACCCCGCTGAGTGTAGCAAATCGTGAAACTGAAGCTGAAACTTTGGTGGTGAATGCCGATTTTGCGGTTGCGGAAGATGGTTCCTTGCTGTTTGCTGACAGACCATCCAAAAATTGCTTTAATTTGGTTAATAATGTGATTGTGATTGTAAATATTGACCAGATTTTGGTCAATTGTTCCGACATTTCATTGATTATGAAATTGAAATCCAAGTCACAATCATATTTTCCAGCTGATGTCAAAGTATTGTCAAAGTCTTTTACTAAGATTGTGGCTGATAATTTTGCCACTTCTGAATCCGTCGGCTTTAGAGAAGATCCTGTTAATGTGTCTGTTATCCTCTATGAAAACGGGATTTCAGATATTCTGCAAGATATATCTTTGAGAGAATCGCTCTATTGTATTCATTGCGGCAGATGCATGGAAGTTTGCCCGGTAGCGAAGTCTTCCACATCTATTTCTCCTATTCAAATTATAAAAAACAATTGTTTAGACCAGTATAACAAGACGCTTTCCATTTTCAGCCAGACCACCCTGTGCGGCATGTGCCAAGAAGTGTGTCCGGTGATGATTCCCTTGACGGAATTGCTCGTATATGAAATGGGATTTGTCAACAACAACTCAAGTAAGTTCAAAGACAAAAAGATTTTCAGCATCTTTTCCAAAAGAAGCATGTTAAATAAGATGAATTCTTCATTTTTTAGATTCTTCTGGACAAAAGCTCTTTATGGAAAGAACAAAAATCTGTATACTTACTTCAAAAATAACAAATCTACTTTCTACAATCTAGAAAACGAAGATATTATAGACAAAGACTCAGATAGCTCATTAGATACAAATGGCATCTTCTAATCAGGAAATATTACAAAATAAGATCAAGCAGTTTGTCAAAAAGTACTATTTGAACAAACTATACAAAGGAATCATTTTCTTTGTTATTATCATATTGGCTACTTTTATCGCCTTCTCTCTGTTTGAATATTTCTCGTATTCAAATACAGTGGTGCGTTCTATCCTGTTTTATTCCTTTATTGCGCTCTGTTTAGGTACTTTAATTGGTTATATCATTATTCCTTTGTGCAAATTACAGGGGTTGGGCAAACAGTTGACTCAAGAACAGATTGCTCAAATTATAGGAAAGCATTTTCAGCAAATTGATGATAAGTTATTGAATTTGTTTGAATTGCAAAAACAAATGGAAGCAGGCGATTATAAGAGCTACGAATTGCTATCAGCCGCTATTGATTCTAAAATTGATTCTTTCAAAGCCTATTCTTTTGTTCAAGCTGTTCCCATTGCCAAAACGAAGAAGTCTGCTCGTTGGATTTTAATTCCAGTGGCTGTTTTCTTACTTCTTTTCTGCATTAAAAGCGAAATTTTTACTGAACCAACTAAAAGAATTGTTCATCATTCACAAGTTTATGAAAAACCGGCTCCCTATAGCTTTGAGGTTGTCAATAAAAAATTGCGCACTTTCCAACATGAAGATTTTGATGTGAAAGTGAAAGTGAAAGGGGAGGAGACACCGAATGAGGTCTATATCCGTTATGGTAATAGAAGTTTCAAGTGCAATAAGATTTCTAATACTGAATTTTCTTACACTTTTTCAAATATGCAGAAAAATACAGATTTCCAGTTTGTTACAGATGAAGTTGCTTCTCCTTTATATACGATTGAAGTGCTTCCTAAGCCTGTTACTTTGGGATTTGTTATGGAATTGCATTATCCCGGCTATCTCAATAAACCGGATGAAACTATTGATAACGTTGGTAATGCCACTGTTCCAGAAGGAACGACTATCAAATGGGTGTTCTACACCAAAAATTCTGATAATTTGATATTTATTGTTAATGACAACGAACATGTCATTTCTTCTGAAAATGACAATTATATATATAAAATTTACGCTAAGAGTTCCTTTACCTATTCTATTTTCAATAAAAACAAATATTTTACAAGCAAAGATACGTTGACGGATGAAATTACGGTCATTCAAGATATGTATCCGAAAATTGAGGTGGAGAGCCAGCGTGATTCTGCTTATAATGATCGTATTTATTTTAAGGGCAATATCAACGACGACTACGGTTTCTCAAAATTGCAATTCGTTTATCATAAGTACGATGCTAATGGAAAATCCAAAGGAAATGCTCAAACGGTAGATATTAAAATTCAAAATAGCGTGACTATTCAGGATTTCTACTATTATTTTGATCCTAATACCTTTAATTTGAATCCGGGTGAGAAACTTGAGTATTATTTTCAGGTTTTTGACAATGACGGCGTAAATGGCCATAAATGCGCTAAAACGAGCGTTTCTACCTTCCGTGTAAGAACATTGGATGAAATCAACGCCGACCTCGAAAAAGGCGAAAAACAGACCAAATCTGACTTTAATGAAGTCTTGGATGAGTCTTCCAAATTGATGAAGGATATTGACAAATTACAGCAGCAAATGCTGCAAGAAAAAGAGCTTTCATGGCAGGATAAGAAAAAACTTGAACAGCTGATGGAGCAATATCAGAAATTGCAGCAACAAGTGAATGATTTGAAGCAGCAGCAACAAAATCAGAATAACTTGGAGAATCAGTACAAGGATTTGGATGAAGATATCATTAAGAAGCAGAAAGAACTTCAAAAGCGCATGGATCAGGTTTTGTCTGATGAAATGAAGCAGATGATTCAAAAGTTGCAGGAGATGATGAATAATTCTGCCAATAAGGATCAGATCCAGAAACAAATGGAAAAGATGAAACTGAATACGCAGGACATCAATCAAACTTTGGATCAGCAGCTCCAATTGTATAAGCAATTAGAGGTTGAAAAGAAGGTGAATGAAGCGATTCAGGATTTGCGAGATTTGTCTAAAGAATTGCAGCAAAATGCCACTAAAACAAACGATAAAAACATTAACAAGAATTTGTTGGAGCAAAAGCAAGATCAAATTCAAAAGAAGTTTGAAGATTTGCAAAAGGATATCCAGGAAATTAATAAATTGAATAGTCAATTGGAAGATCCAAACAAGTTGAATAGTACTGAGCAATTACAGCAAAATATTCAACAGCAGTTGCAACAGAGCAAGAGCAACTTACAGAAGAACAATCGTTCAAAATCTTCTCAAAATCAGCAAAATGCAGCTGAAAATATGGATAAGATGGCGGATCAACTCGAAAAGGATATCAATGAAAGTGAACTGGAAAGTGTTTCTGAAGATATTGAGACGTTACGCCAAATATTAGATAATTTGGTGAAGATTTCGTTTTCCCAGGAAGAAGTGATGAAATCTACCCAAAAGACCAATGCTCGTTCTGCTGCTGTGTCTGACATTATGACGAAACAGTTTAGGGTTAAAAGCAATATGAAGATTATTGAAGATTCATTGAATGCTTTGGCGCGCAGACAAGTATCTGTACGTCCTTATATTCAAACAGAGGTTTCGAAAATTCAAAATTATTTGCTTTCTGCTCAATCAGACTTGAGTGATAGAAAAATGTCACAAGCTGCCAAAGATCAGCAATTTGTATTGACTTCTATGAATAATTTGGCTTTGATGCTGAATGAGTCATTAAAGGAAATGCAAAAGAAGAAAAGCGAATGCAAGTCCAAGTGCAATAAATCTGGCAATGGTTCATGTAGCAAGCCCGGTGGAAAAGGTAAGAAGGCTTCTGCCAGAGAATTGCAGCAGCAATTAAATCGCCAAATGGAAGCTATGAAGAGGTCTATGGACCAGCAAGGCAAGCAGGGCCAGACCGGGCAACAGCAAAAAATGAGTGAGCAATTTGCTAAAATGGCTGCTCAGCAAGAGGCCATTCGTAAGATGATTGAGGATTTGAATAATGCTCAAAAATCAGAAAATGGAGTAGGGGATAAGACCTTAGAACAATTGATTAACGATATGAAGAAAACAGAAAAAGAGTTGGTCAATCGTTCTATTACCCAGCAGACTTTGCAGCGTCAGCAATCCATTACGACTCGTTTGCTTCAAAGTGAACGAGCTGATATTGAGAAAGAGAAAGATGAAGAAAGAAAGTCAAATGAGGCAAAGCAGGTGCCACATTTGAATCCGCCGAAAGATTGGAAATTTGATACAGAACATACACAGCAAAATGAAATGTTGCGTTCTGTACCCGCCAATTTGAATTATTATTACAAAGAAAAAGCCAACAATTATTTCTATAACATTGATTAATGCTTGAACTATGATTAACATTACTTTATCGGATTTAGAAGCTTGCAATTTATATGCTTCTGTCTTGCAAACAGTAGAAACCATATGTGATAATTATGAATTGCAAAATGATTTTGGTATAATTTCTTCAGCTAATCAAGAGGTAGTTGATTTTATTTTGAATGGTCATAAAGATTTCTCAGTTAATGTGGAATTCAATATTGATAATGATCATGTAGATGTGCTTTATAGTTCCGCTGATTTTTCTTTTGATTGTTTGTATAATAAAGTTATTGAAGAAGAACATTCCATTTTATCTTTGTTATGTGATAATATAGAATATGATTCTGACAATAAAGTTTTTACAATCAATTTTCACGTGAAACCTAAAATGTTTATTGTTCGGAAAACGCAAACAGAAAATGTTTTGAAAACCAAATTTTCTTTATGATAAAAAAATTATTTTTTTTGCTTTTATTTTGGACTTGTATTGTCGTTAATGCAGCAACCTATAAAGTTCTCTTCATTGGAAATAGTTATACTTCTGTAAATGATTTGCCCAGTTTGGTATCCGCAGTAGTGGGTTCTACCGGTGATCACTTAGAAATATCCAGCAGCACTCCTGGTGGCTGCACTTTCCAGGGTCATTTAAGTAATTCATCCATTTCTTTGATTCGTCAAGGTGGATGGGATTATGTCATTTTGCAAGCGCAAAGTCAAGAGCCATCATTTCCAGAGGGCCAGTTTATGAATGAGACATATCCTTATGCAAAGCAACTGTGTGAGGAAATAAGAAATTATAGTCCGAATGCTAGTATCATATTTTATATGACTTGGGGGAGACAAAATGGTGATGCTTTAAATTGCGTTTATTATCCGCCCTTGTGTACTTATGAAGGAATGGATAGTTTATTGCGCGCTCGTTATATGATGATGGCTGAAGACAACCATGCTGTAGTTTCTCCTGTTGGTGCCTTGTGGCATTATATTCGTGATCATTATCCGGACATTCAGCTCTACCAATCTGATGAAAGTCATCCCACTTTGGTGGGTTCTTATGCGGCGGCATGCAGTTTCTATACGATTTTGACGCATCAGTCTCCAGCTCAAATTACTGTAGATTGCAATGTGCCAGAGACAACAGCCAGTATTATTCGCCAGGCGGCGAAAGTTGTAGTTTATGATTCCCTTTCGCAATGGTTATTTCAAGTCGATTCTACACATGATGCAATACAAGACAGGAATGTTATAAATCAAATTTCTTTATATCCTAATCCTGTTTCTAATTTTATTACGATTGACCATATTGACTTGTCAGAAGATGCAATTTTATCTTGTTATGATGTGCAGGGACGTCTTTGTGCAAGTATAAAACCAATCGATTCCAAAGTCGTAATGAATGTTTCAAATTTGGAAGAAGGCATTTATTTTATTCAATTAGAAGTTGGCAATAGGGTAATAACATCTACTAAGTTTTTCAAAATACGCTAATGATTACTTTTGATTTTCAAACGTCCTTAAATTTTAACCCAGATATTCAGCATAAGCAATGGCTCAAAACCGTTATCCGTCACGAGGGTTTAATGCCAGGCGATATTTCCTATTTATTTTGTGATGATGAATTTCTTTTAGTGCAAAATCAAAAATTCTTAAATCATGATACGCTTACTGACATCATTACTTTTGATAAATGCTATGATAACATCGTGTCAGGAGACATTATGATTAGTGCAGATCGTATTCTTGAAAATGCTCAAATTTTTAAAGTTTCATTCGAGCGCGAATTTTTGAGAGTGGTTGCCCACGGAGTTTTGCACTTGTGTGGATATAAGGATAAATCAGATGAGGATGCTAAAGTGATGCGTCAAAAAGAAAACGAATCTTTGGCGTTGTGGGATGCAATGTTCAAAATGTAATTAACTGTTTTTGTTGTATTTGAAAAAATGTTTCACGGGAAATGGAAGATTTATTCGATATAGTAGTTGTAGGTGCAGGCCATGCGGGATGTGAGGCGGCGGTGGCTGCAGCCAATATGGGTAGCAAGACTTTGCTGATTACGATGAATCTTGCCCTTGTGGCTCAAATGTCGTGCAATCCGGCTATGGGTGGAATTGCGAAAGGACAAATTGTTCGCGAAATTGATGCTTTGGGCGGAATGTCCGGTATAGTTACGGACCATACTATGATTCAGTTTAGAATGCTAAATCAATCCAAGGGACCTGCAATGTGGAGTCCCCGTGCCCAATGCGACAAAACCAAATTTTCGCTTTATTGGAGAAAAGTTCTGGAAGGCACACCAAATTTGTTTTTGCGACAAGATACAGTTACTTCTCTTTTAATGGATGGCAACATCGTTCAAGGTGTCGTTACTCAATTGGGTAAAACAATTCGTGCTTCTAAAGTTATTCTCACTAATGGTACTTTTCTCAATGGCAAAATCCATGTGGGCGAAGTCAATTTTTCAGGCGGTAGAATGGGGGAGAGTTCATCTCTACTTCTTTCAGATCAATTAAAAGATGCTGGCATACGTACGCAAAAATTGAAAACAGGAACTCCTGTTCGCATTGATGGTCGTACTGTTGATTTTAGTAAAATGATTGAACAACCCGGTGATGAGTGTCCTTCCAAATTTTCCTTTACCAATACGGTCACACTATCCAATCAGCATAGTTGTTGGATAACCTATACCAATCAAAATGTACACGATGTTCTCCAAACTGGTTTTGAAAAATCACCCATGTTTCAAGGCCGTATTCAAGGTGTAGGCCCTCGTTATTGTCCTTCCATTGAAGATAAGATTGTGCGTTTTGCTGAAAGAGACAGACATCAGCTTTTTTTGGAACCCGAAGGTTCGGATACCATAGAATATTATCTTAATGGTTTTTCCTCATCCTTACCGGAGGATGTTCAATTGAACGCTATGCATCTTATTCCCGGACTTGAAAAAGCGGAAATCTTTCGTCCGGGTTATGCTATAGAATATGACTATTTTGATCCAACGCAATTGCATTATACTTTGGAATCAAAATTGATTCAAAATCTCTATCTGGCGGGTCAAGTAAATGGTACCACAGGTTATGAAGAGGCAGCATGTCAAGGTTTGCTTGCAGGTATCAATGCTCATTTAGCTATTCATGATAAAGAACCGCTTATTCTTACCCGTTCACAGGCCTATATTGGTGTCTTAATTGATGATTTGGTCACGAAGGGCGTACAAGACCCCTATCGTATGTTTACTTCCCGTGCAGAATACCGCATTTTGCTCCGTCAAGATAATGCGGATCAGCGACTCACCCCAATTGGCCACCAATTAGGTTTGATTTCGGAAGAAAGATATGCGTCGTTCATACAAAAATATCAAAAGCAATCCGATATTGTTTCTTATCTTAAAGAACATACTACCGATTTTGGAAGTTATAATCCAATGTTGGAAAGTAAAGAATCGGCCACGCTTTTGCAGAATGTAAAATTGTCGCAACTGCTCTTGCGCCCGCAATTGTGCATTCAGGATTTTATCGAGGTCGATACAAAGTTTGCCGCTTTTTTAAATCAGATTCAAACGACAGAAGAAGAAGTCCGGGGTGCTGAAATCGCCATCAAATATGAAAACTATATTTTGAAAGAAGAAGAGATGGTGGAGAAGTTTTCAAAATTAGATAACATCAAAATTTCGGTAGATTTTGATTATAATCAGCTCTCAAGTATTTCCAAAGAAGCACGCGAAAAATTAACGAAAGTGAAACCGATGAATTTGGGCCAAGCATCGAGAATCAGTGGTGTGAATCCAGCCGACATTACCGCTTTAATGATATACCTTCGCCAAAACAATTTATAAATCATTGATTATCAGCAAAATAATACTTATTTCTTGAATAAAAAGATTAAATTTGATTTTTTGATCTGAGATTCAAATTTTTATAGAAAATGTCTTAAACGGCAAGTTTGATAAAATCACACTGAATATCAATAAGATAAAATTCCTATTAAAAATAGCACATTAATCTATTGCCATTTTTAGATATGGCAATTCCTAAAAACATATTTTTGTTTTCGGGGTCGAAGTGGAAAAAAAAAAGTGTAGTAGTCCCGCTGGGAATCGAACCCAGATTTAAGGTTTAGGAAACCTTCGTTCTATCCATTGAACTACAGAACCAACTGGCGGCAAAAGTACAAAATTTTGACCAATGCCACAGAAGTTATTTTTTTCCGAAGTAGAAGATTTCTTATTTGTACAGCAAAAGATGTTTGAATTGCTTAATGAACGAGCGTGTAATGGTAAAACACTCTGTTCCGATAATGATTTTATTTTGTTTGATAATTTTGGTAACTTTGTCGATGTTGACAATGACGCATCGGTTGATTTTTTGAAATTTGTCTTTTGGAAGTTTCACATAAAATTTCTGTAAAGAGGTGTTGATGAATTTCTGAACCCCATTTTCATAAAAAATTTCCAGTTGTTTGCCGTTGCTTTTGATATAAAGCACATCATTGAATAGGATCCGGATAGATTCCGTTTTGCGTCCGCCGTTGAAAAACATCGATTTGTTGGTGAACACTGATTTTGCGAGTTGCTGCATGTTGTATGTGGCGGCGGGTTCGGCGGCTACAGGCAATTCCTGGGACGTATTGCCATAATTGTTGCAAATGTTGAGTATTTTGCCGATAATGGCTCTAACATTTTTTTCTGTAATAGGCAGAAATAAAAAGTCATTTATCCCATGAAATAGATAATTTTTCATCTTTTTTGCACTCGAATGACCGCAAATGGCGATAATAAATGGCGGTTTTTGAACGGATTGCAAAATATCGGTCAACTCGCTTTCGATAAAAAGTACTGTTGTTTTGTTATTGTTCAAATATTCTGTTGCTGCAAATGCATCTGTGAGACGATTTGCTTGATTAATGCAGTTAAACTTTGACAATAAGTTACTTAGATGATTTGCACTCTCGTCATCCTTCATAAAAAGTACCGTTTCAATAAATTGTTTTTTCATAATTTTAAGATTTTAGTGATAGTGTAAAAATACAAAATATTAACAAATAATATTTAATTCAATTAAAAATATTGTTTTTTGCAAATTAACCTTAAAAAATGACATATTACAAGAATTTTTTAACATATAACCATAAAAAAGCAGAAATTGTAATAAAAAATTATAATCACTACATTTTATATGCAAATCACTTATAGCTTTGCTAAAATTTGTTTTTTACACGATATTTTGTCTGGGAAAGATAATTTCTTAAAAATTATCAAATAACTTCATTCCCAGTTTTCCAATTGAGCTATTTTAGAAAGAAAGTTTTTTTGTATTTTTGCCGCCCTATTATGGTATCAACTATTAAAAAATAAACACAATGAAAAAGTTATTCTTGTTATCCGCATTGGCTTGTTTTGTTTTGGCCGGTAATGTTTCCTTGGCTCAAGAACAAGACGCTGAAAAGAAAGATGAGGGTTATGTTTTCACTAAGGTGAAAGAACTCCCGGTTACTTCCGTTAAAGATCAAAACCGCGCTGGTACTTGCTGGTGCTATTCCGGTCTTGGTTTTATTGAAGCCGAACTCCTCCGTATGGGCAAAGGCGAGTATGATTTCTCTGAAATGTACATTGTTTCAAACACTTACAATGACCGCGCAAAGGCTGCAGTCCGCACACACGGCGACGTTTCCTTCTCCCAAGGCGGTTCTTTCTACGATGTTATCTACGGTATGAAGACTTTCGGTCTCGTTCCTGAAGAAGAAATGCGTCCGGGTGCTGCTTATGGCGACACTTTGTCAGACCACACCGAACTTTCCGCTATTACCGATGCTATCGTGAAAGCTATCGCTGAAGGCGACCACAAGAAATTGCAAACCAACGCTAATGGCGAAGCTCTCTGGCAGAAAGCCGTTGCTGCTGTTCACCAAATTTATTTGGGTACAAATCCTGAAGAATTCACCTACAAGGGCGTTAAATACACTCCGAAATCTTTCTATGAATCTCTCGGCCTGAATGCTGATGACTATGTTTCCATCACTTCCTACACACATCATCCTTTCTATGAGAAATTCGTTCTCGAAATCCAAGACAACTGGCGTTGGTCACAATGCTACAACCTGCCTTTGGATGAAATGATGCAGGTTTTTGACAACGCTATTGAAAATGGTTATCCTATCGCTTGGGGTTCCGACGTCAGCGAACAAGGTTTCCGTATGGGCGTTAAGAAAGGTTTCTGCGTTCTCCCTGAAACCAAGTCTTCTGCTATGATCGGTAGCGATATGGCACACTGGACCGGTATGAGCGCTAAGGAAATCCAAGACGAAGCTGCTAAACACCCGACACCACAACGCTGGGTTACCCAAGAAGAACGCCAGGCTGCATACGACAACTGGGAAACAACCGATGACCACGGTATGTTGATTTATGGTACCGCTAAGGACCAAAACGGCAACGAATACTACATGGTTAAGAACAGCTGGGGCGACTATGGCGACTACCATGGAATGTTCTATGCTTCCAAAGCTTTCGTTCGTTACAAAACGATGAACATCGTTGTCCACAAAGACGCTCTTCCTAAAGACATTAAGAAGAAACTCGGCATTAAATAATGTGAACAGTTGACTGTGATCTGTGAGCTGATTTTATGCGGTTCACGGGTTGCGAAAAGATATAGAGGAATCGGAATTGCCGGTTCCTCTTTTTTTGTGCCTGCGGTGAAAACGTCTGGATGATGCCGGTCTTTATGGCGATGTTTTTATGAAAAAGACGCGATTCTTGTGACTTACGAACAGCTGTTAATAAAAAAAATGAAGGGGGGGGGGTGAATTTTGTATGGAAAATAGTTCTACCTTTGCCCCGTCTT
>JAKSMD010000149.1 GCA_024400815.1 Bacteroidales bacterium | reverse complement strand
CATCTATGATGCGGATATCGCAAAGAACTACGACCGCTTTTCTCCCTTGGCGCAGTTCGCCCAGACGAAAGAGAGAATTAGGAAGTGAACAAACAGAAAAGCAGTAGGAACCGCACTGGTTTCCTACTGCTTTCTTTTAACTATAACACAAGTTTTACACAGGTTTTGAATAGATTATCATTTTTTAGGTTGCCTGCCCTTGTGGGCTATGTTACAATATTTGCAAGTTTTACCGCAAATTCATTTTGCGTTGTGGGGTGTTGTTATGACAGATGCCGAAAAGAGAGAAGCATCGCGCCAGTTCTTCCAGAAGTGGAACGGAAAAGGCAAAGAAGATGAAGATGACCGTTCCTATTGGCTGGATATTATTATGCGCGTAATGGGCGCGGACGATGCCACAGACCGCATTGAGTTCCAAAAGAAGGTTATCGTGGATGGCAACACAAAGCGCATTGATGCCTATATCCCGGAAACCAAAGTTATCATTGAGCAGAAATCCTTGGGTATTGCTCTGGATAAGAAGGGTCATCAGTCCGGCGGTATCGTCCTGACACCATACGAACAGGCAAAGCGTTATAATGACAACCTGCCCTTTGAGGAAAAAGCCCGGTGGATTGTGACCAGCAATTTTGCGGAAATCTGGGTCTATGATATGAATACGAAGGAACCGGAAAAGAATGTTACGGTTATTCGCATTCAGGACTTGCAGACCAATTATCCAATGTTGGATTTTCTTCTCTCCAAGAGAGTAAAGAAAGTGACAGAGGAAATGGAACTGTCCTTGAAAGCCGGTGAACTTGTCGGGCAGATTTATGATTGCTTTTTGAAGCAGTATAACGACCCTACCTCCAAGAACACGCAGAACAGCCTGAACATTTTGTGTGTCCGCATTGTATTCTGTTTGTATGCAGAGGATGCAGGGCTGTTTGGAGCAAAGGACGCATTCAGCAGATATATTGCCCAGTATGAGCCGAAAGATATTCGTCAGGCACTTTTGACATTATTCAAGGTTCTGGACACTCCCTACGATGAACGCCCGGATTTGTATTTGGCTGACGAGTTGGAGGCGTTCCCGTATTGTAACGGCGGTCTGTTTGCAAATGAAAACATTGTCATTCCCAAAATCACACAGGAAATCAAAGACACGCTGACGGTATCCGCGCAGTTTAATTGGAGTAAAATCAGCCCTACCATTTTTGGTGCTGTGTTTGAAAGCACATTGAACCCGGAAACCCGGCGTTCCGGCGGTATGCACTATACCAGTATTGAGAATATACACAAGGTGATTGACCCGCTGTTTCTGGATGACCTGAAAGCCGAGTTTGAGGAATTGAAGAAAATCGGTGTGGAGAAAACCCGCCGAAAAAAATTGGAGGATTATCAGGATAAACTTGCTGGGCTGAAATTCTTTGACCCGGCTTGCGGTTCCGGCAACTTCCTGACAGAAACCTATGTGTCCCTGCGCCGGATTGAAAATGAGATTTTCCGTGAACTCCATCAGGGACAGATTATGTTCGGCACGGAGAACGCTAACCCCATTAAAATCTCTATCAATCAGTTTTACGGTATTGAAATCAATGACTTTGCCGTAACAGTTGCGAAAACGGCTCTATGGATTGCGGAAAGCCAGATGATGAAAGAAACGGAAGATGTAGTGCAGTTGCATTTGGATTTCCTTCCGCTAAAAACGAATGCGACAATTATTGAGGGAAATGCACTCCGTATTGATTGGGAAAAAATTGTCAGTAAAAAAGAATTGTCGTATATTTTGGGAAATCCCCCTTTTGTAGGTTATACATATCAAACAATTGCGCAAAAAGATGATTTGCAAAGTGTAATGCCCAGTCTTGGTAAAAATATTGACTATGTAGCAGGGTGGTATTTTAAGGCAGCACAATTGATACAGCAGACAAATATCAAGGTTGCTTTTGTATCAACAAATTCCATTACACAGGGCGAGCAGGTTTCGGCAATTTGGCGTCCATTGATGGAAAAATATAACGTTGAATTTGATTTCGCATATAGAACATTTATCTGGGATAGTGAGGCAAATGACAAAGCACACGTTCATTGCGTGATTATTGGTTTTTCAGTTGGACACCATACAACACCAAAACATCTTTTTACAGTTGATGATTGTAAGGAAGTTTATTATATCAACCCATATCTCATTGATGCCCCAACTATCTTTATTGAAAAACGGAGCAAACCGCTCTGTGATGTTCCGGAAATATGTAAAGGCAGTCAGCCGACAGATGGCGGTAACCTTATCATCAAAGCGGATGAATATGACGGTTTTATTCAAAAAGAGCCAAACGCTATAACGTATGTAAAACCGTTTTTGGGTGCTGACGAATTTATCAACAACAAAAAACGTTATTGCCTTTGGCTAAAAAATGCAAGTCCTAAAAAACTTGCGTCTATGCCGTTAGTGATGGAACGGATAAAAAAAGTAAGGGATTTTCGCTTAACGAGCAAAAAAGCAGCAACACAAAAATGGGCAGATATGCCTTCGCTATTTACAGAGAACAGGCAGCCAAGCGATAACTATATTGCAATTCCAGAAGTCTCCTCCGGTGCACGCCGATATGTTCCTATGGGATTTTTGACCGCGGATATCATTTGCAGTAACAAACTACAAATGATACCTAATTCTGGTATTTATCATTTTGGCATTCTTAATTCCAATGTTCATATGTCGTGGATGCGTGTGGTTTGTGGAAGGCTAAAAAGCGACTATGATTATTCCGCACAAATTGTTTATAACAATTTCCCTTGGCCTTCTCCAACAGATGCCCAGAAAGCAAAGATTGAGCAAACCGCACAGTCCATCTTGGATGCCCGCGCTCTCTACCCGGATTGTAGTCTTGCCGATTTATATGACCCGCTGACAATGCCCGTTGAGTTACGGAAAGCCCATCAAGCAAATGATAGAGCCGTAATGTCAGCGTATGGATTATCCATCAAGGACACCGCCGAGGCGGATTGCGTTGCTTTCCTTATGAAACGGTATCAGGAATTGACCCAGACCAAATAACCGGCACAGAGCCGTCCAAGGCTTCCTGCTGTATTCCAACAGGCAAAAAGAAAAGAGGGTTGCGGATTGATTTTCGCAACCCTTTTCTTCTGGATTATTCTATTACAGAGCAAGCCATCAAAACGGTGTTCTTATCAATGCTCACCCATTCGGTATCGTATTTATCACAATAATATAGTTTTCTTCTAAAATGCTCATTGTCAGCGGTCAGCAGAACAATTGTCTTTTCTGTTCTGCGCATAACCTCATATTCAATGCCGTTGCTATAATATTTTTTTCCTTCTTCAAAAACCATTTTCGTCAATTTTGGGAAAATACCTTTTTAACCTAATGCCCAAATTTCGTTTTCAAAATTACTAAAGCCATATTTTATTCTAAACTACGGGGACTGCCTACGGATTGCCACCGCCCACGATGCGCTGTTAGATTGATATATCTATATCAATATCTTCTATAATGCCTTCGGTCAGTTCTTCAACCGTTTTTTCTATGCTCTCTTGGAGCCGTGCTTTTTCATATTTCTTTCTCATCATTTCCTTGAAAGCAGCATAAACCACATAAGGGTCTTTCTCATAAAGATGTAAGGTGTGAGAATATTCGGGTAAGTTTCTAAAATACTACAACATAAGTCCTCCTATATAGGAATTAACCGAACGAAGTG
>JAKSMD010000148.1 GCA_024400815.1 Bacteroidales bacterium | reverse complement strand
AACATATTTTGAAAATTTTCTGCAAAGATACAATAAATTTCCTTATTTTCCTAAATTTACTATTGCAAACTTCCTTATTTTTCCAATTTTGTTATTATAAACTTCCTTATTTTCCTATTGGTTTTTAGTAATATGTTGAAAATCATTTATATAAAAATAAACTACCAACTTTTCAAGATTATTGGCGTTTCTCATTTCTAATTGCTAATTGCTAATTTCTCATTACTAATTGCACATTGCTAATTGCTAATTGCTAATTGCTAATTGCTAATTGCTAATTGCCATACGCGCTCAATCCTTCAATCTTACGTCCTGCGGCAAGGCGTTTGAAATGCGGAGCAAGGTCTTTCATAAGGTTCTCTTTGGCGGCCTTGCGTACTTTCCAACCCAGATTGACAAAGATTTCGTTGAGCTTGTCTTCGTCAATGCGGGCGAAACGGATGGTCTCGGTGATGAAGGCCAGCAGAACGTCCTTATCCACGCCGTAATTATCCGCAATTTCGGCGAAGGTGTTGTTGATCATCTGCTCCTTGAATTGCTGATAACCGCTTTTGACTTCATCGTCAGACATTTCGGTACCCAAGGGCAGCGTGTCGATGTAGGCGGAGACATACTCTTTCTCGTCGGCCATATCGGAGCTGGACATGAGAATGGAGAGCAGTTGTTCCTTGGTCATCTTCTGTTTGTGCGTAGAACGGGTGTAGAGGGAAATCAAGTGCATAATGTAATCGTAATCCACCAAGGCAGAGGCGAAGAGCACCAGCTCGAAATCATAGTCTTCGTATGTGCGGTCGGATGAATTGCCATCTAAGATTTTGGCTTTCACTTCTTTGGCTGTTTCCAGATAGGCGCCACGGAAAGCGCGGAGAGTGTCCTCGTCGAGGTCATTTTCAATCGTCTCTTTCTGTTCAGGAGTGAGGTCAGTATATTGGTCCAGACGCGTTTTGAGCGCCTGCACTTTCTTGAAAGCGTCGATGAAGTCCATTTTGGCTTCGGTGCCGGAGAGGTTGCCGACTTCCTCGGGAGTGCAGTCGAGCCCATGCCCGTTCATAGTGGACGCGAGCGCCTGCACGGCGTTGTGGTAATCGCGAATCACCTCGGAGGCGGGTTCTACCAGCCAGATTTTCTTGTCTGCTTCCACATCGGTGCCAGAAAACAGCGTGATGGCTTCATCCACGCGGGTGCGAAGGTCGCGATAGCAAATGATATTGCCGTAGGGCTTGGTGGCGTTGAGAATGCGGTTGGTTCTGGAAAATGCCTGGATGAGGGAGTGGTATTTGAGGTCTTTATCCACATAAAGCGTGTTGAGATACTTGGAATCGAAACCGGTCAGCAACATATCCACGACAATGACGATGTCGATTTTTTGGTCTTGAGGGATGGAAGAATTGGGGAATTTTTGATTCTTGATTCGTTTTTGCACATCACGATAGTAGGCGTCGAAGTTGTTGATGGAGTGTGCGGTGCCAAACCGGTTGTTGTAACTGGTGATAATAGTCTCGAGGGCGAGTTTTTTGCCAGATGGATCCTCTTGTAAATCTTGCTTTTCCTGTTCCAAATCATCCTGCAGTTGTTCAATGTCTTTATTGCCTTCGGCAGGCGGTGTGAAAACGCAAGCGACATTGAGATAATGGTAATTGGGATCTGTAACCAACAACACCTCTTGTTTCTGCTCGAAAAGGCGATGGTAGGCGATAGCGTCATCAATAGAGCTGGTTGCAAAGATGGCATTGAATTTGCGGTGGTTCGTGGCGGTGTTGTGTTTTTTCAGAATGTTCTCAACAATGGCTTCAGGAGTCGGTTTTACAATGCTATCCCCGTGTTCGCCGTGGTAATAGTCGATATGAAATTGCAGTACGTTTCTGTCATCAATGGCGTTGGTGATGGTGTATTGATGGAGCTGCTTTTGGAATACGTCTTTGGTGGTAACATAGCTTGCAGTGGTTCCATCCACTCGGGTGTAGGAACTGTTGTCTTCAAAGATAGGGGTTCCCGTAAAGCCGAACATCTGGGCGTTCGGGAAGAACTCCTCGATAGCACGACGGTTTTCTCCAAACTGGCTGCGGTGGCATTCGTCGAAAATGAAGATGATGTGTTTGTCTTTGAGCTTGTGGAGTCGTTCCACATAATTCTGGCGGTTGTTGGGGTCCAGTGCCAGCCCCAGTTTCTGGATGGTGGTCACAATTACTTTGTCGGCGTAGTCGTCCGAGCACAAGCGATTGACGAGTGCGCTGGTGTTGATGTTTTCTTCCACGCATCCTTCTTGGAATTTGTTGAACTCGTCGCGAGTCTGAGTGTCCAAATCCTTGCGGTCAACCACAAAGATGCATTTTTCAATAGTCTCATTTCCTTTAAGCAGGGTAGAGGCTTTGAAGGAAGTTAAGGTTTTGCCGGAACCGGTGGTGTGCCAGATGAAACCGTTGCCGGCATTTTGTTCCACGCATTGTAGAATACTTTCCACTGCATAGATCTGGTATGGGCGCATAACCATAATTTGCTTGGTGCTTTGTACCAGCACCATATAGCGACTGATGAGGCGACCAAGTGTGCATTTTGGTAACATTAGGGAGGTGAAGGCGTGAAGATTCAGTACCTTGTGACCTTCATGAGTGGCTGCCTTGCATACAGGAAGGTATTGTTCGTCGGCGTCGAACTTGAAGAATTCGTCGTTGTTGTTTGCAAAATAAAGTGTATTGGAAGCACCGTTACTCACGATGAAGAGTTGCATGAAGCACATTAGCGTGTTGGTGTAGCCGTTACCACGTTCTCTTTTGTATTTTGCAATCTGCTCGATGGCCTTGATAGGTGAAACCACCACATCTTTGAGCTCAATTTGCACAAGTGGAAGTCCATTGATGAGGATGACAACATCGTATCGTTGATTGCTGTCGGCGGTGTTGATACGGAGTTGGTTGCATACCTCGTAGGTGTTTTTGCACCAGTCTTTGATGTTTACGAGCGTATAGTTCAAGGGCGTACCATCATCACGAATGAAAGTTTGCTTATCACGAAGCAACTGAGAAGCTTTAAAAACATCCGGTGTGATAATATCGCTCAGGAGTCTGTCGAATTCATGGTCGGAAAGGTGAACGAAATTCAGGCGTTCAAATTTCTCGCGAAAGTTATTCCGTAGTGCTTCTGAGTTTCGGATGTCATTGCGATATATGTAGTTGAGACCTATAAGTTGTCTTATCAATTCTTCTTCAATTTGTGCTTCTTTCTTACTCATTTGGTTCTATTTGTTGGTTTTATCTTTTTTGTTTGACGGTGCAAAAGTACGATGTTGTTGTGCAATCTTTTTGCACAAGTTGGTAGGTTTGTAAATATTGGTCATTTTTTTTGCGAAATCTGCCATTTTTCGACGAATTTCAGCTGGTTTCAGTACTTCAACATCAGGGCCGAATGCAAGGAGAAGTTGGTATAGTTCCCTGTTGGGGATGACTTCCAATTCAATAATTCCTTCGAATGCACGGTGGTTGCGCTGCGACGGATGCAGCGGCTTAGAAAGAATATAAGGAAGACGGTTAGGTTCTACACGCAAAATAATTTTTTGCACTTTCGCATTGTTTTTGGTTACACCGACAAAGTCATCGAAATATTCACCAAAGTTGCATAAGTAGTTTTCCACGAAGGCGACGGCGGCGGGTGCCGGCTTGATGACTTTGATGCGGACGGAGGGACGCTTCACGATCTTCTCGTGCAAC
>JAKSMD010000147.1 GCA_024400815.1 Bacteroidales bacterium | reverse complement strand
TTATCTTCTTTAAGCATCACCGACGGAGGGCAAAAACTCACATTACAAGACGCTGAAAACCAAGTCATCCACCATCTATTTTTCAAAAAAGGATGGCACAGCGAACCCATCAAACAAGAGGGAGGATGGTCTTTGGAGATGATTGACCCTAATTTGCCTTGCCTTAGTAATAGCAACTGGGGGTCATCCGTATCTGAGACGGGCGGCACTCCCGGACAGCAAAATTCTATATCGGCCATGTTGGAAGACCTGCAGGCACCAGAAATCGACCGGGTGACGCTGTTAGACAGTACCACCATTCGAATATTCTTTTCCGAGCCAGTCCATCCAGTCCTTCCCATTTCCACCGCCTTGTTCACCCTTTCTCCAACCATTCAAATTCAAGATATAGAAGAAGTTCCACCAGAATTTTCCGCTTTAGACATACATCTCGCGACCCCCATGCTATCAACCACAACATATACCATCCATACTAACGGAGAACTTTGCGATTGCGCGCAGAACAACATTTCAGCAAACAGCAGTCATGACATAGGGGTCAGTTCACGCCCAGTGGCTAACGACATCGTCATCAACGAAGTGCTCTCCCACCCCTTTAATGGCAGCGACGCCGACTACATTGAAATTTACAATCGTTCGAACCACATTATAGACTTGAAAGATGTGAAAATAGGCTCTGGGGGCGACACCTTGCCCAGCAAAGCAGTTAAAGTATGCAGCAGCGGCAGTCAACTTTTCCCGCAATCATATTGTTGTATTTGCAAAAACAAACAACTGACATTGCAGCAATACCTCTGTCGCACACCGCAAGTGCTATTACAAAACGATTCACTGCCCTCCTATGCCAACGAAAACGGGGTTGTATTCTTGTGCGACAATGCATTACGGACCATCGACCGCTTTCAATATGACGAAAGCATGCATTACAGCGAACTTCTCTCAACCGAAGGCGTGAGTTTAGAACGCGTACACATTAACCGTCCAACGCAAGACGCAAGCAATTGGCATTCAGCGGCTTTTACAAGTGGATTTGGAACACCAGGGTATGAAAATTCACAGGGGGAAGCTTGGGTACAAAATGAATCAATCCGTATTTCACCGGAGGTGTTTTCTCCTGACAATGATGGATTTGAGGATTTCGCAGAAATAGGTCTCACTTTTAGCGAAGGGGAAAACCGTCTTACAATAGAAATCTACAACGAGCGCGGCAGTTTGGTGAAGCACCTCGTCAACAACGAATTATGCGGAATCAGCAACACATTTCGTTGGGATGGGCAAGACGATGACGGAAACCTTTTGCCTTCAGGCCTGTATATCGTAGCTATTCGGTATTGGAACGTAGACGGCAAAGCATTCCACAAAAAGAAAGTAGTAGCTATTCGACGGTGATGTTCAAGCCATCATAACCAGCAAAAACATTATCTGGTAGGCGTTTTGACAAATCCGTATATTTGCCCATACGGTGAGACATGTGGGTGAGATAAGCGCGTTTGGGGTTAAGTTTGTCAATCACATTTAATGCTTGGTCCAGATTGAAATGGGAATAGTGTTCTTCCAAACGCAGCGCATTAATAACCAGCACATCCAGTCCTTTCAACTTATTAAGTTCTGTTTCAGCGATAAAACTGGCATCCGTAATATAGCCCAAAGTGCCAATACGATAGCCCAATATCGGAAGTGTCAGATGTCGAACATGAATCGGCGTAATTTCAACGCCATTGACGAAAAAAGAATCATCGCGAACACTATGAAGATTAAAAGAAGGAGCGCCGGGATAAGGATTTGCCTTAAAGGCGTAGTCAAAATCCTTGCGAACGACATTCAAGACACGGTGAAGGCCAAACACATTCATAGGGGTTTTCATCATAAAGAATATCGGTCGGATATCATCCAGTCCGGCGAGATGGTCCTTATGTTCATGAGTTACCAGGATAGCATCGACGTGGGTAATTTTATTGTGCAGCAGTTGCAGTCGCAAGTCGGGGCCGGCATCGATTAGGATATTCGTGCCATCGACTTCGACAAAAGCAGCCGTACGCAAACGATTGTCGCGAGGGTCATCCGACAGGCAGACAGGGCAATTGCAGCCGACAACAGGCACGCCCTGCGAAGTACCGGTTCCTAAGAGGGTTATCTTCATTTTTTTGAGCGGGCAAAAATACACAAAAAAATAGTAGAAAAAAGAATTTGCGCAGAGCGAAAAATTTGTTATCTTTGCGCTCGTTTTGAAAAAAAGACAACAACAAATCAACAACCAAATTAATAACTAGTTAAATTCAAGAATTATGGCATTTAAAGGAGCTTTAATCATTGACACTGAGAAGTGTAAAGGTTGCGGCGTCTGTCTTACAGGATGTCCAAACCAATGTATCGCACTTTCCAAACATGTAAATGCAAAGGGTTACAATTACCTCGAAATGGTAAATGAAGACGCTTGCGTCGGCTGCGCTAGTTGCGCAGTGATCTGCCCAGACGGCGTGATCGAAGTTTATCGTGCAAAGGCAGAATAGTCCTTGCTTTTCAAAATTAGAATTAAAATCAACAATTAACAAACTAAACAACTTAGTAAAATGGCAAAAGAATTAAAATTGATGAAGGGTAATCAAGCCATTGCTGAGGCTGCTATCCGCTGTGGTTGCGACGGTTATTTCGGATATCCTATCACCCCGCAGAGTGAAGTCCTCGAACATTTGATGGCTGAAAGACCATATTTGACAACCGGTATGGTTGTACTTCAAGCCGAAAGCGAGCTCGCATCCATCAACATGGTGTATGCTGGTGCAGCAGCAGGCAAACGCGTTATGACATCTTCCTCTTCTCCTGGTTTTTCCTTGATGCAGGAAGGTCTTTCTTACATTGCAGGTGCTGAGCTTCCTGCATTGTGCGTTAACGTTGTACGTGGCGGTCCTGGTCTTGGTACTATCCAACCTTCACAATCCGACTATTTCCAAACCACAAAGGGCGGTGGTCATGGCGACTACAGATTGATCACATTGGCACCAGCATCTGTTCAGGAAATGTATGATTTCGTAGAACTCGGCTTTGACTTGGCATTCAAATACAGAAACCCAGTTGCCATCCTCTCTGATGGTGTCATCGGTCAAGTAATGGAAAAAGTCATGGTTGACGACTACAAACCTCGTTGGACCAACGAATATATCGAACAAAACTGTCCGTGGGCTGCAACGGGTCACCGTTCCACAGGCACACACAGAATTGTTACTTCTCTTGAACTTGAAGCCCTCAAGCAAGAAGCCATCAACGACAGAATCCAAGCTAAATACAGAAAATGCGAAGAAGAAGACGCTCGTTACGAAGCTATCAACTGCGATGACGCAGAATATCTGTTCGTAGCTTACGGTTCCGCAGCTCGTATCTGCATGAAGTCCATGGAATTGGCTCGCGCAGAAGGCATCAAGGTCGGTTTGATCCGTCCTATCACCTTGTGGCCGTTCCCAACCAAAGCCGTTAAAGAAATTGGTGGCCGCATGAAGAAAATCTTAAGCGTAGAAATGAACGCTGGCCAAATGATGGAAGACGTTAAGTTGGCAGTGGACTGCAATGTTCCTGTTGAACACTTCGGCCGTTACGGTGGTGTCATCCCTACCCCGATCGAGATTCTCGATGCTTTGAAAAAAATGGTTAAATAATTTAATGTTTAGAAATTATGACAAGAGAAGATATAATTAAGCCCGGAAACTTAGTGTACAGACGTACGCCGGTCCTCACCGACAACGTAATGCACTATTGCCCAGGTTGCGGTCACGGCGTTGTTCAC
>JAKSMD010000146.1 GCA_024400815.1 Bacteroidales bacterium | reverse complement strand
TCTCTCGAAGGCCGCCGAGGCCTTGAAGGTCGCCCGCAACACGGCGAAGAAGTATTTGTAAAGGAGCAATGAAATGAATTATTACGTTATATCTCCGAATGTTTGGAATGATGGAAACTGGTCATCTCATGTTGATTTTATGGTACGCAACAACATTGTGTGCATGGGATGGGATCGAGGCAATAAGAATGGAGATGCCTTTGCGAACATGTCTTTTGGAGATTGTGTTGTTGTTGCAAGGAGAAGTAATTGGCAATGGAGGGTCTTTTTTGTAGGGCTGGTGGATGGTCCAGTTAAATATGATGATGAGGCTGTAGATCATTTTACTCAGGCACGAGACATTCGATCCGTAATAGATTTAAGAGGCCATCCAACCGTTCTCCAATTCATGCCAGGAATGACAAGTCATGGTAGAAAAAACCCAGGTGCCATTTTTAGATTGCACAAAGATAATAACGAAGACAAAAGATTCATCACAGTCATCGACGAATTGTTGATGCAAGCTAAAGCGCATTTGTCGTTTTCGGTACGAGAAATCGCAAACTGGGGGGCAAATGGTAGAGTGGCGATCCCTGCGCTGCAAAGAGGATTGGTTTGGGATCCTAACCAAGTGGAGCTGCTATGGGATTCTATTTTGCGAGGTTTCCCTGTCGGGGCGTTTGTGTTTTCAAATGTCACGTCGGAATCAAGTCAGCGCACTTCACTGACGAGTAAGGATGCGGAGTATTTTCTGTTGGACGGGCAGCAACGGTCGAATGCGATTTCACTTGCCTTTGATACCAATGTGCTAAAGTCGTCACGAGTGTGGGTCGATCTAAAGCCTTCAATGTCACAGGTGAGAAGATTTCGCATAAAAGTGACAACAATTGCGCACCCGTGGGGGTTTAACAATTCGGATGAGACGGGGGTGCTTGGTGTTGGGTCAATACGAGATGCCATTCATAAGTTTACCAAGAGGCCTTTGTCTGAAATTTCAAAGTTCGACATCTCGACGTTGCAACTAAAAAACACTTGGCCTATCCTTGCCAAATGCCCTGTGCCGTTATCACTAATGATAAAGTGGTATGATCTGTATGGTGTGGATCAAGATTTGTACAGAGAACGGGTACTCAAATGGATAAATTCAGAGGATAATCCGGCGCGTGAATTTTCAGTCACAGAAGGAGTTGAGTGCGAGATAGATAAATACCATAAGGCACTTTCTAAACTCTCGAACTACAGAATCTATGCAAATTGTTTGTCAAATGATCTGATTGAATCAGAGGAAAATATAGTTGGCGATGATAATACAACTAATCTCGAAAACTTGTTTACGCGGCTCAATACGATGGGGAGTAGGATTTCTGCGTACGATTTGAGATATTCCGCCATCAAAGCATATTGGGGTGGAATTAAAGAGCAAAATGATAGAATTGCGTGTGCGATAATGCCAGCATCACATTTGGCGATGTTTTCGTTTCGCCTGGCGTTGACAATCGCATCCGAAGCGGAGCGTGATGCTGCTTCTTATCGGCTTGCAGATGTTCCATCTGTCGCACGAATTAGGAAGATGGGGCGGGCTGCTGACAACACCATTGATTCAGAAGCTGTCTCCATTGTAAAAAACGAATTGTATCGGGGACGGCTGGAGAAAATCGTTGATAACATAGAAAGGGCATTGAACGTATATACGCCAGAAAGGGGGAATGTAGAGGGAATGCCTCCGTACTTGCGTTCAGTAATAATATCAGGATCTCCGGATGTTTATTTGTTTCTGATGATTTTATCTTACCATGATTTCTTGAGTGAAGAATCTTGGGGGATTTTTGCCGCGTTCACTACGTATGTTCATTGGCTGAATATTGATCCAAAAAAGAAAAGAAGTACGCTTGATTACCTTTATAATCGCTTGCAACGTGAAGGGTATACAATGGCCGTCTTTATGACTGCCGTTTCTGAAATAGTTGGCGAATATATTTACCCGTTGCCAGATGTAGAAAACTCTGTTGGATTTAAGGGGGAGAATAACATGATAGCACCGTATTGGTGCAATCCCGTGCCTGCGGATTTTTATTCAAGGATAGCATATAACTTTGAGCTGTTGATTTTCTCGGAACGTGAATATTTCAATAGAAATTTTAAATACGATCCAGCGCAGGTGGATTTGATAAAGGGGCATAACAAGCCTTGGGATTATGATCACATCATTCCAAAGGACTGGGTTAGCAATAAAAAGAGAGGTGACTATCGGGAGGTCTGCAAGTATTGGTTGTGGACAATAGGGAATTTCGCGGCGATTCCGTTTTCAATTAACAGAAGCAAGAGTAATGAAGAAGAATGGGATGAGTATTGCGAAAATTCAAAGGATCTTCAATTTGACAATCGGGTCCGAGAAGTTGGTAAGTACCTTGTTCGAGATAAATCCCAAGCAGAACTGTTTTGCACTCTGACAGAACGACGCCTTACTAACATATATTCATGTTGGAGGAATTTCGTGTGTTGCAAGTTGGGACTTCCCGCCGCGATGGAGTTGCCGCAAAAGGAGGATGATGAATCATGAGAGCGTGGCATCCTTTCGATAGTAGTAGAACCAGGGTTTGCCCGGCTTTTGAGGTCATCGAAAAGAACCCAACCCCATTTTTTGAGTTGTTCTGTGAACATTTTAACCTCAAGATAGATCCGACTGAACTAATAATAGAAGAGATCAGATTTGCTGATGGAATATCACGGAAAGAGAAACCTCTTAATCCCAATCCGGAATATCTTAAATGGATGATTAATCACCCGGATGAAACCTTGATTGAGCGAAAGTTGTCGAATAAATCTAAGTTGAGCAAGACAGATCGCAAACGTTTTGGTCTTTTGCGGGGAGCGTGTGTTCAGGAAGCCGTTGATGGGATAGAAAGTGCCGCAAAAAAGGGAGCTTTCGGCCGCGATTGGTATGTGCTCGAGGGTGCTACTAAGCCAGATGTATACATAAAGACAAATAAATTCTATTTGATTGTAGAGGGGAAACGAACGGAGGCGGGTCCGGAGGTTGGGACATTGTGGAATGGGCATAGGCATCAGATGGTTCGTCATCTTGAAGATCTGTATTTTCATTGCCTTAAGGAAAAACAGACATTGCCCGCATACGGAATTTTCATAGTGCGTAAAAAGGATGAAGAAAAATTTGATCTTTACAAAGCGAAACTCCCGTGGGTTGAGTCTTTGCCGCACATGGAGGATGCGTCACAAATACAGAGTTTGTATCTTGGCTGCTTAACATGGGGGGAGATATTTTTGAAGTATCGGGGTGAGATAACATATGTAGAGCGAATAGAAGAGGATGGAAGTTGCATTCCATATGAACCAGATCAATATGATATTGACGATTGATAGATACAATGTGGCGCTTGCTGTGGCCGTTTCCGTGTGCTTGCTGGTCGGTTGTGTTTCGACTGAACGATCGGGTGACGAGGATTTCAATCGCTATGTGGAGTTCTGTCGCAAGACGGCTATGACACCTGTTGACGCCGAGGATCCGAACGATTCGATGTCGAAGGTCGATTGGATGGTTGGTGTTTCGGCAACGACGCAGGAATTCGACAAGGAGTATAAGATTGTCTATGCCGACCGTGATTATTTGAGTTTTTACACCAAAGAATATTCATATCTCGGAGGGGTGCACGGAAACACGGTCATTCGCGTCGGGACGATCAGCAGGGCAACCGGTCGGGCCTTAAAGGTTGGCGACTTTGTCGCAGACGAGAAACGCGCAGCATTGAAGAATGCTTTACATGATGGGGCTGTTAAGGCACTTGGTGGCAAGGAGAACCTTCAGTCGG
>JAKSMD010000145.1 GCA_024400815.1 Bacteroidales bacterium | reverse complement strand
ACCAAAAAAAGTGTGAAAAAATATCAAAAAAAACATTTTGGTGCGTTTACCCTGCATGCAGTATTGTAAAGCTGTCGGAAATAAAAATAATGTGTAACTTTGCAGCGTCGATTTCTTTTGAGTTCTTGTTTAATGGACTTCGCAAAATTCAAAGGGCCGGCGTGAAAAGAGTAAAAAATAGAAATTTTTAATAGCTAAACTTTTAAATTAAATGAGAAAATCAACTATTTTGTCAGTCATCGCACTTTTGATGATGACAGTCGGCTGCAAACACGAGATTGCCGATACAGTGGTCTATGGTACAATCCGCACCGCCGAAGCTGAGGCTCCAACCGCCGAAGCTATCGCAATAAAAGACGGTAAATTCATTTACGTCGGTGATAAGGCGGGCGTGAAATCATTAATCAAAGAAGGAGTGACTGAGGTCATCGACCATACAGGCAAGGGCATGGTGATGCCAAGCTGCTTCGATGGTCACGCAAACTACATGATGACGTTCCCTCTCGCCAACATGAAAGGTGGTGTGATTTTTGCTCTCGATGATGGTAAGTCTGAGATTTTGAAAAAAGTTGACGCCGCCGCTCTTGAAGCTGTCAATGCCGGAAAACAATGTCTGTTTGGCTTCGGATGGGATTTTTATACTCTGATGATGACTGGTCCTGACAACAGAATCACTCTGGCGGAACTGGATGCTGTTTCGCACGGCATATCCGTTGCCCTGTTCGACTCAGGAGGACATAATATGTTCTGCAATTCCGAGTGTTTTCGCCGATCGGGAATAATCGATGACAATGGAAATGTGCTTATTGAAAAAATCGAAGGAGGTCTGCTTGAGATGGATGAAAACGGACATCTTACTGGCTTTGTCGATGAGCGCGTGACAGGTTATCCGATGCGTATGGGAGGTCTTGATCCCGACGAAATCATAGATGACGATGTTGTAAGCATCGCCCTTGAAAAAGCTCAAGAACTGTTGCTTTCCACTGGTTATGTTTCATATATGGAAGGATGGTCCAATGTCTTCCATCCAAGCAAGTTCTATGAGGTTGCCAATCGTTTTGACAAAGAAGGTAAACTTAAGTTGCTCCTTTCTATGAGCTATGAGGTTGAACCTTGGCAGAAAGACATGAGCGAGCAGATTGATAACCTCGCTTCTCTCAAAATGAAATACGAAACACAACATGTTCACCCTCAGTACCTAAAGCTGTTCATGGATGGTGTAGTGGAGACTACAACGGGCTCCATGTTCAAGCCATACAAGACTGGAGTTGTTTACAACAGTCACTGGTCTGTAGAACGTCTGGCCGACATTACCAGGGAGTGCAACGCAAAAGATCTTACCGTTCATACTCACGTTATGGGAGATAAAGCTATTGCAGAAACTACAGACGCTTATATCAAGGGTGGCGACGGAATACACCGCAACTGTTTGGTTCATTTGCGTAACTTACGTCAAGAAGACTACAAACGTATTGCAGAAAACAACATCGCCTGCACTGCCGGCATTACCTGGCATAATATTAATGAACTGACTTTATCCGTATTACCAAACTATATCGACGAAGAATATGTATTGCATGCATATCCTATAAAATCATTCTTCAATGCTGGAATCAAAGTTAGCAGTCATACCGATTACCCAGCCAACGGAGTCTGCCCTCAAGACCCATTCGGAATCATGGAAATAGCTATGACGGGTCAGATGATTGATCCTGCCACGGGAAGGCCTTCGCCATTATACGATCCCGATGAACTCGTCACTCTTGAACAGGCTCTTCAGGCACTGACCATCAACGGTGCATGGCAACTTGGTCTTGAGAACGAGCGCGGAAGTATCAAAGTGGGTAAATACGCCGACTTCGTCCTCACCGACAAAGATGTGTTCAATTGCCCTGTGACGGACATCCATAATACCAAAGTCGTCTCAACATGGTTTGAAGGTAAGAAGGTATATCAAGCGAAATAATCATCATCATTACATTATCACTATAGTGATGGTTTATTTTCTGTTTCTGTTTTGCTGATGTTGAGCAAAACACCTGTGGCTAAACCGGCAAAGAGTAAAGAGGAACCGCCACGACTGATAAATGGAAGGGTTTGTCCAGTGGCGGGAATGAGGCCGCAATTAACGCCAATATTCACAAGTCCATGGCAGCAAAACCAAAAACCAATACCCACAGCCAAAAGTGTTCCAAAAGGTCCTTCGCTATTTTTGGCGATGTGTATCGAGCGATAAAAAATAATCAGGTAGCAAAGTAAAATAATAATGCCTACCAAAGCTCCCAATTCTTCGGTGACACTGGTAAAAACATAATCCGTGTCCTTTTCGGGAAGATTTTTATTGATGACGCCTTGTCCAGGACCGGCGGGAAGCAAACCTGAACGGGCAATGGCGGCTTTGGATTTGATCATCTGGTCCCCATAGCCCTCGCTATTGTCGTTGGTAATATAAAAATCACAACGGTGCCTAAAAGTGCTGGAACGACCCGAGTCTGTGCCAAAAAGATAGATAGAACCGCAAATGGCGGTGATGGCGCAAAACAGAAGCAGGTATTTGCCCGGAACTTTTCCCAAGAACATCACAACCAAGCTTGTGCTGAAAAAGATGATGGCAGTGGACATATTGCTGATAGCCATCCCCCCTGTAAACATAAGCACTATTCCAAATAGTATGATTAGTCCGTTTCGGGACATCTCTAAGCCCGAGTTAATATAGGCAGTCAGGTATTTGGCAATGAAAAAGATGACAAGAAAACCGATGATGTAGAAGGTCTGAAATTCAAAAGAACCGAATTGAATGCCCCTTCGTTCCTCATTGCCGAACAGGAGCGTGACGACAAGTAGTATAAAGGCAAGTAAGGCAAAGGCAGGCGCTAATTTTGACAGGGTTTTATAGCTGATAATATAGGTGATGAACATACTGAGAAAACATAAGCCAATAAACATCAGGTGACGAATAAAGCCCCCTGCCGATTCCGCAGAGCTTAATACGGCCAAAATCGAAATCAAACTTAAGAGGATGGTAATCCCCAATATGACTTTGTCGCCCTTGAATTTGAATTTCTCTAATAAGTTCATTTTAAGATGGTATTACAGTTGAGCAACAGCTTCTTTGAATTTGTCTCCTCTTTCACGATAAGTGCGGTACATACCGAAACTGGTTGTTCCAGGAGCGAAGAGAATGGCGTCTCCGCCTGCACAAGCATAAAATGAAGTGCGAACGGCATCTTCCATATTCATTGAAAAATCGACTTCTTTTCCCAAATTGGCAAAGAAATCGTATATTTCAGGATTATATACGCCTAAAATGACAATGTGTTTCACTTTTTCGTTTACGATATCAATCAACTCGTCGTTAATGACTTCGAGGTTTTCAATACTCATAATCCAAGTGGTTGGTTTGGTCATACTTTCCAAGGCAAACCAAACGGCATTGGCATTGGTTGAGCGTGAATCGTTGATAAAATCAATGTCGTTGATGGTTTTTACCAATTCCAAATGATTGGCGCTGCCTTCAAAATCGGACATTGATTCGTTCAAACTTTCATTACGAGCGTGAAGCAATTTTCCTGCCAATGCGGCAGCCATGCTCGTTCTGTTGTCCGTGGTCGGAAAGTTGTTGTAACCGATGTTTTTGTTTGCTCCCATTGTTTATCTTACTTTTAATGTTACTACTGTCAAAACTGCTAACATAATGCCAATGACGATGAATCGTTGGACGATTTTGGCTTCGTGAAGGCCTTTTTTCTGATAATGATGATGAATGGGCGTCATCAGAAAAACACGACGTCCTTCACCATATTTCTGTTTGCTACATTTGAAATAGCTACCCTGGACGATGACGGACAAGGATTCCCCCACGTACAGTCCCCACAAGATCG
>JAKSMD010000144.1 GCA_024400815.1 Bacteroidales bacterium | reverse complement strand
ACGAAAGGGGTGGTTTCGAAGTCGCTGATACAGGCTCAATTCAATGCTACAGTCGCAAAAGAGAAGTCGGAATCAAAAAAAGCATTACTTATACTTATAAATTCTAATCCCCCCCTTATGCCCGTCAACAACATCATCAAACGAATACAGAACATCATGCGCTCCGATGCCGGTATCAACGGCGACGCACAGCGCATTGAACAGATGACCTGGATGTTTTTCCTGAAAGTGTATGACACGCAGGAGGAAACCTGGGAGTATAAAGCACATAAGGACAAGAAAGAGTATGTCAGCATTATTCCCGAGCCACTGCGGTGGCGCAACTGGGCTATCGACAACAAAGACGGCAGCGCCCTCACCGGCGACGCTCTGCTGAACTTCATCAACAACGCCCTCTTCCCCGTCATCAAAGGTCAGGACGTGGAATACGACGGACAAAAAATCAAGGGCATTGTGGTGACCGCCGACACGCCCCGCTCCAAAAGCATCGTGCCGGAGACTTTCGCCGACCTCAACCAGTATATGAAAGACGGCACCCTGCTCCGGCAGGTGGTGAACATCGTGAACGAAATCGAGTTCGACGATGCGGAAGACCGCCACACCTTCGGCGACATCTACGAGGGCATCCTCAAGGATTTGCAGTCGGCGGGCAATGCGGGCGAGTTCTATACGCCGCGCGCCCTCACCGACTTCATCGTGAAAATGCTTAACCCGCAGTTAGGCGAGACTTTCGCCGACTTCACTTCCGGCACGGGCGGTTTCCTCACCTCCGCACTCAACCACCTCGCCCCACAGGTGAAATCGGCCGCCGACAACGACAAACTGCAACGCGCCGCCGTGGGACAGGAGTGGAAGCCTCTGCCGTATCTGCTGAGCATCACCAACCTGCTGCTGCACGACATTGAAGCGCCCAACATCCGCCATTGCGACTCGCTCGGCACCAACGTGAGCGACTTCAAGGAGAGCGACCGCGTGGATGTCATCGGGATGAACCCGCCCTACGGCGGAAGCACCGGCACCAGCGTGCAAAGCAATTTCCCGAGCGCCTATCGCAGCAGCGAAACCGCCGACCTCTTCATCGCCCTCATCATGTACCGGCTCAAAGCGGGCGGCCGCTGCGGCGTCATCATCCCCGACGGATTCCTCTTCGGCACCGACGGCGCAAAGCTGGCCATCAAGGAAAACCTGCTCCGCAAGTTCAACCTGCACACCATCATCCGTCTGCCCGGCTCCATCTTTTCGCCCTACACCAGCATCGCCACCAACATCCTTTTCTTCAATAATGAAAAGGCCGACGACGCAGCCGAGGGCTTCTGCACAAAAGAGACTTGGTTTTATCGCTTAGATATGCCTGACGGCTACAAACACTTCAGCAAGACCAAACCTATGAAGGTGGAGCATACCCAGCCCATACAAGACTGGTGGAACAATCGTCAGGAAATTGTGAGCGGCGAAACGGGCGAGAAATCGCGTGTATTTACGGCACAGCAACTGCTTGACCTCGACTGCAATTTCGACCAGTGCAAGTTTCCGAAGGACGAGGAAGAAGTATTGCCGCCCGACGAACTGCTGCGCAACTACTGGCAACAACGCGAGGCACTCGACCACAAGATTGACGCCACTTTGGGCAAAATACAGGAAATGTTGGGCATTAAATTTTAGGTGAGATGACAGGAAAACAACTGAAAAACGCCATACTCCAACTCGCCATACAGGGCAAGCTCATTCCTCAGGATGCGGCTGACGAGCCTGCCTCCGCATTGCTCGCCCGCATCCGCAAGGAGAAAGAGCAATTAGTGAAAGCCGGCAAACTGAAAAAGAAAGACCTCGAAACCACACCGATTAGCGATGAGGAAAAACCGTTCGAGATTCCGGAAAGTTGGGAGTGGTGCAGGTGGGGAGATTTATCTTTTTCTATTCAATATGGATATAACGCATCGGCGCAAACTTCGGGTGATATTCGAATGGTTCGAATAAGTGATATTCAAAACAACGAAGTCCTCTGGAATTCTGTACCATATTGTAAAATAAATGCTGATGAGATTGACACCTATCTTCTTGAAGAAAATGACATTCTTTTTGCAAGAACAGGTGGAACCGTCGGGAAGTCATTCTTAGTAAAAAAAGTCCCATATCCTGCTATTTATGCTGGGTACTTAATTAGAACAAGATACAGTAAGAATCTCATTCCCCAATATTTAAAATCCTTTATGGAAAGTTCAATTTATTGGGATCAACTTAGAGACGGAACCATTGCAACAGCGCAGCCGAATTGCAATGGAAAAACTTTATCAAAAATGCTCATCCCTCTTCCCCCTCTCGCCGAGCAACACCGTATTGTTGCGAAGATAGAGGAGTTGATGCCGTTGGTGGAGGAGTACGGCGTGGCGCAGGAGAAGTTGAACCAGTTGAACGAGGCCTTGCCGGAAGCGTTGAAGAAGAGCATCTTGCAGCAGGCCATACAGGGCGAACTCGTGCCGCAGGATGCCAACGATGAGCCCGCCTCCGCATTGCTCGCCCAAATCCGCAAGGAGAAAGAACAATTAGTAAAAGCCGGCAAACTGAAAAAGAAAGACCTCGAAACCACGCCCATCACCGATGAAGAAAAACCATTCGAAATTCCGGAAAGATGGGAGTGGGTAAGGTTGGGAGAATTGCTTTCCACAGTTAGCGATGGTACGCACAAAACACCAACTTATGTTGAAAAAGGAATCCCCTTTTTGTCAGTTCAAAACATTTCGTCTGGCACATTGAATTTAACCAAAATAAAATATGTTTCTGAAAATGAGCATAGAAAATTATGTGAACGCATTCAACCACAAATAGGAGACATTCTCGTTTGCAGAATTGGAACACTCGGAAAAGCAATAGAAATCAACTGGGACTTCGAATTTAGCATATTTGTAAGTCTTGGGCTCTTGCGACCTATAGACAAAGATGTGAATGCTTATATTGTTTTTTTTATTAATTCTCCTGCAGGTCATGCTTGGATTGATAAAGTAAAAGTGGGTGGTGGAACGCATACATACAAAATTAATTTATCTGACTTCCCCAATATGCTCATTCCACTCCCTCCTCTTGCCGAGCAGCATCGCATAGTGTCGAAGATAGAGGAGTTGATGGCGATGGTGGACGGGATGAAGTAAAGGCGTGTTAGATTTTCTACCATTCTTGATGAATTGTCAAATAAACATAAAAATAAATGGCACGCATACTTTATAAATATTTGGATATAGTTGGTGCAACGTATATGATTGGGAACAAAAAACTCCAATTCACAAATGCATCACAGTTGAACGACCCGTTCGATTGTCATCCTAAATTGCTTGACTATTCCAACGTGCCGAAATCCGTGTTGCAAGGATGGATTCCCCAAGAGTGGT
Source organism: Bacteroidales bacterium (assembly GCA_024400815.1). Classification (GTDB taxonomy): domain Bacteria; phylum Bacteroidota; class Bacteroidia; order Bacteroidales; family WCHB1-69; genus F23-D06. The sequence continues at coordinate 401 of JAKSMD010000144.1, read as the reverse complement.
GGATAGAAAAAGAAGAAAACGATGCCCTCAATCTGCGCAACGATACATGGTTATGCAGTTTGTCAAAAATCAATGATTCAATACTAATGTGGAGCCATTACTGCTACAATCACAAAGGTGTCTGCATTGGTCTGGACATAGACAAAGTGTTGGAATCCGTTCCTCCAATGTTTGGTCAAATCTATATTCAACCTCTTGTGTTAGAGGTTCAATATCAGGATATCATAAAACGTCCCAGTGGGTATAAACAATCATTCTACTACCAATGGCGAACCAAAGCAAAGGAATGGGAATACGAGCAGGAGGTCCGATTGGTCATGCCCAATCCATCACCCATGTATGCAGCTTTAACACCAGAACAAGTTGAACATTCTAAAGAAACATGGGATTGGCGGGAGATA
>JAKSMD010000143.1 GCA_024400815.1 Bacteroidales bacterium | reverse complement strand
GTTGGTGTAGCTTCCGGGTTTCCCCCAGGAGGACTTCTGCGTCGGCATCTTGCCGATTTCGGCAGCCGTTGCCGAGAAGGGGATGATTGACAGGAGCATAACTGCTGTCAACGCGAGGGCGAGGATTCTTTTTTTCATAGCGTAAAATTATTTCTTGTTAATGATGGAAATATACGAATAGATGGGGTAGTGGTCGGAGGCATCTACTTGGGTGCAGATGGTGTGCCCGAAATCGTTGTATTGCCGGTCGTGGAGGATGTAGTCAATACGGAAGGCAGGGACGGCTTCGCCACGATAGGTTTTGCCCGTGCCTTTACCGCTGCTGCGGAAGGTGTCTTTGAACCCGTGTGCGATTTTATAATAGCTGAAGGAGGCGGGCGAGTCGTTGAAGTCGCCGCAGACAATCATCGGCGTTTCGCAAGTGTCAATGTGCATGCGTATGCATTTGGCTTGATGTTGGCGTTGCACGAAAGTGTCAGAAATTTTATGGTGCAATTTCTTGGCCTTTTCATTGATTTCGGGGTCATCGCCGACCTCGTTGTGCAATATGGCCTTGCTGGTCTCGTAATCTTCGTTGCCCATGTGATAAGATGCCAAATGTATATTGTATATGCGCAAAGTGTCGCCGTTGTATCGGATGTCAACAAACATCGCTTTGTTGGAGGAACTGTCTTCGGTCTCTACAATGCCGCTGTTGACGATACGATAACTGCTGAAGACGGCCAGTCCGTATTGGTATCCGTATCGACTTTCTATGGGTAAGAATAACTTGTAGGAACGATTGTTGTCGGGCAGTCCGAGGGCTTTCAATATTTCTTTGGTGATGTTGAGTCCACGCTTGTTGTTTTTGTCAAAACAGTACTCTTGAACACAAAAGATGTCGGGTTTTTCTTCTTCTAAGAAATTGAGGACTTTGCGATTCAAGGATTTGTAGTTGTCATGGTAAATGTTGAAGGCGCGGGCATTGTAGCTCATCACCTTGATGCAGTTGGCGCAAGTTTCGGGCTTGTCTTGTGCCCGGAGTTGAAAATGACGGTCGAAGTTGTTGACATTGAGTAGGATGACGACCACGGGAAGCAATGCCCAGCGGTAGTCCAAAAACAACCAAATAGGGATGGTGATCGCATTTATTATCAATAGGTATGGAAATAACAATCCGCAGTATGCGACCAGAGTGGATAGGGATGGCGGAAAGAATTTGGCCAGGGCTGATAATAGAAGCATGACGGTGGCTACGATGGTGGCCGCGATCAAGATGAATTTGAGAATCTTTTTAATAAATGCCAGTTTCTTAATAGCCATTATTTCTGAGAATATTTAAATAGAAAATCTTTTTCTTCTGCCGTAAGCGAGTCGTAACCCTTTGCAGAAATTTTATCCAGAATAGCGTCGATGTGCAGCTTTTCGTCCGCTTTGCGTGCATTGTATTCTTCATCGCTAAGCGGTCTTCCACTTTCGGAAGAGACATAGTATTTGCTTGCGCTGCTAGTGCGTTGCGCTTTACGTGCGGCCATCTTTGCCCGGAACTTGGAAACAACCCCGCTGTCATTATCGTCTCCATTGGAGTTGTAGTAATCATCATAATGATAATAGTACGTGTTGCGGTCCGTTTTACGCCAGAGTAGGATGAGGATGATGCCAAATAGCATGCCGCCCAAATGCGCAAAGTGCGCGATGCCATCTACGGCTGTTAAACCGGTGATCAATTCAATGGCACCAAAAATGACGACAAACCATTTCGCTTTAATAGGAAGCAAGAAATAGAGGTAGATGCGGTCGTTGGGAAATAACATGCCGAATGCCAATAGCAAACCGTAAACGGCACCGGATGCCCCTACGATGGTGAAACTGTTCAACAACTGGTCTTTGACATTGGCGGTGATATAGACGAGCTCGTCAAGCGATCCCGGGTTCTGCTGCAGACACAGCAGATTGTTGGCGAACATGTCTTTTAATCGCACATCTTTATTGTTTTCTACTAAATAACGGAAGGTGTCTAGAGATGGATTATCCAAAAACTGATTGAAAAGGGCTATGGTAGGATGTATTTGAAAGAAGATGATGACATAGTGTACTAAAGCAGCACCGATGCCTGTGATGATGTAGTAGATGAGGAAACGCTTTGTTCCCCAGTGGTTTTCAATGGCCGAACCGAACATCCACAACGCGAACATGTTGAAGAATATGTGCTCGAAATTGGCATGCATGAACATGTAGGTGATAATCTGCCAAATGTGGAAATCCGGGGCTCCAAAATAGTGCAGCCCTAACCATTTTTCTAAATCACAGATGCCAGTCTTCTGAAAAACATAGGTGGCTAAGAAAACGAGAACGTTGATAATTAAGAGGTTTTTGACGCCTTCTGGCAATATTTTGAAACCTCCCATTCTGATTTGGTTGTCCATGAATATATAGTGTCTTCTATTGTAACTAATTGAAAACCGAGTTGTTGATGTCTTCTTGTGACGTGATATAAGCACTCACGACATTAATTGACCCAAAGTTTTTTTCGCAGCGCAAAAATAATAAAAAAGTCTATTTTTGCGGCCATGATTCAAACAATAACCTTGCCAAATAGTAAGAGCATTTTAATTCGCCAGATGATGGTGGAGTTTGTTCTGCATTCCAATGTCTATTCTGTTGATTCGGATGCCTGTTCGGACGTGCAAGTCGTGCATAATGCCCTGCAGACTATTTTGCGAGAAAATTTAGGCAATCGAGAAGTCGTAATAGACTGTTGTGATTGCGGCGCTGCCTATCGCTTTCTGATGGCTCTTTTGTCTGTGACACCGGGTTCGTGGTGTTTGACAGGTACGCCTCGATTGTTGCAGCGCCCTATGCGTGAGTTGGTGGAGGTCCTGACCGCTATTGGGGGCGCTATTGCACCGTCAGGTGAGGGTTGGCACATTGAGGGAAAGCCTTTGCGCGCGGCACAGCTGACGATGGATTGCAGACGCAGTTCTCAGTTCGCATCAGCCTTGCTGTTGATTGCGCCTAAATTGGGATTACAGCACTTGCAAATCACCCCTGAATTTTTTGGCTCTGCCGACTATGTGCAACTTACCCGTGTGTGCGCACCCTGGCAAGTTGAGGTGCCGCCATTGCCGAATGCATTGCCCCCATTGGGCATGATAGGGGATTGGAGTGCTGCGCTGTTCTGGTATGCGATGGCTGCATTGCACCCCCAACAAAAGTATCTTTTCCCCAACTTGTCGTTGCTCTCAGCGCAAGGAGATTCTATTATTGCTCAATGGTTCCACAAGTTGGGCGTTGAGAGCATCGAAACCCCAGAGGGCGTTTGCGTCAGTGCTTCTCCGCAGATGAATATTCCGTCCCTGACGATGGATGTGGCTGCCCATCCAGATGTGGTACCCGTGCTTTCTGCTGTCGCTTGCTTGATGCCCGCCGACTTTACTTTTCTACATGTTGGCAATTTGATCTATAAGGAGTCCAATCGATTGTCTGCCTTGATGGAACAACTTGCCCCATTTGCAGAAATTATGGAACTGGAAGATGGAACACTTCGCATTCGAGGTAGGGCAGAACGTCCGCAAAAGTTGTGCTCTTTCCAAACCCATCACGATCATCGTTTGGCGATGGCTTTCCTTCTTTTTGGACATCCCGAAGCACTTGATGACGTTGCTTGTTTGGCTAAATCCTACCCGAGACTTTTGGAGATTACATAAGGGACTCCAAAAAAGTCAAGGTCAATAGTCAAAGTCTCAAAAGTGGAGAAGTAGAAAGGTAGAGGGGGGACTCCAAAAAGTCAAATTGAAAATTGATAATTGAGAATTATGGGGACACCAAAAGGTTGAGCTCAACTTGACACACTTGCCAAGTCAAGTCGGACTTCAACATGAGGTCATCTCACCCTCCGACATGAGGACATTGGAACTCCATCGTGACGCCAACTCAATTCCGACATGACGTCATCTC
>JAKSMD010000142.1 GCA_024400815.1 Bacteroidales bacterium | reverse complement strand
AGGGTGAATCAAAGTCCCTTATGGATCTTTTCAATTCCAACGAAACGATTGAAACATCCAAGGGCTATGTTTTTGGATTCAATACCGGCATTGCCCATTTCAATCAAGAGCAGAATGCAATTTGTGCAGATATCCATGTAGCGGACTATGGTCATTTGCCTATTGTCCTTCAGGAGTTGCTTGCTAAGGCCGATGTCAAGTCCGAAATTCGTGTTCCCGGACGTGCAGGTGATTTTTCCATGAGATCCTGGTATAAATTTGCCGGTGGTAGGCTGCTTGATAGCGAATCTCAAAATTTTTACGACAACGGAATTCTGGATTCCAATGAGGAAACTTTCATCGAATCCTGCGCCAAGAAGTTCGGCGTTGATCTGGATAAGATTACCTACGACGATCCGGAAGTCTTTGCTGCTTTCCAGGATCAGGATATCATGAAATGGTCCTTTGTCTATTCTTGCAGAGACGGTGAAAAAGATCCCATGGCAGTGTTGAAACCTAAGTCCATGAATGATCTGATGGTGTATTTTGCCGCTGTCATGCGTGCTGACGATAATGACGGTATGGATGCTGTCAAGGAATATGTTGACCGTCGTGACGGCCTGAAGCCAGTTCCCGAGAATTTACCTGAGGATTTAAAGAAAACCTATGGCATGGTCTTCTTTCTAGAACAGGAAAAATTCTTGAAGCAGGATGAATGGAGTGTCCCACAGCCAATGCCGATAATGGCAGCAAAGCTCAGTTCCCAGAGCACTTACCAGTTTGTGTATCTGTGCGTCAAGTATGGCGTTCATAAGGATTTGAAATAGAAAGTTAAAATAACCATAAAACAAGGAGATAAAAGAATGGCTGATATGAAGGAAGAATATTGCAAATGGCTCTTGGATAATGGAGTCAGCAAAAAAGGTGCTGCTTGCTATTGCGTCACTTTAAACAAGTATGGTGTTTGGGATGACAAGCATGCCACCGCAAAAAAATTGATTGAAATTAATAGAAAGGATGAAAAGAGCCACGTTGATCGTAACGAAATTGCTCATCTTAAAAAGTACTTGAAGTATCTTGCTTGGCAGAAAAAACAGCAGGCAGAAATACTTCCCGATGCAAATGGAATCAAGTGGGAACCCTGTGAAGCTGGTGAGACCATGTATGGCTCCTTTGTTGATGCTCGTGACGGCCAACAATACTATTGTGTAAAGATTGGTAGACAGGTTTGGATGGTGAATAGTCTGCGCTATCAGTCCGGCTGGGCTCAGGAATCTTTCTGGGGCAATCCTAAAAATGGAAGCGGTTCCATGGTTCTTGAAGATCGTTACGGCGTGATTGGATACTCCTGGGCGACTGCCATGAATATGCCTTCCGCAATGAATAAAATTGCGTTGTCCATGGAAGACAAGGTTTTTATGGAAAATGACGACAATTCTCCGGTAGATCAAGGTCGTGACAACCCGTCCCTTTATCAAGGTATTGCACCTGTAGGCTGGAAAATCCCTTCCAAGGGTGATTTTTACGATATGTTACACGATGCTGAAAAGCAGTGCCTGGATCTCCATGAAATTTTCAGAGACAGTGCAGAGGATGAAGGTTCCGAGGGACTTCACGAAAATATGTTCTGGACAATCAACGAGTTTGGTTCCGATGGTGCATATGTCGCCAACGTAAGTTCAGATGATGTTCGCATTGATGCCTGCGAAAAGACGATGTACTTGCCCATTCGTTGCGTAATGCACCTGAAATAATCCTATCGTTTGACACAAACATCTTATGAATTGTGAACTTGTGGACATAACTCCAGATATAGCCCGCAAATATCTGGACCGCAATGGTCACAACCGTCCCATCAGAAAATTCTGGGTGTGAGAATAGCCCTCCGAATGAAGGAGGGCCCGTTCGAGACTCGTCGAGACGGATAGCTCATTGACGAGAATGGAAATCTTTTAAATGGTCAGCATCGCCTTTCTGCGGTCGTGGAAAGCGGCTGCACAGTAAAAATGTGGGTCCAGACAAAAAGTGTTTAACAAAATAGGGAATCAATATGAGCTCTGCAGTTTTCTTTGAAATCAAGATCATGACCAAGACTGGGAAACCGTCAAATGCCATGGCCCAAAAACTTTTCGACTACTGTCAAGAAGAATATGACTGGTTTAATGATTCGATGGTTCTGGAAGACAATGTCATCCACACGGATTACGATAATGACTATGGTTCTGATGTGGACTTTGATGCAGAAAGTGAGTCGTTTGACTGGCTGAAATCGGCCTGCAGAGATGTAAATCCGGAACTGATGGAAGCGACTTGTGATATTAACTTAACAGATTACCGTCTGGAAAATGGCAATTTTTATGCGGAAGGGAACTTTAAAGACGGTAAATTTAGAGTAGTAGATTTCTTTTATTATTCCGATGTCTATGGTACCAAATTTACTATTGATTCCTGTTACGGATCTTTAATCGGTGATGGCAAAAAGCCTGTCGTCTTAAGGCTTAGGAATAAGGATACCGGAAAAGAAGAGTCTTTCCCCGTAGAAGTTTGGCCTACTGAAGATGACGGCGAATCTCTATACAATAAAGTGGAAAATGGCGAATACCGGCTGTGTGTCGATGGCATTGATCTAGTGGATGAATGCGGTGATCTTGTCCATGACCTTTCGTGCTTCGATTTTGCAAAAACCTTTGAAGGCTCTAATTACGAGGGTTACGAATTCGTTTCTGTCGATTGTTGTGGCAGGGTGAACAGTGAAGAAAATATAAAGAAAGCCAATGTAGAAAAAGAGTCCCCAAAAGCAGAATCTTTGGAAACAATCGTGGCTAAGGACCATGATGATTTGAAGGAAATCATCGAGAGGGAAATAGCGAAATATGGAAAGAAATGTGACCTGAACCATATTGATGTTTCCAATGTGACGGATATGAGTTGCATGTTCAAGCTTAGCAAGTTCAAGGGAGATATCTCTCGCTGGGATGTTTCCAATGTAACGAATATGTGCGACATGTTCGCCTTTAGCAAGTTCGATGGTGATATCTCCAGCTGGGACGTTTCCAATGTGACGAATATGCAGGGGATGTTCATGGGGAGCAAATTCAATGGCGATATTTCCCGTTGGAATGTTTCTAACGTGATGGAAATAAACGATGTGTTTGAGAAATGCGATTTTGCAGGCAATATAATGTCATGGAAACTCAATGAGCGCTGTGACTATCTAAACGAGGAATTTTTCATATCTGTTGAAGTTTCCGTAAAGGAATTGAAAGAAGCGATTGATTCGGTAATAGGTTTAATTTCTGAAGAATATGATCGGCATGGCTTGCATGGTGTTTATCTAAAAATTTCAGATGGCGAGTTGTGCTTTGTTGGCTGCGATGGGCATCAAGGTGGAAAAGCCTTCGTTAAGGCGACATCCTGTAAAGAAGATTTCTGCAGTGTTTTGCTGCCTGGTGTCTTGAATTACGTCAGAAATCATTTGCCGGGTGAATTAGTCAAGATTAAAATTTCCAAGGAACGCATTGCTTTTGAAAACGATCTCTTTAGCTATAGAGCTTATTTGAATGATCTCACCTACCCAAATGTTGATGGCATAATTCCAGCGGATTTTGCATTCACCCTTGATGTGAATCGTAGTGAGTTACAAGCTTCCTGTCAAAAGCTCGCCTCGAAAATTAAGGAGTCTTTCGGACTAGCCATTCTCTCTTATAAGGAAGGAATGCTATCTGTTGCAATTGACGACGATTCTGTGGCTATCAAGGCAGCAAAGGATGGCGGAGAACAATTTGATATAGGTTTTGATGTTAACCTTTTGGCAAATGTAATCTCCAAGGTAAAGACGGATTCGTTGAGGATGAAATTCACCTCGCCGACAACAGTGTGCGTTGTAGAACCCGTTGGCTCAAGCGATGCCCTATTCTTTGTGATGCCCATGAGAATTTCTTAGTAGAGCAGAAAAACGGCTGCGATCGTCATGCAACCGTTTTTGTTTGTTTCGTTTGTTTAAAATATTAGGAAACAATGGTTATGAGTGTAGTTTGGATTGACTTCAATGTT
>JAKSMD010000141.1 GCA_024400815.1 Bacteroidales bacterium | reverse complement strand
TGTCTTTAGCTCCGTTCATCCCGCAAATCAGTCCTTACATTGATGCCGAAGCCAAAGAGGCCATCCTTTATAATGCCGACCAACTGAGCGACTTTCTTTTCAACCTCCTCCCCATCATTCGGATAATGGATGTGAAGATATTGATGCCCAAGTCGCTGAACAACATTCTGCGACCCAAGGCCACCCTGCAAATCAAGTCCAACGGAACAGGTGACAATAGTACGACATCCTTTTTCTCTTTGGAAAATCTACTCGATTTCGATTGGCAAATTGCCATTGGTGACCAACATATCAGCCTTAACGAGTTTCGAAAACTATTCCGAAACGCCGGCAAATTGGTCAAAATCAAAGACCAATATGTTTATTTGTCTGATAAGGACATTGAACAAATCTTGAATCAAATTGAAAATGCCAAGGATTTCTCTCAAGCCCGACTGATGCAGATTGCATTATCTGAGGAATTTTATGGTCAGAAGGTGTTCTTAGACGATTCACTCAAAAGACAGATAGCGGAGATAAACGACATCCAGAAAGTCGCACTTCCCAAACATCTCAAGGCCAAACTCCGTCCTTATCAGGAAACGGGATATTGGTGGATGTATCGGAATGCCAAATTGGGATTGGGCAGCATTATTGCCGATGATATGGGATTGGGAAAAACCCTGCAAGTCATCACATTGCTATTGAAAATGAAGCAGGAAGGCGCACTCGCAGAAAAGAAACCCGCAATCGTCGTAGTTCCCACCTCCCTGCTTTTCAACTGGGAGAACGAAATCACGCGCTTCGCTCCTGACTTGTCGCGTTTCATCTACCACGGTCCGACCCGAAACATCAAAGATGCTCAATCCGACGTGTTGCTGACCACCTACGGGATTCTCCGAAGCGACGTTGCCGAACTGAAAAAGCTGAAGCCGTCCGCTCTTATTATTGACGAAGCTCAAAATATTAAAAACAGCGACACGGCACAGACCAAGGCCGTGAAAACGCTCAAAGTCCCCGTACGAATTGCGATGAGCGGAACGCCGGTGGAAAACCGACTGAGCGAGTTCTGGTCCATTATGGATTTCACCAACAAAGGACTGCTCGGGACATTGAAGAACTTCAATGAAGAGTTTGGAAAACCCATTCAAATCAACAATGACGAAGCTGTCGCACAGCAATTCAGAAAAATCACAGCTCCCTTTATGATGCGCCGTCTCAAAACCGACAAGACCATCATCAATGACCTTCCTGACAAAATCGAACGAAACGAATATTGCACTCTGACGATCACACAAGCTGCGCTTTATGAAAAAACACTGCAGGTGGCATTGAATGAAATCGAGAAAGTCAAAGCCACTGACAATCAGACACAATTCAAGCGGTCGGCCTTGGTTTTGCGGCTTCTCACATCGCTGAAGCAAATCTGCAACCACCCCGCTCAATATTTGAAAAACGGCCAGGCGGATGCTTCCTCTTCCGGAAAAACGGAGATGCTTTTGGACCTTTTGGATTCCATCAACGAACGTCAGGAAAAAGTGCTGATATTCACGCAATACGCAGAAATGGGTGAATTGCTGAAACAAATGATTACCGAACGATATGGTGAAGAACCGCTGTTCTACCACGGAGGATGTTCGGTCAAGGAACGCAACGAAATGGTGGACAAATTTCAACATCACCGAAACGAGCGTATCCTCATTTTGACCATTAAGTCTGCTGGCACCGGACTGAACCTCACCGCTGCCTCGCACATCATTCACTACGACCTTTGGTGGAATCCCGCCGTGGAGGCTCAAGCCACAGACAGAGCATATCGAATTGGGCAAGACAAGAACGTGATGGTTCACCGCTTTATCACACGCAGCACCTTTGAAGAACGCATCAACGAAATGATACAAAACAAAAAGCACCTCGCCGATATGACGGTGTCCTCGGGCGAAACTTGGATTGGACAACTCAGCGACCAAGAACTCAAGAGTATCTTTACTATAAGGAAATAAAAATCATTAAAAAATACCAAAATGAGTACCATTACATCATCCCGCAAAGCAAGTTTTTACATTTTGGCAGCCATCTATTTTGTGGCTGCAGGCCTTGGTTTTTTAACCTATCGATTCTTAAGTTTTGAAAACATCAACAGCTTTTTGGCACTCTTCATCGCCGATGTTGTCGCCACCATCTGGGTTTGGATGTACGGCATGTTTTACAAAAACGTATCTGTATATGATCCCTACTGGAGCGTGTTGCCCCCGGTAATGTTGACGTGCTGGGCCATCCATTGCGGCAACATCGGTCTGATAGGCGCATTGGTGCTAATTGCCGTGTGGTACTGGGGCATTCGCCTGACGGGCAACTGGGCTTACACCTTCCGCAATCTCGATACCGAAGACTGGCGCTACACCAAATACCGCACCGAACAGAAACCGTTTGTCTTCCAAATCATCAATTTCTTCGGATTGAATATGATGCCGACTATCGTGGTGTTTTTGGCAATGTTACCAGCCATTGACCTGATTTCGTCCATAGAGACGTGGCGCGCCGCGTCTCTACCAATGTGGTTAGGTTTTGCCGTCTGCCTTGCCGCCGCCACCATCCAGCTGATTGCAGACACCCAGCGCCACCGTTTCGCCAAGGAACATAAGGGCGAGGTTTGCAAGGTCGGACTGTGGAAGCACGGTCGTCACCCCAACTACTTCGGGGAAATCTCGATGTGGTGGGGCATCTGGATTATGTTCGTTTCCGTGAATGGATTCTCGAATCATCTTTGGTATTTGGTTGGTCCCGTTGCGATGACTTGCCTCTTTCTGTTCATCAGCATTCCGTTGATGGAAAAACGCCAGTTGCAGAACAAACCAGGCTACGCCCAATACAAAAAGGAAACGAGGATGTTGATATAATGCAAACCTTCCGCACCAACAACCGCGCCGAGTGGCGGCAGTGGCTCACCGAGCACTTCGAGACGGAGACGGAAGTGCTTTTCGTTTTCCCGACGATTCATTTTTGTTCACTCTTCAATGGCTATTATTGTCTCGTCACCGCAGATATTCCTGATCTTTAGACGACAAGGCTTTTCGTCGCAGCGGATGCAGCCATCCCAAAAAAACATTGGTTTTTCGGCCGTCTTCTATCACATAGCCCAGGCGGTCGATCTTGATTTCCTTGTCGCTATGCCAGGTGGCGGATTTTTCGGCTGTGGAGCAGTCAACAGAAATCCATTCTATGGTTTCCAAGCCATCCTCGCTGATGCGGATAGGGTTGGATGTCTTGCCTTTGGCTAAGGCTTGCGCCTCGGCCTTGTGGTTGTATTCGTCAATTTTGCGACATACGCGGTCGCTGTGGAAACTGTTGACAATCACCTCCCAACAAGGCAAAAGACCTTCATTGGTTTGCGATAATGTGTATCCCACCTCGTCTTCCACCACCACATAGTCCAGCACCTGCTTCAAGTCGCGCAGTTCCACTTCAGCCAATGAGGCATCGTTGTTCTCGCGGATAAAGGCCTCGATATCCTGCTTGTCGGTGATGTCGATATAATACACCACCACTCTTTTCACGTCGGTGGGCAAGTCCGGCATGGCCTCATGCAGAATGCGGTTCATCAGCGGACGGTCCAGCAGTCGGGTGGTGCCATCCATCAGGTTGGGCAGATACACGGGCATCATGCCATGGCGGCTGTCGTGGATGCTGCCCTCCCAGAACTTGTCGAGCTTGTCCTCGTTGCGCAAGCCGAGGATAAGACTTTTCAGTTTCTCCATGGTCTGGATGGGATTGCGGTAGAGTGATACGCCATCCTTCACCTCCTTGATGTCGAAGCTGGCTCCAGCGGCTAACAGTCGGTCGCGGGTAGTCTGTATGCTGTTGATGCCAATATCGTTGTGGATAAAACGGCGACCCAACTTGTGAGCCACGGCTGCCGTCACGCCGCTACCGCCAAAGAAGTCAGCCACCACCATACCCTCATTGCTACTGGCTTTGATAATGCGCTCTAACAATGCTTCGGGTTTTTGGGTGGCATAACCAACTGGTTCTTCCTTATCTGCAGGCTGGAGCATAGACATCCTCCATACATCATCAATTGTTTTTTCTTCAGATTCTTGGTATATTACTTTCCCATTTTCATCTTTTGCAT
>JAKSMD010000140.1 GCA_024400815.1 Bacteroidales bacterium | reverse complement strand
GGTCATGCCAACCCTTGAGATGAGGTCATGTCAACCCTTGAGATGAGGTCATGTCGAGATACAGGGCCTCCACACTATGATTTTAGTGCAAAATGAACCTTTACAGCCCATTTTTATAATGTAATAAATATGTTAATCTTGAATACTAAAATAAATATACCTTTATAATATATCCCACAGATCAAATTTCTTATTGACTTCGTTGACACGGTGCGGTCAGTTAATGCCCAATAGGTTTCACCGTTATTCCATAATGATTCTGTCGGCATCGGGGAGTGAGAAGCGACTGTCGTTCGATTGATTTGATTGGTCGCTTTTGCTCATTTGGGTGTTGAATTTGAAATTTTCTTCCATTTGTCCTTTGTGACAGAGACTATACGGAGACTATACAGAGACTATACAGAGACTATATTGTTTGAGTCTCAATATAGTCCGAAAAGAGAAATTTTTTTATCCTAAAATGTATTTTTTTTAAATTGATTATTAGAGAGTTGCAGTTCATCCGTTCATTTTTTTCCAGAGACTCAGGATTTTATTCGTTGAGTCTTTGAGTCTTTGCCATCTTTGCGTTCGAAAACAATGGGACGATGAGCGTCAAACAGCAGGTGCACATACTGGTTGGCTAAATTTCCCGGCGTCAATTTTTTTATTTATCAACATTTAAATTTTTTTATTATGATCAATTACACAATTCTTATGCGCAATGCAAGCGCCAATTCATTTGCCATTAACCAAGCCAAGTCACGTATTCAAGCGGCTATAGAATCCAATCAGACTCCGGATCCCGAAGATGTTGCCATTGCACAAAGCGAAGTCCGCAAGGCTTACGCCCAAGCACAATATCATGGCGTAATGACACTCACTGATTTTGCCAAATACCTTTCGAATCGCAGTAGTCTTTATTCCCGTTCAGATGTCATCGGCATTTTGTCGCTGGCAGTTGATGGTCTTCGTGATGCTCTCCTGAATGGTCAAAAAGTACAATTGGGCGAGATGGGCAACTTCTATGTCTCGTTGAAATCCAATCCTACCAATTCTCTTGAAGAATTCAATTCAGCAATCAACATCAAGCAGGTCAAAGTCAAGTGGGAACCGACTGCCGTCTTTAGCGATTTGCGCAATGATGCTCAATTCAATTTTGTGGCTCCCCGTGATAAAATGTCTCAATTCCTCAGATCCTATAGAAAAGGGGATAAATATGTGCTCAATGATGATTTTAACGAGGACGCTTCTAATGTAAATGCTAACCACAGCAATGCCGAATCTGAATTCATGAACGAAGATTAGTCTTTGTATGAACTGACTTTAAAGAGACCGCTGTCAATTGGCAGCGGTCTCTTTTATTATGAGTCAGCCAGTACATTGGGACCCAAAATCATTGTGTATCATTGCACCTCTTTATAAAACGACAATTATGAAAATCATCATTGTAGGAATGGCTTATCCTTATCGCGGTGGATTGGCGGCTTTTAACGAAAGACTGTCCCAAGAGTATGTCAAAAACGGACATGATGTGGAAGTTTTTTATTTTCATGCTTTCTGCCAAATGCATGGTCGCATCTTCATAATCTAATTATTTTCCCTATTTTTGCCACCGAAACTTCAAACTATATCCGTGATGAAAAAATTATTATTCTCTTTTATCTCTATGCTGTTGCTATCAACGGCAGTTTTTGCTCAATCTAACGAATCTTTGAATATCCTGCTTGACGAAATTAATGCCGACAGTTTGCACCAGACTGTTTTGGATCTGCAGAACTTCGGAAGTCGCTATGCCCTACGCGAGGGCGGCAATAAGCAGGTGGCGGAATATATCCAGCATAGACTGGAGAACTATGGCGTCACAGCCGAAATAGACTCTTTTTATTTGGAGGGCTACAATTGGTTGGTCGGCAATTATAATGCTTGGTTTTACAATGTAAAAGGCGTTTTGAATAGCCAAAATCCGATAGATGACTCATTGGTCATCATGGGTGCCCATTTGGACGCCATCTCCTTAGACTCATATTATCAGTTGCAAACGCTGGCTCCCGGGGCCGATGACAATGCTTCCGGCATTGCCGTGATGGTTGAGATTGCGCGGGTGCTCCACCAGCATCCTACGGAGTTCCGCCGCAACATATACTTTATGGGATTCGATGGTGAGGAACTCGGCCTCTTTGGCGGTCACCACGATGCCGAAGAACGCCTCCAAGCGCAAGAGCATATCGCTGTGATGCTCAACAACGACATGGTCTCTTATCAACCTGACGACGATTGGCGCGTAACACTTCATTGGTATGACAATGCTTTAGATGTATTGGAAAAGGCAGTTGCCACCTGTCGTGAATACACCGATATTGAACCGTTTGTTCCGGCCAACTACGAAAATGGCAATTCTTCCGCCAGCGACAGCTACGCGTATGCTACTCGCAATTTCAAATCGGTTTTTGCCATCGAATATACCTTCTCCACTTCCTATCATACCGAACATGATGTGGCTGATTCTAACAATTACGCTTATCATGCGGATATTACGCGCTATAACTTGGCTATGATGGCCGATTATGCCCGAATGGAGAACACGGTTTCCGTGACCGAAAGAACCCCGTTCCGTCCAGGCAGCATCTACCCTAATCCTGCATCCGACAAAGCCATCTTGGAATTTTCATTGGATGAAGTCTGCGACGCAAATTTGACACTTACCAATATGGCCGGACAAGTAGTCCGCATCCAACCGCTTCACACCCTGAATGCCGGCCTCAACTTGGTGGAACTAGATTGCAGCAGTCTTCCTACAGGCCTCTACCTTTGCCGTTTCCAATCTGACAAGAACAGTTGGACGACCAAGATGCTTGTAAAGTAGTTTCCGAAAATTTTGTCTATCTTTGCACCTCTTTATTAAAAGACGATTATGAAAATCATCATTGTAGGAACGGCCTACCCTTATCGCGGTGGATTGGCGGCTTTTAACGAAAGACTGGCCCAAGAGCATGTGCAGAACGGACATGATGTGGAAGTCTATACGTTTACACTACAGTATCCTGGATTCCTTTTCCCAGGCAAAACGCAGTATAGCACTGATCCAGCGCCCAACAACCTGAATATTGTCAGGAGAGTCAACTCCTGCAATCCGTTCAACTGGTTGAAAGTGGGGCGCGAGATTGCCAAGAAGAAAGCCGACCTCGTGATTTTCGCCTACTGGATGTCTTTTATGGCTCCGTGCATGGGGACAATCGCCCGCAAAATCCGCAAGAACGGAGTATCCAAGGTTGTCGCACTGGTCCACAATATGATTCCGCACGAGCCCAACATTTTGGATAAAATCTTTCCTCCATATTTCGTGAAATCGGTGGATGGTTTTGTCGCCCTTTCGGAATCCGTCGTCCACGACATCGAAAAGTTTGATAAACGCAACTGTCCGAAGACCTTTGCTCCGCATCCTATTTATGACCATTATGGAGAAAGGATGCCGCGCGAACAAGCCCTGACGGAACTCGGTCTGGACAAAGATTCCAGATATGCTCTCTTTTTCGGTTTTATTCGCGCCTACAAAGGCTTGGACTTGCTCTTGAATGCTTTTGCAGATGAGCGCCTGCGCACGATGCCCGTGAAGTTGGTCGTGGCCGGGGAATTTTATGAAGACGAAGCCCATTATCAAAACCTCATCGATCAACTGGGCATTCGCGACAAAGTTATCTTGCACACGGATTTCATTCCCAACGACCGCGTGAAACTCTACTTCAATGCGGCGGACATTATCACGCAGCCCTATAAGACGGCCACGCAGAGCGGGGTCACTCAAATTGCTTTCCATTTTGAAAAATCCATGCTGGTCACCAATGTGGGCGGCTTGTCCGAAATTGTGCCTGACGGAAAAATCGGTTATGTGGTGGAACCCGATGCCAAACAGATTGCAGGTGCTTTGTGCGACTTCTTCCAGAATAACCGTCAGACAGATTTTGAAGCAAATATAGTGGCAGAGAAGAAACAATATGCGTGGGGTCGGATGACCGAAGCCATAAATGGACTTTAACTTTTACATTAACATTAACTTCAACGCTGATGAACCAAAGAATTACCCAATCTATCACCGACAGCATCAACGCCAAACAGGCGATATTAAATAATCCTGAATTCTTAACCCGCATCGAGTCTGCGGCCGCGATCATCACCAACTCTTTGCGCAACGGCGGCAAGATCCACTTCTGCGGCAATGGCGGCAGTGCAGCCGATGCGCAGCACCTGGCAGCCGAACTCTCCGGCCGTTTCTATTTTGACCGCCCGCCGTTGAATGCCGAGGCGCTGCACTGCAACACCTCCTACCTCACCGCCGTGGGCAACGACTACGGCTATGACCTCATTTTCTCCCGCCTCCTCAAAGGTACGGCCAGGAAAGGCGA
>JAKSMD010000014.1 GCA_024400815.1 Bacteroidales bacterium | reverse complement strand
CTATTGCAGGGAGCGATAAGAAGTAAAGTTTATTAGTCTGTTAATCAGAGGGTCCAAGGTTCAAGTCCTTGAGGGAGCGCCAAGAAAATCAAGGAGTTACAGCAATGTAACTCCTTTTTTGTTTGCCATTACCCCCCAATTTACACCCCAATTTATTTTTTCAGCATATTCTCGTCAATCCACTGTGAAATTTCGGGAAATAGTATTTTTTCTCAGATTTTCCACCTTTATCAACAAATTTTGTTAATAAAATTGCCAAAATCCTGTTTCTCTAAACATGGCTTTTAATGTGGTTTTGCAGCCGCAAATGCTTGAGAATAGAAGTATTTTTGCCATATCATTTAACTAAATTATTGAAAACCATGATAGATCTTGATATTGATTTTGAATCTGATTTCGACTTTGTTCACAGCAGCTTTCTCCCGAATTTGTTTCTCAATACAGATCCGCAACCTGTAGAAAGCATTTTGGGAGAGCCATGCCCACCAAATACGTCTCTCCCAAAAGCAAAGGTCCCATTCTGTCCCATTCATTCTGTTTTATTTTCTTTAATGGATGAACTATCCGGCGGAAACCTCCCAAAATATGTGGCGTTTGAAGACGAAGATCGTCTGGGAGTCAGATCCTTTGGAACCACCACATACAGATTTGCCTCACTTATCAATTATTACCAAAGTGTTGCACCTAAATCCGATATAAAGGAGGATGCGAAATGGCGGAATTTGTCAGAGCATTCTATACACGAACTAGAGATACTGTCAGAGCAATTCAAGACCTTGGATGACTATAGAAAAATGTTTGTTCAATACGACATACAGGCTTTTGAGGATGCTTTGTGGAATTACTTGAACAAACACTACACCTTTGAGAATGGGAGTTTCAAACGACACAGACATATCAACTAAAACAAATCAGCTATGGGAGGCTGTGCTGGGATTTATCTTTTTTGTAATATTGATTGTGATTATTATTGCAGTAGTGAGCGGTTAAGTTGAGTTCGGCTAATTATCTCATTCAAGTATGTCAATACGGTTGAAGGGATTCACTATTTTTATGTATGTTTGCCGTTTCTTAATGAACCGCCATTATGTCAGAACCAAAAGTAGAAAATTCTATACACATCCTGTCGCAATTGGCTCAGGAACAAGTCCATCAATCCGTATCCCGTTGTGAGCCGCTCAGTTTGGCGCAGTCGGGTTCGCATCGCAAATACTACCGCATCACCTTAGATGACGGCAAGACTCTTATCGGAGCATACAATGACGATGTGGATGAGAACATGGCCTTTTTCTCCTATACTCGTTTCTTTACCAAAAAGCATTTCAATGTGCCGGAACTCATTGCCGTAGCTCCTGACAACCAACACTACATAGAAACGGACCTCGGCAGCACGACGCTTTACGACTTCCTCTGCGCCAACCGTCCGGACGGCACGCCCACCGAAGCCGTCACCCGCTACTACGACATGGTGGCGCGCGCCCTACCCCGCCTCCAGCTTTCAGGCAAGGAGGGCATCGATTTTTCTGTGGCCTATCCTCGCGCCGCCTTCGACCGGCAATCCATGCAATGGGACCTCAACTACTTCAAATACTATTTCCTCAAGCTGGTCAATGTTCCATTTAACGAACAATTGCTGGAAGATGACTTTAACACGCTGATAGAATACCTGCTCTCCGCCGACAGCGAATACTTTCTTTATCGCGACTTTCAAGCGCGCAACATCATGATTCATAACGACGATGTCTATTTCATCGACTATCAGGGCGGCCGCAAGGGTGCCTTGCAGTATGATGTTGCCTCTTTGCTTTACAATGCCCGTGCCGACTTGTCTCCGGTCTTCCGCGAGCATGTGCTGAACGCCTACTTGGATGCCCTTGGCGAACTTATCGAAGTAGATCGTCAGGCATTCCTGTCCTACTTTCAGGGATTTGTGCTCATCCGCATCCTGCAATCCATGGGCACCTACGGGTACCGCGGTTACTTTGAACGCAAGACCCACTTCTTGCAGAGCATTCCGTTTGCCGTGCGTAACCTTACCAACCTGCTCGACAACCTCACTATGCCGATTGTCCTGCCAGAGCTGACGCGCGTACTCCGCGACATCATGGCTTCCGACTTCGTAAAGCCCTACCTTCCTGGCAGCACGCTGACCGTACGGGTGCAGAGTTTCTCCTTCAAGAAAGCCATACCCAACGACCCATCGCCGAATGGCGGCGGTTTCGTGTTTGACTGCCGCGCCCTGCCCAATCCGGGTCGCGAACCGCAGTACAAAACTTTCACGGGCAAGGATGCCTGCGTAATCGAATACCTAAGGCAATACCCTGCCGTACATGAGTTTGAAAAGCACGTCTTCGCCATCGCCGAGCAGTCTATTGACAACTATTTGGAGCGCCATTTCGACCATCTGATGCTCAGTTTCGGCTGCACCGGCGGGCAGCATCGTTCCGTCTTCTTTGCCGAACAGACCGCACGCCACATCCAAGAGAAGTATCCCATGGTAAATGTCATTCTAAAGCACATCGAACAATCCTAAAATATCTTTTGAAAATTTCTCCATTTAAGGAAAAAAATAATTCATTCACTAGCAAAAACAACTCAATATGACCGATATCAGACACATCAACTACGAAGAGTTAGAGGAGTTCCTCCTTTCCATCAATGAAAAAAAATTCCGTGCCAAGCAGATTTGGGCCTGGTTATGGCAAAAGGGGGTAGGCAATTTTGAGGAGATGACCAATGTTTCAGCAGCATTGCGAGCTCAATTAGCCGCGCACTACACCTTCTATCGCGCCAGCATAGCGCAAGAGGCACATAGCAAAGACAAGACGGCCAAGTTCGCCTTCCGCTACGAAGATGGGAAGATGGTAGAAGGGGTGCTCATTCCTTCGGGCGAGCGCGTCACCGCCTGCATCTCATCGCAAGTGGGCTGTCCGTTGCGCTGCTCGTTCTGTGCCACAGGGACGATGGGCTTTATCCGCAACCTGCACTACCGCGAAATCGTAGATGAGTTTGTGCTGATGAGCCGCCGGGCTCAAGAGTTGTATGGCGACGGCATCACCAACATCGTGTTTATGGGCATGGGCGAGCCGTTGCTCAACTTCGACAATGTAATGACCGCCATTGACAAAATCACTGCCAAAGACGGATTTGGGTTGTCGCCTACACGCATCACGCTTTCCACAGCCGGGGTTATCAAAGGCATCAAAAAGTTAGCCGACCGCAACTTCCCCTGCGGGCTGGCAGTGTCCCTACACAGTGCAGAACCCGCCATACGTGAGGTCATCATGCCCGTCACAGAGCGTAACAGTCTGCACGACTTGCAGGCCGCCCTGCTCTACTATCATCAAAAAACCGGCCAACGCATCACATTCGAATACCTGTTGCTGAGCAAGGTGAACGACACGCGACAAGCCGCTGAAAAGTTGGCTCGATACTGTCGTCCATTCCCTGTCAAAATCAACATCATTGAATACAATGAAACAGAAGATGGTATCTATCATCGTTCCTACCCTAACCAACGCGAAGAGTTTATTGAATATCTCAAAAACTGCAATATGGTTGTCAATGTACGTCAAAGCAAAGGACAAGACATTGCAGCTGCATGCGGACAGTTGGTAAAGCAGCAACAGGAAACCAAAAACTAAATCTGCCAGACAAATCGCCGGATAAGCCTTCTGGTGAACACAGCGCTTTTGCACCCGATGGATCTATCTGATAATTATTGATAAAACGAGGACCAGAGATATGACCTGTGGGAGCAAGATGACAATAACAATAGAAATTAAATCGTCCTACAGCAAAAACGCTTTGGTCAGCTGCCGGTACGCTTCGGTATAGGCATTGTCCGTACCTCTAATAATGAGCACCTGCTCCTTGCATTCCGAGACAGGCGTTAGTCTAAACTCTTGAACTACCCGATGTACGGGTTTTTGCACCGTTGGCTGAATGGAAATGCGACTACTGCAAAACAGGCCGTGTTCCAACGCCAACGCATGAAACTCCGCTCCTTCGGTTTTGGGTAAAATAAGGGCAAAGCGCCCCTGTGGCGATAGCAGTTTCAACACGCCATCCATAAGTTCTGGGAAAGAGAGTTGCTCGTCTCGATGCTTGCTTTTGAGGCGGGCTCGATTCGTCGGCTTCAAATCATTACCGAAGAAAGGAGGATTGGAGACTATCAAATCGAAAGAATGGGCGGGATGGACTTGAGCGAATGCTTGCAGGGGAGATTGCATAAAGCGAAAATTAGCGGTCGGCAGCAGCGGAAAAGTTTGTGCATTCTGTTGCGCTTCTTCAATCGAATTGGCATCCGGATCAATACCATAGATAGTGGCAGTTTGCGTGAAATAGGCCAATTTCTGCGCCAGGCAGAAGGCAATCACACCGCAGCCACAGCCGACATCTAACAGCGACTGTGCCTTGCCAACATCGGCAAGTGCTGCCAACAGCACCGCATCCGTACCTATTTTCATCGTACTTCTATCGTGCTGCAAAGCAAACTTCTTGAATTGGAAAGAAGCCATTAGCAATATATCTCCAACATTTTAGACTTTACTGCAGGGACCAAACGGATGCTGTCCAAATCGGCAGGAACCAACACCACATCACCCGTTCGCAGCACCAAGTGTTCGTCCTTATATTCCAAATGCATATAACCTTCCAAGCACATGTAGATAACGAAAGAGTCAATCTCAGCAAAAGACTTATCCACTTGCTGGTCAAATTCTATCAAATTGGTGTTGAAATAAGGCGAGTGTACCAAAGGCACCGTTTGGTTCAAAGTAGGTTGGTACTCGACCTTGAACTGGCCGAAATTCTCTTCATAGCGAATGGCTTCGAAGGCTTCTTCGGTGTGCAGTTCTCGAGCATTGCCATCTTCATCCACCCGGTTCCAGTCAAAGATACGGAATGTCACATCCGACGGTTGCTGGATTTCAGCCAGCAGAACGCCTTTGCCAATAGCATGGACAACGCCTGCGGGGATCATAAAAGTGTCGCCCGGTTGAACGGGATAGAATTGCAACAAATTCACCAGCGAGCCAGAAGTTACGGCCTCTTTATACTGTTCTTGCGTTATTTTTCTGTTGAAGCCGATGAAAAGACCGCTGCCGGGCTCCGCATCGATGACATGCCACATCTCAGTTTTCCCATTCTGCCCATACTTGCGCTGTGCGAGTTCATCATCAGGGTGTACTTGCACAGAAAGATTATCTTGCGCATCAATGTACTTAATCAGCAAGGGAAAGCCAAGACCATATTTTTCATAGTTCTGCTCGCCGACCAAGTCGGTCAAGTAGATTTCAATTAGTTCATTGAGGTTATTCTCTGCTAGAAAGCCATTCGTCACTACGGACTCGTCGCCTACCAAGCCCGATATTTCCCAGCTTTCGCCACAATGCTCCATATCGGCCAAGTCATGGTCTAAAACAGTTTGCAAACGGGTGCTGCCCCATATTTTTTCTTTCAAAATCGGTTCGAAAAGGAACGGATACAGCATAGAACTCATATCAGTGTTGATTAGGATTGTATATTTGTCTTGGTTTGTATTCATAATCGGGTCGTACCCTGTCAGGGTTAGAACCGCGCACATTTTTCATAAATACCCAACGGCCATCTTCTTCAACAAAACCCTGATTCAAACTGGATTCCGGCACCATATAGGCGGCAATGGCGCCCATGCCCTCTTCCATAGGAATCAGTTCATCGAAGATAATCATTGGACTATCAAAACGCCGGTATTCCATTTGGCGTGTTTTGGGATTGTATTTGCCCGTGCTGACCTCATACTGTTGGTCTTCATAGTTGAGATGCATATTGGCATTTTTGGAGTACTCGAAAATCACACGACTCACGCGTTCCGTATAGCCCTTAAAGACCTTGGCGCCAAAAATCGGCGTCATATCCTTATTAAAATGCAAAATCTCAATCACTTTCTGGTTAGAAAACAAATTATTGCCATTCCATCCCAACAAAGTATAGTAGGTGAATGTTTTCTCCTTTAGGGGCACCAATTTGTAATACACGGCTCCGTACCAGCGCGTGTGATTGCCGATAGAAGTTTTGGGATAATCCATCGTTGCTCCTTTGTCGTACAACGGGAAAATCACATATTTTTTACGGGCCTCATTATAGACTTGTATAAAGCCAAAATTCTCTATGGATTGGTCAGCTTTAACGACATACCAAGTGAAAATCTTAAACACGTTATCGGGGGAGGCGAGCACAGCGAAATTCTGCACCGAATCCCATGTGTGTTTAAAGGAATTGGGCATTTGGAGCACCTCTTCCAACAGCGTCATAAAGTCCTCGTTCAGGGCCAGACGAACAGTTTCATCAGGTTCATTTACCACATCATCGCGCAAAGAAATCAAGGAGTCCTCCCAGATTCGGAACTCCGAATTCTTCTGGGCGTACCCCGAAATGCAAAAAAATGCAGCGACAATATAGCAGATGGCCTTTTTCATATTATTGGGTGTCTTGGTCGTTCTGCATCTTTTTACGCTTCTTTTCCAGGAGTACGTAGCCAATCCAATAGGCGGCGGTGACGCCCAAAAAGACGCCCACCTCCACCAGGAAACGCTCCTTGATTCCTTCTACAAAAGTTAGCGGAATAAGGCAGACGGCCAACAACATGAAATAACGCAATGTGGCTTTCATTATTGCAGCTTTGAGAGTTGTTCTTTGATCATGCGGATTTTTTCTTCGGCATCAGCTTGCTTTTTGCGTTCGATATCCACCACATTTTGCGGAGCATTGTTCACAAAGCGTTCATTGGAGAGTTTCTTCAAAACGCCTTGCAAAAATCCTTCGGCATATTTCAAGTCAGCTTGCAATTTCTTCACTTCTTCTTCCACATTAACCAAACCTATGACAGGAATTGCGTATTTCACATTCTGCTCAATGAAAGAAACGCCATTGACTTCGGCATCTTCGCCTACATACTCAATACTTTCCACATTGGCGAGTTTGGAAATCACAGCATCCATGCCCGCATGAGCCCTTTCAGGAGCCAGATGAACCATCAACTTGAGGGCGTGTTTGTTGGCAATATTCTTTTCAGAGCGCACGTGACGAATTTGTTCAATGACATTGCGCGTGGTTTCAAACGTGTTCAAGAGGTCTTGATCAACAGCATCTACCGCCTTCGGCATCTCAACCAACATGATGGATTCTCCCTCTTTTCTTTCGCGAAGTTCATGCCACAATTCTTCGGTAATGAACGGCATAAACGGATGTAAAATCTTCATCAGAGTTTCGAAAATGTCGGTAATATCTTCGATAGTCTTACCATCTATTGGTTTCAAATAAGGCGGTTTCACCACTTCCAAGAAACAGGAGCAGAAGTCGTCCCAAATCAACTTGTAAACAGACATCAGCGCTTCGGAGAGACGATAGCGTTTGAAATCTTCTTCCATGCCGGCCAGCACTTCTTGGATACGTTGTTTCATCCAAGCGATAGCCACTTGTGTGTGCAGCGGTTGTTCGCCATTGGCATCGATTTCCCAACCTTTAACCAAGCGGAAGGCGTTCCACAGCTTGTTGCTGAAGTTACGGCCTTGTTCGCAAAGTGATTCATCAAACAGCAAATCGTTTCCGGCGGGGGAAGTCACCAGCATACCGAAGCGCACGCCGTCGGCGCCATATTTTTCCATCAACATAATGGGGTCTGGGGAGTTGCCGAGCGACTTGGACATTTTGCGGTGGAGCTTGTCGCGCACCGTACCGGTGAAATAGACATCTTTGAACGGAATCGTGCCGCGCCATTCCAAACCGGCCATAATCATACGAGCCACCCAGAAGAAAATGATATCCGGAGCCGTAATCAATGCGGATGTCGGATAGTAGTAATTGATTTCTGGATTATCGGGATGACGAATACCATCAAACACAGAAAGCGGCCACAACCATGAAGAGAACCAGGTATCCATAACATCTTCATCTTGGCGGATGTCATCCTTGGTGAGGTTGAGTTCTGGGAACTTCTGTTTTGCAATATTGAGGGCTTCGTCAATATTGTGAGCCACTACAAACTCATGATTCGGGAGGTAGAATGCAGGAATACGGTGGCCCCACCACAATTGGCGGCTGATACACCAATCCTTCACATTCTCCATCCAGTGAGCGTAAGTGTTTTTGAATTTATCAGGGTAGAACTTGATATCATTGTTCATGACCTCATCAAGGGCGTGTTTTGCCATTTCGCCCATTTTGCAGAACCATTGCATAGACAATTTCGGTTCAATAACCTCATTTGTTCTTTCGGAGAAGCCGACCTTATTCACATAATCTTCAATCTTCACAAGACTACCAGCTTCTTCCAGCAACGGAAGTATGGCCTTGCGAGCTTCAAAGCGGTCCATGCCCACCAAGAAGCCGGCATTTTCGCTCAAAGTGCCATTGTCATTGAAGATGTTGATTGTTTCAAGATGATGCTTGATACCGAGATTATAGTCGTTGATATCATGTGCTGGCGTAATCTTGAGGGCGCCCGTGCCGAATTCGCGTTCCACATATTCATCGTAAATCAAAGGGATAGAGCGGTTCACGATAGGAACAATAGCGCGTTTGCCTTTATACTTCGCATAGCGTTCATCATCAGGATGCATGCAGATAGCCGTATCTCCGAGGATGGTTTCCGGACGCGTGGTTGCGATCGTGATATATTCGCCTGGTTCGCCTTCGATTTGATAGCGAACATAGTAGAGTTTAGATTGCAGTTCCTTGTAAACCACCTCTTCATCAGAAACGGCGGTCAGGGCTTTCGGGTCCCAGTTGACCATACGCACGCCGCGATAGATTTTGCCTTTATTGTAAAGGTCAACAAAAATATCGATAACGGCTTCAGAGAGATCGGCATCCATCGTGAACTTGGTGCGGTCCCAATCGCAGGAAGCGCCGAGTTTGCGAAGTTGCTGAAGGATGATGCCGCCATGTTTCTCTTTCCACTGCCAAGCATATTCCAAGAATTGCTCACGGGTAAGATCTTTTTTGTCAATACCTTTTTCTTTCAAAAAGTTGACCACCTTAGCTTCTGTAGCGATAGAAGCATGGTCGGTGCCCGGTACCCAAACGGCATTGAAACCGTTCATGCGCGCGCGACGAATAAGCACGTCTTGTATCGTATTGTTGAGCATGTGGCCCATGTGCAGCACGCCCGTGACATTTGGCGGTGGGATAACGATGGTGTAAGCAGGTTTGGTATTCGGTTCAGAGTGGAACATACGATGGTCTGTCCAATATTTGTACCATTTGTCTTCCACTGCGGAAGGATCGTATTTAGTGGCTAATTCCATTGTTGTAAAAATGCGTTTTATTAATGTATTATCTTAAAAATCATTTCTTTAAGGAGTTCTTCTGGGGAGCACTCCGTATCAACGCCCTTGGCCTTGGCGTCATATTCCCGCAAAATAGAAACAATGTTGATCAATTGCGGTACTGTGTGTCTATTGGCATACCCTGTCAGTTTTTTCAGGTAGTAAGCACTTTTGGAGCCAAAGCACACTTGCTGTGCTGTCAGACTCTTATCCGCCAACAGATGGTAGCGAAGCATACCATGATAAAACTTGAAAAGTTGATTGATGGTTTGGATATTGGGATGCTCTTTTTGATATTTCACAAAATTGAGCATAATCTTGTACGATTTAGATACATTGCGCATAGCCAGCGCATCGGAGAGTTCGAAGAAGTTGTACTCCTTGCTAATGCCGATATAGTTTTCCACCACATCGGGCGTAATGCGGCTATTAGGCGGCAGGAGCATGCGCAATTTTTCAAACTCCTTGAAAATGCGGGACAAGTCGTTACCGATATGTTCTGCCAAGAGATTTGCGGTAGATTCATCCAATTGGAAATGGAAGAAGGCGGCCTGTTTATCAATCCATTTGGAAAGGTCGTAATCGCGCACGCCTTCAGACTTGAAAATCACACCATGTTTTTCAAAGGGTTTCACTTTTTTGAGGTCACCATATTTGTGGCAAATCACCAAAATCGTAGAAGGCATTGGATTTTGAGCATAGTTGGCAATCAGTTCAAAATCGGAGAGGTCCTTTGCTTCTTTGAGGATGACCAAACGGTATTGGCTGCCGAAGGGGTATTGCTTGGCATTGGCGACGACATCCGCAGGGGTAGTATCCTTGCCATACAGCACGACTTGGTTAAAGTCGCGATCGGCTTCATCTATCACCTTATTCTCAAAGAACTTGCATAATTGATCAATATAGAAAGGTTCCTCGCCCATGAGCAGATATACGGGTGCGAACTCTCTGTTTTTCAAGTGTTTAACAAGATCTTCGTATTTAATCATAAAAGGTTATAATAAAGCGGGCAAAGATACAAAAATAATATGAGTTTGCAGTGCCCAAATCGTTCATTAGCGCATATAAAAAAAGAAAGCCGCTCTGGGAGAGCGGCTATCTTAAATCAAACATTATGAACAAAATATCACCTTTATCCTTATTCTTGCGGAACAACGGATACAAATGATTTATCTTTGTAGGTTTTTCTGAAGTTAACAATACCATCACAAAGAGCATAGAGTGTATGATCTTTACCCATACCTACATTTTGGCCTGGATAATGAACAGTGCCTCTTTGGCGAACGATAATGTTACCAGCTTTGGCGAATTGACCACCAAAAATCTTCAAACCTAATCTTTTGCTATGTGACTCGCGGCCGTTCTCTGAACTACCGACACCTTTTTTATGTGCCATATCTTTTTATTTTTTAATCGTTAATAAATATTATAAGGTAATATCATTAATTGTGATTTGGGTCAAACTTTGACGATGACCGTTCAATTTTTGATAGCCTTTTCTTCTTTTCTTCTTGAAAACAAGAACTTTGTCACCTTTGAGGTGTTTGTTAACGGTAGCGGTAACTGCTGCACCATTTACGATAGGAGTTCCCACTTTTACATCACCGTCGTTATCCAATAACATCACACGGTCGAATTTAACCTGTGAACCTTCTTCAGCCTTGAGGCGTTGAACATAGACCTTGCGATCTTTTTCAATCTTGAATTGTTGCCCGGCTATTTCTACAATTGCGTACATTTTTTGTTGTTTTTTAGTTATTACTTTTGGGGCGGCAAAAATAAAAAAAAAATTTATATACTTTACACCTATCGCAATTTTTTTTAGCATTATGCGTTATGCATTGGTTATATAAATAATTTAAGGAATTATAAATACTATTGTTATGAAGGCAAAAACTTTCTTTATTTTATTGTCAATGAGCGTATTAACATCACTCACAATCTCTTCTTCAGGGTATGCGCAAACCGCTACTAATGCTACCAGATATGTTGATTTGACCACTGCGGCCGAGCAATCTGTCAATGCCGTTGTGTATATTAAAACGGAATTTATGCAAAAAAACGCTGCATGGGATGACTTTTTCGGCGGCACCATTTGGGAGAATTTCTTCGGAATGGCGCCAAGCATGTATCCTGTGCAGGCCGCCGGCTCCGGGGTCATTGTTTCTCCTGACGGCTACATCATCACCAACAACCATGTGGTGGAGGATGCTGTAAAGGCCACCATCACCCTCAATGACAAGCGCGAGTTCAATGGCACGATTGTGGGCACCGACCCCACTGCCGACTTGGCGTTAATCAAAATCGACGCGGAAGACCTGCCCTACCTCACCTTCGCCAATTCCGATTCGGTGCGCATTGGAGAGTGGGTCTTGGCTGTAGGAAACCCGATGAACCTGACCTCCACCGTGACGGCCGGCATCATCAGTGCAAAAGCCAGACAACTGGACATCCCGGGGCACAGCAAAACCGAAGAATCCTACTTGCAGACGGACGCTGCCGTCAATTCTGGCAACTCCGGCGGCGCCTTGGTCAATGCCTCCGGCAAACTGGTCGGCATCAACACAGCCATCGCTTCTGGCAACGGATACTACACAGGATACTCCTTCGCCATCCCTTCCAACATTGTGAAGAAAATATACCTGGATTTGCAAAAATACGGTCAAGTGCAACGCGCCTTCTTGGGCATTGCCATTATGGAAATCGATGCGGCAACCGCAAAACAGTACAACTTGGATGACGTCAAAGGCATCTATGTGGCCGAAGTGGAAGAGGATGGTGCAGCAGCGCAAAACAACTTGATGGAAGGCGATGTCATCACCCACATCGACAAAATCCCAGTCAACAGCTTGGCGGAAGTTCGCGGCGTCTTAAAGACCAAGTCCCCAGGCGACGTGGTCCGCGTGGCCGTCATCCGCAACAAGGAAAAAATTATTAAAAATGTAACTTTACTCAACGACAAAGGTACAACCGAATTGATTGAAAAAGAGTAAGACCTATTTAGTCTTTTTTACTAACATTATGAATAAATAAATATGAGACAACTGAAAATTTCTAAATCCATCACCAATCGTGATTCCGCCTCCCTGGAACGGTATCTGGCCGATATCGGGAAAGAGCAGATGATCACTGCTGAAGAGGAGGTCGAGTTGGCACGGAAAATCAAGGCGGGCGATGAGGAGGCACTGAACCGACTCACCACCACCAATCTGCGCTTTGTCGTATCCGTCGCCAAGCAATACCAAAACCAAGGCATCAGCTTGCAAGACCTCATCAACGAGGGCAATGTCGGGCTCATCAAAGCCGCCAAACGCTTCGATGCAACCCGCGGATTCAAGTTTATCTCCTATGCCGTTTGGTGGATTCGCCAGTCCATACTCCAAGCTATCGCCGACCAATCTAGAATTGTGCGACTGCCCTTGAACCAAGTCGGCGTCATCAACAAAATCAAAAAAGAAACCGCCCGCTTAGAGCAACAATTGAAACGCATTCCTACGGTAGAAGAAATTGCAGAAGCCATCGACTTGCCGGTTTACAAAGTATCGGAGATTATGAAGATGAACAACCATCCGCAATCCATTGATTCTCCGATTAGTCCGAACGAGGAAACGCGTTTTGTAGATATCTTCGTGCATGATAATGACGAAGATACGGACAAGATTCTGATGAAGGAGTCGCTATCTGCCGAAATTCACAACGTGTTGGAAATCCTTCCCGACAAAGAGCGTGAAGTACTCAAGCTCTTTTACGGCATTGAGACCCATCACGAGCACACCTTGGATGAGATTGGCGATTTGATGGGACTTTCCCGCGAGCGGGTACGCCAGCTCAAAGAACGCGCGCTCAAGCGGCTGCGCGTCAACAGCAAAAACAAGAACTTAAAGAACTACTTATAATATTATTGTATAAAATACTTATGAGATATCGCATCTTCCTCTGCTGCGGACTGTTTTTGGCAGTCCTTTGCGCCGCTTGCCACCGCGGACAAAAAGACATCGCCCCAAAACCCGAGGCCTATTTCCGCATAGATCTTCCCGAGCACCAATACGAACGCGTAGATACCACCCTTCCCTTTACCTTTGAAAAATCCAAGGAAGCCAAAGTCTCCATCCAACAACAAAAAGATGGTTCCTACTGGGTGGACATCAACTACCCCAAGGAAGATGCCAGTTTCAAGTTCACCTATTTTCACATCCCATGCGCCGACAGTTTGCGAAATCTAATCGTTCAAGAAGAGCGCATGGTGAAATTCCATTACCAAAAAGCCGATGATGTGGAATACGACATCATCAAAGACCCCGACGCTCGTCTTTGGGGACAAATCTATCACATCAAAGGCAAGGAGGTCGCCACGCCGCTGCAATTTTGGATGACCGACAGCAGCAGTCATTTTTTGAGAAGCACATTATACTTTAACTTTACGCCGAACAACGACTCTCTCCAGCCCGTCATCGACTATCTTTGCGAAGATGCCCTGCACATTGTCAAGACTTTTGAATGGAAATAAACTGATTTTATGATACGACACGCGACCCATCACCTACCTTTGCTCGCATTGCTACTTTTTGCACAAATTGCAGTAGGCCAAGACCATATCAAAATGATGCAGTACAACTTAATGTACTACACCGACAATTCAGGCATCTCGGATTGCAATTCCAGCACGAACAACTTGGCCAACAAAGACGCCAACATCCGCACGATTTTTCATCATGTCATGCCGGATGTCTTCTGCGTTTGCGAAATGGGCACCAGTCTCACCTATGTTGAGCGATTGCTGAATAATGCCATCAACACAGACGGCATTGACTACTACCGTCATGGGCCTCTCACAAACTACTCTGGCGGGAATATCGCCAACATGATTTACTATGACAGTCGCAAGTTAACGCTTTACAAATCGGACTTCATTACTACCTCCTATCGTGACATCAACGGTTACACGTTATACCTCAACTCCACGGATTTGGCAACGGGAGACACCATCTTCGTCACCTTTTGGATTGCGCACCTAAAGGCCGGCAGTTCGGAAGCCAATGCCAATGCCCGATATGCGCAGGCGCAGCGGCTCATGGACAAAATCGAATCCTTAGGCGCACCCGGCAACTATGTGGTATCCGGCGACTTCAACCTCTATGGCGCTTCAGAACCTGCATATCAGGAATTCATCAACCACAGCAACAGCTTGTATCGATTATACGACCCCATTGACAAAGAAGGCGAATGGAACAACAACCACGTATATGCCGCCTATCATACGCAATCCACCCACAGTTACGAATCTGCGGGTTGTTTTGCCTCCGGGGGGTTAGACGACCGTTTCGACTTCATCTTGGTTTCCCCATATATATATTATGGTAGCAAAGAGGTGCAAGTTTTACCAAATACCTATTATGCGTTGGGGCAAGATGGCAATCGATTCAATGGGTCCATCACTTCGCCTGCTAACAACAGCATTCCGACGAATGTGGCGAATGCACTCTACAACCAGTCGGACCACCTGCCGGTCATTGTCGATTTGGAATTCAATGCGCGCGTAGGCATCGCGGACCGTTCCTGTGCATTCATGGCCCGCGTAAACAATCCGGTCCAAGATCAGATTGTCCTCAAAATGCAAACCGAAGAACCCGACGAATACACCTTTGAAATTTACGGTATGGACGGCAAGCTCCTAGGAGCACACCAAGAAATTTTGACCGACGGGGCGCACACTTTATATCTACCGCTAAATGTAGCCAAAGGATTTTACTTGCTAAAGGTCTCTAACAGCAAACATCAGCAGCAAATCTTGAAATTGATTAGATAACGCCTGCGTTTTACAAAAAAATTATATCTTTGCGGCTCATTTTTAACCCTAAACTTATTCATTATGGCAGATAAAGTTGTAAACCGCTATTCAGACGAAGACTTAGCTGAATTCAAGGAACTCATCTTGAATAAAATTGCTGAAGCCCAAAAGGCCATGGAGGTTTATCAGGAAGCATACAGCGGTGTTGGCAACGACACCACGGACACCGCCCCCACATTTAAAAACCTCGAAGACGGCAACCAAGTTCTTTCCAAGGAAGAAAACAGTCGTCTAGCAGGTCGTTTGGACAAATACATCAACAATTTGGAAGCAGCACTGGTGCGCATTGAGAACAAAACCTACGGTGTTGACCGGATTACAGGCAAACTCATTCCGAAAGAGCGTCTCAAGATTGTTCCTCACGCCACTTTGGATGTAGATTCAAAACGTGCACAACCTTCCAAAAAATAGTCCGTTTTGAATAAACAGAAAAAATTATCGCTGATTGCCGGCATTATCATTGTCGTTCTCATCATTTTAGACCAAGCCCTGAAAATCTGGGTTAAGACTCACATGCTCCTTGGTCAAAATATTCCTTTACTTGGAAACTGGCTGAATTTGTACTTTATCGAGAACCCGGGCATGGCGTTCGGTTTGAGTTTCGGCGAGAATTTCGGCAAGCTGATGCTCACCCTCTTCCGCATCGTATTAGTCATTTTCCTATGCTGGTACATGCACAAGCTCATCCGAAAAGACAAATTGGATGGCTTGATGCTCACCGTCTTCAGTTTGATTATTGCGGGAGCCCTGGGCAACATCATTGACTGTCTTTTTTACGGCATCATTTTCAACGAAAGCACCCCTTTCGCATTGGCCTCGCTTTTTCCAGAAAGCGGCGGCTATGCGCCCTTTTTGTATGGTAGAGTCGTAGATATGATTTATGTCAAACTCTTCCCTATTCCTGAAGGATTTCCGCTTTGGGGCGGCAGCTATTTCTTCCCCGCCATCTTCAATGTGGCAGATTCCTGCATCACCGTCGGTGTGTTCATGACTTTGATTTTCAGCAAGCGAATCTTAAAAGATTTCGAGAAAGATGAAAAAAATTGTAGTGAAACCGAAGAGACGGCGTCTAATGCACATTGATTTTCAAATGGCCCACTCATTTTGAATTCATTATCATAAATTTTATAATAAAAAACACACAATGAAAAACTTTAAAAAAGGTCTCTTGCTGTCCTTACTGACAGTATTCTGCGCCACCACCTTCGCTATCAATCCACCGGATGAAGGCATGTGGCTTCCGATGTTTATCAAAAACTACAATTACGCTGACATGCAGCGCCTCGGTCTCCAACTGACACCAGAACAACTCTATGACATCAATCATTCCTCTTTGAAAGATGCTATCGTACAATTAGGCGACGGCTTCTGCACGGGCGAAATGGTTTCCCGCGACGGTTTGATGTTCACCAACCACCACTGCGGTTACTCCTCTGTAGTAGAACTCTCTACGGTAGAACATGACTATTTGAGCAATGGCTTCTATGCCATGAGCAAAGCAGAAGAACTCCCTGCTAATTTCCATGTTAACTTCTTGGAAAGGATGGAAGATGTTACCGCTACTGTTTTGGCAGAAGTTAAACCTGACATGACAGAAGAACAAAGAGACAAACTCATCGCAGCTGCCATCAAAACCCTTCAAAAGAACAACTCTGCTGATGGTCGTTATAAAGTTGTGGTAAAACCTTTCTATGAAGGCAATGAATATTATATGTTCATTTATACCACTTATGAAGATGTACGTTTGGTATGTGCTCCTCCTTCCTCTGTTGGCAAATTCGGCGGCGACACCGACAACTGGATGTGGCCTCGTCACACGGGCGACTTCACCGTATTCCGTATCTACACCGCTCCGGATGGCTCTCCAGCTAAATATTCCAAAGACAATGTTCCATTCCACCCGAAACATTACCTCCCCATCAGCTTGAAGGGTTATCAACCAAATGATTACACCATGATTTGGGGTTATCCTGGTACCACCGAACGTTTCATGACTTCTTACGAAGTTGAAAACGCTATCAACATCGACGGTCCGGCACTTTACGAACCATTGGATATCATTCTCCCTGTCATCAACGATGCTATGAATGCAGATGAAGCTGTCCGTTTGAAATATGCTGATGACTATGCTAGTCTTGCCAACACTTGGAAGAACCAAAAAGGTATGGTTGCCAGTTTGAAAGCCCTCAAGGTAGTGGAAACCAAACAAGCAGAAGAGAAAGCACTCACTCAATGGATCAACGCCAACAGCGAACGCCAGAAAAAATATGGCAATTGCTTGAAAGAAATCCAAGAAGTTTGCAAAAACATCAATGCGGACCAATACAAAGCCATCTATGATGTTAGCTTGGCACTCTACGGTTCTGCAACACTCAAGGCCGCTTTCCAAACAGCTAATGGGTTGAAATTGGGAAAGGGCGAGAAAGCACTCTCCAGCACCAAAGTTGCCCAACTTACCAGCATCTACGAAAAACTCACGGACAACAAGGACCTCAACACAGAAATCAAGGTCATCATGTCCACCTTCAAGATTTGGAACAACATTGCCCCAGCCAACAGACCTGACATCGCAGGTATGCTTTTGAAGAACTTCAAAGGCAGTGAAGCCAACTTCGAAAATGCTTTGCACAACTCTATTTTCATCTCCAAAGACAACTTCGTTAAATTCCTTGAAAAGCCATCCAACAAGGTTCTTGATAAAGACCCTCTCTATTTGTATGTTCAAGAATTGAACAAAGTTAGAATAAGCAATGCTGCCGTTTTCGATCAATTGGATAAAATCTCTGTTCCACGTCGCACATACTTGGCTGCTTACAAAGAAATGAAGGGTGAAACTCCAACTTATCCAGATGCTAACAGCACCATGCGTTGCACCTATGGCACCGTATGTGATTACTATCCAGCAGATGGTGTTCACTACAACTACTTCACCACCACCAACGGCATTCTTCAAAAAGAAATCCCTGGCGATCCTGAATTCGACGTTCCTGCAAAATTAAAAGACCTCATCCTGGCAAAGGACTTCGGTCAATATTTAGATGCAGATGGCAGCATGCATGTTTGCTTCCTTTCCAACAACGACATCACTGGCGGCAATTCTGGCAGCCCTATCATGAACGCCAACGGCGAGCTCATCGGCTTGGCATTCGACGGCAACTGGGAAGCTTTGAGTAGCGACATCGTATTCAATACCAAATTGCAACGCTGCATCAATGTTGACGTTCGTTACGTACTCTTCATCATCGACAAGCTTGGTGGTGCTGGCTACTTGCTCAACGAAATGGACATTAGAAAATAACACATCATTCTCATACAAAGCAAAAGGATCGCTGAAAACGGCGGTCCTTTTTTTATGGGAAGTAAAAGCCGCAAGAAAGAACGGGATTGCAAATTTTTATGTATGTTTGCCGCTTCTTATGCAAAAAATAAAAAAATATTGGTTGACTTATCGACTGGTTCGTATTCGGCGCTTTATCCGAAAGCATTTCAGTCAGCGTACGATGTTGCTGATGCTGAGTGTTTTTATCGGCATATTAGGTGCTGCTGCTGCGGTCATCATTAAAAACCTTGTGCACTTCACCACGCAAGCACTCGGCAAAGCATTTCCCAATGCAAGTGTCAACTATTTCTATTTGATTTTGCCAACCATCGGCATCCTGCTCACCTTGCTATTCGTTCGCCGTGTTGTCAAAGACAACCTCAGTCATGGGGTGAGCATCGTATTAAAGTCTATCTGCAAAAACGATGGCAAGTTGCGTTCACACAACACTTACTCCTCCATGATTTCGAGTGCCATCACCGTCGGGTTCGGCGGTTCCGTTGGTTTGGAAGCGCCGATCGTGCTGACCGGTTCGGCTATAGGTTCCAATGTGGCGCAATTCTTCAAGCTCAATGCCAAGCAGACCACCTTGCTGCTGGCCTGCGGCTCTGCCGCCGCCATGGCCGCCGTCTTCAAGGCCCCCATTGCCGCCATCGTCTTCACTTTCGAAGTACTGATGCTCGACTTGACGGGCAGCGCCATTCTTCCACTGCTGCTCTCTGCCGCCACCGGAACTGTCATGTCGCTCTTATTTCTCGGCCGCGACGTCATGTTCACCGTCAATGTAACCCAAGGGTTCTATCTATACAACATCCCGCTTTACATCATTTTGGGATTGCTCACCGGACTCATCTCCGTATATTTTCTGCGACTCTCTCGTTGGATAGAGAAGCACATGCGAGGCATTCGAAAACCCTACCTCAAAGCCATTTTGGGCGGCCTTGTCCTTTGCGCGCTCATCTATATTTTCCCCGTATTCTATGGGGAAGGTTATGATAGCATCAACACCTTGATAAACGGGGGTTATGACACTATTTTCCACAATTCTCCGTTGTGGGCACCTTGTTCCAAGCGTGCCATATTCTTTTTGGGCATTGCAGGCATCATCTTATTCAAAGTTTTTGCCACCACCTTCACCACAGCTTCCGGCGGCATTGGTGGCGTTTTCGCGCCCACCTTGTTCATCGGCGCCTACACAGGATTCTTCGTCGCCGCCGTCACCCACCACCTCACCGGACTGGAAATTCCCTATGTGAACTTCATCCTCGCTGGCATGGCTGGTGTGATGACGGGCGTAATGCAAGCCCCTATGACCGCCATGTTCCTCATTGCGGAGCTCTCCGGCGGCTACACCCTGCTCATTCCCCTGATGATTACCGCCGCCTGCTCCTACCTCAGCGTCTATCCTTTTGAAAAATACTCCGTTTATACCTTCCCATTAGCGGTAAAAGGCAATCTAAAAACCCATAACAAAGACAAATTCGCCTTGCGTAAACTGCAATGGCAGAACATCATCGACAAGGACATCATCACCGTGCCCGTACACAGTTCGCTGAGAACCTACACCGACTATATCGCACACTGCAAACGCAACCTCTTCGTGGTCATTGACGACAACCAGCTCTTCTCCGGACTGCTCGTCATGGACGACCATCGTGACATCATCTTCCGCCAAGAACTATATGACCTTGTCCATGTTGAAGACCTCATGATAGAACCTGAAGAATTCATATACGAAGATGATACGGCAGCCATCGTCTTGGAAAAATTCAATCGCACGGGAAATTTCAACATCCCGGTCATCACGCGAGACCGCATGTACATTGGATTCCTATCCAAAGCCCGATTTTTGGCCATCTATCAGCAATTCGTAGCTTCTGAATCCGAAGACTAATCCATTATCCTACCTCTACCTATCTACCATTCTACTCATCTATCAATCAACCACCCACCTAGTCCCATCCATCTAACCACCCTAAAGCAATGAAAATCGAAAGACCTCACATTCCCGGACTCGTCATACTGGAGCCCAAAATCTTTCATGACGACCGCGGATATTTTTTTGAAAGTTATAATGAAAAGGCCTTAGAAGAAGCCGGCATTCGCGAGCATTGGGTACAAGACAATCAGTCGTGCTCCCAAAAAGGCGTAGTGCGCGGCCTCCATTTCCAAAAGACGCCATTCGCACAAGCAAAATTAGTACGCATCTTGAAAGGCGCCGCCATAGATTTTGCAGTCGATATTCGCAAAGGCAGTCCGACCTACGGCCAATATCTTTCCGTACTGCTTACAGAAGACAACTTCCGTCAATTCTACATTCCCGCCGGTTTTGCCCATGGCTTTGCCGCCTTAGAAGACAATACCGTTTTTTTCTACAAATGCTCTAACTTTTACAACAAAGCTTCCGAAGGGAGCATCCGCTTCGACGATCCAGATTTGCATATTGATTGGCAAGTGGATAATCCGCTCACATCCGAGAAAGACAGCATCGGACCCTTTTTGAAGGATTTTGATTCTCCATTTATCTTCAAAGACGTCTTGTAATAGCCAACTACTAACCGTACCTGTACAAAGGAAAGACCACTTATAAAATCTAAAAAAAGTCCGCAAGCAGAAGACTACTTTTGCAACTTCATTTTGCTCTTTATGTTAAAAGGAACCACAACCTCTATAAAACTCATCATTTTTGATTTAGACGGCACCCTGCTCAACACCTTGGAGGACCTTGCCGACTCCGCCAACTATGTACTTAGCCATCATGGTTTTCCGACACATCCCGTTGACGCCTACCGTTACTTTGTAGGCAATGGAATGCCCAAGCTTATCGAACGTATCTTGCCGGAAGGGCAAAAAGAGGGCGTCATCTATGACACCTGCTTTAAGGAATTTTTAGAATACTACACCCTCCACATGCACGACAAAACACGCGTTTATGCAGGACTTACAGAAACCTTGGAACAATTGCAAGCACAAGACATCCAACTTGCAGTAGCCACAAACAAAGTTCATGCAGCCTTGGCGCCGTTGATGGCCAACTTTTTCCCAACCATCCAATGGGATGCGCTTTTCGGACAACGCGCCAAAGTGCCCGTCAAGCCCCATCCACAAATCGTATACGACATCTTGGAAGCAACAGGATGCTCAAAATCAGAGACCCTCTATTTAGGGGACACCTCTGTTGATATGGAGACTGCGCATCGCGCCGGGCTCCTCGCCGTCGGCGTACTTTGGGGCTATCGACCGCAAAGCGAACTGGAAGAAGCACACGCTGACCTTCTCATCAAACATCCTTGTGAAATATTGAACCACCTATAATCTTTCATCATAGTCAAGATAACGTCTTTTGCATCCTTTTCTTTCCGAATGATTATAGATTAAGAATTTAGCATTGGGGGATGGCACTATTTTTTGTATCTTTGCCGCCCTTAACCTTACCCCTATGATCAGTTATATCAAAGGCAAAATTGTAGAAAAAAATCCTGCCTATGTCATCATGGAAACTGCTGGTGGCATTGGCTTTTACATCAATATTTCATTAGCCACCTATTCCAAGCTGAAAGACGAAGAGGGCGAGATTCGCCTGCTCACGTATTACATTGTCAAAGAAGATTCTCAGACACTTTACGGATTTTTGGAAGAAGAAGAACGCGAACTCTTCAAGCTGCTGCTGTCGGTCAACGGCATCGGACCGAACACTTCGCGACTCATTCTTTCCTCCTTAAGTGTTGGCGAAGTGCTCAACGCCATCGCCACTGAGGACGTCAGAACCATCCAATCTGTGAAGGGGATCGGAGCCAAGACGGCCCAACGCGTAATCGTAGAATTGAAAGACAAAGCCAAGAAGGCAGAATGGGCCAATGCATCAAAAATTTCAGTTACATACAATAATAATAAATATGATGCGTTAACTGCTTTAATTGCTTTGGGATTTCCCAAATCCAGTGCCGAATCTGTTCTGGATAAAATCATCAAAGCGGAAGGAATTAATTTATCTGTAGAAGAACTTATTAAGAAGTCTTTGAAATTATTATAGCACTGATATTCAATTGAAAACACCTTATAAAAAACAAATCTGCTACTATCTAATCACGGCACTCGTCTGCCTTTTTTATTCGTGGGGCGACTTATTCGCAGCCATCTTGCCAACAACTGTTCCCTCCGAATATTTTGTGATACCCAGTTCTATTTGTCCTCCGGATACTACTCCGCACGACAGCACCGCATCACATCTGCCACAACCTGACAACAACCCTCTGAACAACAGCCATAGTAGCCCATTCTTCTTGAACAATCAGACAGGCGTAGGCACTGTCATTGAATACAATCCTGAAACCAACACTTACGACTTCCAATATATGACCGGCAGCACCCCTTTCGGTCCGGGCGCATACATGGATGTCAACGAATATATCGACTACGACCTTCGCCAAAGCATTGATGACTATTGGTATTCGCACAGCACGGGATACACAGGCGGCAATCGCAAAGGCGGCGGTCTCATACCGGAATTACATGTTGGCGGTGACATTTTCGAAAGCATTTTCGGCAGCAACACCATTGACATTCGACCTTCTGGCAACCTCGGCCTTAAGTTCGGCATCAAATACACCAGTGTTGACAACAAAAGTATGCCCGTCAAACAGCGTCGCCAATTGCAATTCGACTTTGACGAGGACATCCAGCTCAACTTGATAGCCAAGATTGGTGATAAAATCGAGTTCAACCTCAACTACACCACCGACGAGCTGACCTTAGACAACAACTCCGACAAACTCAAACTCAAATATGGAGGCAAAGAAGACGACATTCTCCAATTGCTTGAATTCGGCAATGTCACATTGCCATTGAACAGCACTTTGATTACGGGTAGTCAAAGTCTTTTTGGTGTAAAAACGCAGTTGAAGTTTGGTAACTTAACCGTCACTGCCGTTGCCTCTCAGAAGAACAGCTCCTCCCAGACCATGACCATCACAGGCGGTTCTGAGCAGGAAGACTTCTATTTCCGCGCCGACGAATATGAAGAGAACAAACACTTCTTCCTCGGCCAATACTTCCGCGACCATTACAACGAATATATGAGCACCTTGCCGTTGGTTGGTTCTCCGATTGTCATTACAAAAATCGAAGTTTGGCGTACCACCGTTGGCGCCGCCACCACCGACAACCGTAATATCGTTGCATTTACCGACTTAGGTGAAGCCAGTCCTGAATATTCAGCCCTCACATACAACCCGGCATATTCTGGCGGGCAATATCCCGACAATGAAATCAACAACTTGACCACCTTGGCAGACACCTCGTTGATTCGCAACATCTCCAACGTGTCCAACAACATGCACTCCATCGGCATGAGATCCGGGGTCAACTATGAAAAGGTGGAAAGCGCCCGTTTGTTGTCGCCTTCCGAATATACCGTTAACACGAAATTAGGTTTCATCTCCTTGAATTCCGCACTGAACTCCGACCAAGTTTTGGCTGTTGCCTTCCAATACACAGTCATCGGCGACGATAAGGTCTATCAAGTCGGTGAATTCTCCAATGAAGTAGCCGCACCAAACTGTATTCGTGTCAAATTGTTGAAGAGTTCCAACCTCAGCACAGTTTCCCCATTGTGGAAATTGATGATGAAGAACATTTACAACTTGTCCGCATTCCAAATCTCCCCTGAAAAATTCAGATTGAATATTTTGTACACGGGCGACTCTGACGGTATCGCAAACGGATTCTTCACCAAAGGTTCTCAAAAGGGTATTCCATTGATTCGACTGATGGGCTTGGACCGTTTGAACCAACAACAAGACCCTAGTCCAGATGGCATCTTTGACTTTATCGACGGGGCTGCCACCAATGGCGGTACAGTGAACTCCAACAACGGTCGTATCTTCTTCCCAACCATCGAACCATTCGGCAAAGACTTGAGAGCCGTCATCCCAGAACCGGAATTGGCAGACCAATATGCTTTCGACTCTTTGTACACGATGACCAAGACGATGGCGCAGCAGATCACCAACAAAAACAAATACTATTTGGAAGGTAGTTACCAATCCTCCTATGGTTCCGAATATCATTTCAACTCCACCAATGTGGCTCAAGGTTCTGTGAAAGTTACTGCCGGCGGCATCACGCTTACGGAAAATGTGGACTACACCGTCAACTACGACATGGGTACCATCACCATCCTAAACCAAGGTGTGTTGAACTCCGGTACGCCTATCAGCGTAAGCATTGAGCAGGATGACAATTTCGGCACAGATCAATACATGTTCGGTGCCAACTTCGACTACACCTTCTCCAAAGACTTCAATATCGGCGCCACCATCCTAAACTTGCGTGAACGCCCCATCACCAATAAAGTCAACTATGGCGACGAACCCATCAACAATGTGGTTTGGGGTATGAATTTCGCCTACAAAACTGAGGTTCCCTTCCTCACCAAGCTGATTGACAAAATCACCTTCCACAGCACGACCACCATGTCCAACTTGAATTTGGAAGGCGAGTTTGCACATTTCATCCCAGGTCACTCTAAAGCCATCGGCAAAACGGGAACCACCTACATTGACGACTTTGAGGCATCCAAATCCACGGTTGACCTGACAACCATCTCTAACTGGGTGCTGGCCTCTACCCCGCAAGGGCAGCCGGATCTCTTCCCAGAATCCCAACCGATCAGCATCACAGACCCTGCTCGTAAGCAATTGGCATACGGCTACAATCGTGCCCGCTTGGCATGGTACATCATTGACCCTTCCGTATTTTACAATAACAACAATTCCACGCCGAACAACTTGACGTTGGAAGACCTTTCCCAACCCTACGCCCGTGCCGTCTATGAACCTGAGTTGTTCCCATACAAAGAGCAATCCGGCACCCAGCTTTCCACCTACATGACCGTTTTCAACATGGCCTTCTATCCATCAGAAAAAGGTCCGTACAACTACGATGTCACTGGTTCGGAAGGTTATTCCCACGGTATTGAAAACGATGGTTCTTTGAGAGATCCTGAAACCCGTTGGGGCGGCATTATGCGTAAGTTCGACAATACAGATTTCGAATCCTCCAACTACGAATACATCGAATTCTGGATGATGGATCCGTTCATCGACAATCCTAGCCACACAGGCGGCAAACTCTATTTCAACTTAGGCGATATCTCAGAAGATATTTTGCGCGATGGGGTGAAATTCTTCGAAAACGGTCTTCCTGCTGATGGCAGCGACGAAGATGTTGAATTCACCGTTTGGGGCCGCGTCCCAACCATCCAGTTGATTGTTAATGCATTCGACAATGAAGATGACGCACGGCAATTCCAAGATGTGGGTTACGATGGTTTGCAAGATGAAAGAGAACGCGAATTTTTCAACGACACCTACTTGCAACTGATTGCCAACGAATACGGCACGGCATCTGATGCCTACATCACGGCTTACAACGACCCGTCCAACGATGACTACCATTACTTCCGCGGCACGGATTACGACCAAGCCGATGTGAAAGTCGTAGAACGCTACAAATACTTCAACAACGCAGAAGGCAACTCTCCTGCCAACGACCAAACGGCAGAAAACTATCCTACCTCTGCCAGCCAGTTACCGAACTTGGAAGACATGAACAATGATAATACCTTGAGCGAAGAAGAAAAGTATTATCAATATGTCATCAACTTGTCTCCAGACCGCATGGTGGTCGGCGAAAACTACATTAACGATATTTTCGAAGCCGTTCCAGACCCACTGCCTGACGGCACACGTCCTACTACGAAATGGTATCAGTTCCGCATTCCGATTCACAACCCAGACAAAGTTGTCAACAACATGTCGGGATTCAACTCCATTCGCTTCATGCGTGTCTTCATGCGCGATTTTGAAGAGCCGATTGTCTGTCGTTTTGCCACCTTTGAATTGGTGCGTGGCGATTGGCGCACCTACAACATGAGTTTGCAGGAAGAAGGCGACTACCTTCCTACCCAAGGCGATGGGGAAGGCTCATTTTATGTGGGAACCATCAGTTACGAGGAGAACTCCAATAGAACGCCTATCCCGTATGTATTGCCCCCAGGCATCCAACGCGAACAAGCCTTCGGTACGGTTGTTTATCAAATCAACGAACAAGCGCTCACCATGAAGGCCGTTGACCTTCCGGATGGTGACGCTCGTGCCATCTACAAGAGCACCAGCTACGACCTTCGACAATTCAACAACTTGCAGATGTTCATCCACGCCGAAGATGTGTACAACAGCGGCGAACTCAGAAAAGGCGATGTTACGGCATTTGTCCGCTTGGGTTCCGACTTCACGGAAAACTACTACGAGTATGAAATGCCGATTGAATTGACCCCTTGGAACGTCGGAAAAGACACCAACGCCATTTGGCCAGAAGCCAACAGAATGCGCATCTATTTAGATTCATTGGTAGCCTTGAAGCAAGAACGTAACATGGCGGTTCGATATGGCAACCACTCCAGCAATCTTGTTCCTTATTATAAAGAAACCGAAGACGGCAACATCATTCGCGTTGTCGGTATGCCGAACTTAGGCGAAGTCACCACCATCATGATTGGTATCCGCAACCCGAAGAAAAAGAATATGCACGATGATGACGACATGCTGCCAAAATCTGTTGAAATGTGGGTGAACGAACTCCGACTTTGCGGATTTGACGACAAACAAGGTTTTGCCGCTTTGTTGCGGGCAAGGCTCAACTTGGCAGATGTGGGCGACCTAACCGTTTCAGGAACCTACTCCACGCCTGGATTCGGCAGCATCGAGCAGTCTGTGACCGAACGCTCCACCGAAACCAAATACAACTTAGATATTGCCACCAACATTGATGGCGGTAAGATATTGTTCCCTGAAAAATGGAACATTAAAATC
The DNA here is from genome assembly GCA_024400815.1 of Bacteroidales bacterium. Taxonomy (GTDB): domain Bacteria; phylum Bacteroidota; class Bacteroidia; order Bacteroidales; family WCHB1-69; genus F23-D06. The sequence goes on along the minus strand of JAKSMD010000014.1, from coordinate 8,213 downwards.
CCTATCCACTACGACTACTCCTTGGGTATTAGCCAACCGGAATATAATCCGCTAAACCCGGATGTCAAATTGAAAGATGACTTATCCACCTATCAAACGGCCGAAGAACGCGACTCCATACGATTCCTGACCAATGTGTTCACCCAACGCCAGAATGTCAACTTGATGAATGTCCGTAAAGAGCGTAACTTCGATGGCGGCAAAATCAAGATGCATCCTTGGGATATTGAAAACTTCGACCTCTCCTACTCATACTCCGAATTGGTTCAACGGGATGTTGATATGGAAATGAACAACGAATACATCCATGATGGTGAAATCGGTTATACCTTCAGTACCAACCCGAAGAACTACAGACCTTTCTCTAAGGTTAAGGGACTCAAATCCAAGTGGCTGCAACTGATTCGAGACTTCAACATCACCCCAATGCCGAAGAATGTCACGATCCGTACCTCTTTGCGCCGCGAACTCCAAGAATTCAAATACAGACCGAAGAGCCAAGGTAACATTATTGTCGATACCAGTTTCGTGAAAACATTTGACTGGACTCGTAACTATGCTCTGAACTGGGATATCTTCCAAAGTTTGCGCTTGGAATACCGCGCAGACGCATCTGCCCGCATCGACGAGCCAGACGGTTTGATTGATACACGTACTGAAAAAGATTCCGTATGGCATTGTTTGGGCCGCGGCGGTAGAACCACCGACTTCCGACAAACTTTCAGCGGAACCTATCAAATTCCTATCAATAAGATTCCGTTGTTCAACTGGATAAACGCCAATGTCCGTTATCAATCCACTTACCAATATACGGCATCCGCCCTCTCTTTGGCATACCTCGGCAACACCATTCAAAACTCCAACAACTACCAAGCTAATGGAACTTTGAATATGGTTACCTTATATAATAATGTACCTTACCTGAAGAAAATCAACCAAGGTAAAAACAAGCCAAACAACAAAAACGGTGGTCCTAAGGAAAGGAACAAAAGCAGCTTGGGAAAAGATTCGAAAGATGGTGAAGAAGTCGAAGAAGCCGACAACTTGGCGGCCAAAGATTCCATAAAAGAAAAACCACAATACGGCAAAATCATTTTAGATGGAACTTTACGCGTGCTGATGCTGGTACGTAACATATCCGCCAATTACACCCACGGCAACGGAACGGTTTTGCCTGGCTACATGGGCATTCCAAACCTGTTCGGCATTGACTTCACCGACAACTCCCCTGGATTCCTGTTCGTGTTCGGTGGCCAACCCGATGTGCAAGCCATCGGCGCCCAAAAACATTGGCTCACTACAGACTCCTTAATGAATACCGCTTATCAACGGACGAAGAGCGACATGTTCACCTATCGTGCCACGATTGAACCATTCAAAGACTTCCGTATTGATGTGTCTGGTAGTAGAAACCTGACGGAAAACTTCTCCGAATACTTCCATGTGGATCAAGAAGGCGTTCTCTATCACTATACACCACAAAGAAACGGCGCATTCAGTATGACCTACTGCGGTTTGAAGACCTTCTTTGCCGACTATGACCAATTGTTTGAAGACTTCAAAAATTCCCGCGGACTCATCGCACAACGCCTTGCTGAAGCAAATCCAAACTGCTCAGGCGATGTGGATCCAGAAACCGGATTCCCATTGGGTTACAGCGAAGTGTCACAAGATGTCTTAATGGGCGCATTCTTCGCATCCTATATGGGCAAAGATGCTGAACACATGGATATTTCCACCCCATTCTTGAAAATCCCATTGCCCAACTGGCGATTGAACTACAATGGCTTCAGCAAAATCAAAGGCGTGGATAAGGTGTTCCAAAGCCTCTCTTTGGTACATAACTACACCTGTACTTACCAAGTGGGCAACTACGCCACCAACATTGCCTACCTTGAAGATGGCACCGCACTCAACGCCTTAGGCGACTTCATTCCTTCACGAGAAATCAGCCAAATGGCCATTTCAGAACAATTCGGGCCATTGGTCGGCTTCGACATGACGTTGAAAAACAGTTTGCTGTTGAAAGTTGAATACAAGCAATCGCGCAATGTGGCCTTGAGTTTCACGAACAACCAAATTACAGAAACCAGTTCCAAAGAACTTGTGGTTTCTGGTGGCTACCGTTTCAAAGATTTGAAACTCGGATTGATCTTCTCTGGCGAAAAGAGACAATTTGTAAGTGACTTGAACCTCACCGCCGGCGTTGGTATCAAGAACAACCAGACCATGCTTAGAAAAATTCAAGAAGATGTTGATCAGGTGTCCTCTGGTATGCTAACCGCCACAATCAATATTGCCGCCGAATATCAATTCAGCCAGATGGTTGGCTTGAAATTCTACTACGATCAAACCATCAACAGACCAAAGATGACCAATCAATACGACAATATGAACTTTGAAACGGGCATCTCTGTTCAATTGATGTTGTCTCAATAAGAAATGTAAGACCCGAAAAATTGCAAAACGGCTTGGATTCTATGAATTGAAAACAGGCGTTTTGCAAAAGGAAAAATTATTTAGAAATTTTTTGTATGTTTGCCGTTCCAAAATTGAAGCTTATGAAAAAGATCAAATTCTTAATCCCGGTATTGGTATCATTTTGTTTGATTGCCCTTTTCACGCAATGCGAAAAAAACCACGATTGCAATATGAAAATCACTTGCAATTTTTCCAGCAATGGCATTGATACTGGTGCTGTCGCTCCAAATGTACACATTGTTGTAGGCAAGGAAGAATATGCTGACTATGCCAGAGCAGACGGTTATACGAACAGCAATGGCGTCTTCGAACACACCTTCCCGTACCCTGCTTTGCTGGATGTTATAGCCACCTACGCCGACACCACATTTGACGAAGAAGGCAACGTTACGGCAGTTAAGTATTACACCGGCGGCGCCCAAATCCAAGTCAATGCTGGCGAAACTTCTGAGAAAACAATCTTGATGGTAGAAACATATTAATTATTCACTGCATAACTACATTTACTTCCCTTTCTGCCAACACTCGCTGCTGACTTTGATGAGCGAATGCTAAAATCATTGTTTTGAAGAATAAACATGTAGGTTATCTTTGTCTGATAGCGGCCACGGCCGTATTACTTCTCGTTCTCCGTTTTCATGGAAGAACGGATAATAGTATTTTTGCTAATAAAATCAGACATGAAAAACAAATTGCCCATAGCGATACCATTAGCGCATTGATTTTTTACCATGCCGCTGATTACTTTGTTTACCAAGGGTCTGTCATCGGTTTTCAATATGATTTGCTCCAACAGTTGGGAAAGGATTTGAATAGACCTATCCGAATCTCAATTGAAAGCGATCCTGAAAAAGCTTACCTCGAAGCTTTCACCAACAACTATGACATTGTCGGGTTCGACTTCAACAAAGACTTATACACCCCGGAATACCTCATACAGTCAGAGCCCCATTCTTACACCTATCCTATTTTGATTATGCGTAAGAAGATGGAGATTGACAGCACTAAAATGCATATCGTCCACGCCCCCGCGAAGTACGCCAATAAAATCGACTTCTCCATATTAAATAATTCAGGCCATTGGATCATCCAACACGACCACAACTATACGGTGGAAGAATTGTTTGATATGTTAGAAGATACCACAATTGATTTTGTAGTATGCAATTACAACGAAGCCATCACAATGCTTGCTTTCTATAAGAATTTGACGATGGGGCCACGTATTGGCGACAATTTTCCACGCACTTGGGTACTAAACAATCTCAATGGCGCATTTAACGACACCATCAACAATTGGCTGAAAAACTTCAAAGAGACAAATAAATATCAAAATCTTTGCAACAAATACCTCTCGCGACATTCCTATGTCATTCAGAACTCATTTGGCACTAGGAGAAACAAAATCTCCTCCTACGATAAATGCATGAAAGCCGCCTGTTCTCGCTACCACATAGATTGGCGATTTATGTCTTCCATCATCTATCAAGAATCTCATTTCTGTTCTGATGTATTAGGTATGGGCGGCAGTTTCGGCATTATGCAGATGATGCCCAACACGTACCAACAGTATGGCATAACGGACACCTCCACCGTAGAACAGCAAATCTGGGCAGGGGCCAAGCACATCTCCTATCTGTATCGTATTTTCGCCAACAAGGTGGACAGCACAGAAATTTACTATTTTGTTGCAGGCGCCTATAATTCAGGACCAGGACATATCTTGGACGCCATAGCGCTATGCCAAAAACATGGTGGCGACGCAACACACTGGAATGAAGTCGCCGAATACCTTATGCTCAAATCCCACAAAGAATATTACTGTGACCCCGTCGTCAAATGCGGATACTATCCCGGAAAACATACAGTCAACTATGTGAACGAGGTCATGGACAGATATAACGGATACGTAATAACTAAAAAAGAAGAATGAACATCCTAATCGTCGGTCGTGGCGGCCGCGAACACGCCATTGCTTGGAAAGCAGCTCAATCTCCACTTGCTACTAAAATATTCATTGCTCCCGGCAACGCCGGCATGCGCACCATCGAACGCATACCCGTCGAACTCGTTTCCATAGATGAAAACGACACGGAAGGTCTCTTGAAATTCGCACAAGAAAACCATATTGACTTAACCATCATTGGTCCTGAAGCCGCTTTAATGAACGGCATTGCCAATCGTTTTCAAGAAGCAGGACTCACCATCTTTGCGCCAACAAAAGAAGCAGCCAGAATAGAAGGCAGCAAGCAATTCGCCAAAGAGTTAATGGCTAAATATAACATCCCCACCGCAGCTTTCGCAACTTTTGAAGAATACGCGGATGCCAAAGCCTACCTTGACAAGGTGGGTGCGCCTATCGTTATCAAGTACGACGGACTCGCTGCCGGCAAAGGAGTTGTCGTAGCTATGACGGTGGAAGAAGCCGACAATGCGCTCAAAGATATGTTGCTCGACAATCACTTCGGCAAAGGGAAAGTCGTGATGGAAGAATTCCTCCAAGGACCCGAATTCTCCCTGCTCACTCTCGTGAATGGCGAACAAGTCGTTCCATTGGTTATCGCACAAGACCACAAACGCGCCTATGATGGCGACAAAGGGCCGAACACGGGCGGCATGGGCGCCTACGCTCCCGTGCCTGTCATCCCGCAAGCACAAATCGATTGGGCCGTCGAGCACATCATGAAACCTACCGCCAAAGCACTCCAGCAAGAAGGTTGCCCATTCTGCGGCGTTCTTTATGGCGGACTGATGCTCACCCATGATGGTCCGAAAGTGATTGAATTCAACGCCCGCTTTGGCGACCCCGAGACAGAAGTTGTCCTTCCCAAAATGGAAAGCGACTTCATCCAACATGTGCTCGACTTATTGGCACACAAAGAGGTAAAACCTACCTTTTACGAAAATGCTTTCTTAGGTGTGGTCATGGCAGCCAAAGGATATCCCGGCAAATACGGCAAAGGATTCCCTATCCATAATTTGGAAAATGTTGAACAACTGGTCTTCCACATGGGCACTCATTGCCAAGACGGCCACTATATTTCCAATGGCGGCCGCGTGCTATTTGTCGTCGGGCAGGGCAAGAACCTCCAAGAAGCACAAGCAGATGCCTATCGCGGCGTCAAAACCATCGACTGCGACGAACTATTTTATCGAAATGATATTGGTTGGCAAGCTTTATAAGAAAAAGGTGCTTTTAGGCACCTTTTTTTATACCCTTTTTTTGTACTTTTGCGCCCTCAAAAAAATATTATAGATGAAGATTTTAAGGAATATTCTGCTCGTATGGGGAGTACTTTTGACATCCGTCTTCTCCATATATGCTCAAAATACTATGATTAAAGGTTTTACCTATGACAATTCCAATGGGGAGACCCTGCCCTATTGCACCATCCAACTCATAGGAACATCTTACGGCGCGCTCTCCGATGGGAAAGGCGCTTTCGTCATCAACAAGATTCCAGCCGGAACCTATGTCCTCAAAGCGGCCTCATTAGGATACACTGATATTATAGATACTATTGTCGTCAAGGAAAACAGCACGATAACCAAACGCTATTCTTTGGAACCAGCCTCAACCACACTGGAAGCCGTTCAAATCCACGGTGAAGGCCAGCGCAAAGAACAAGAAACCCGGACTTCAGTGATTAGCGTTACGCCAAAGGAAATGAGCAAGATGCCTTCTATTGGCGGTCAACCCGACTTTGCTCAGTATCTGCAAGTCCTCCCGGGCATCATCTCCACAGGCGACCAAGGCGGTCAGCTATATGTTCGTGGCGGCACACCCGTTCAGAATATGCTTTTGTTAGACGGCGTCATTCTCTATAATCCATTCCACTCCATTGGTATCTTTTCCGTTTTCGACATGGATATTATGAGCAGCGCAGATGTCTATACCGGCGGTTTTGGAGCCGAATTTGGCGGACGCCTCTCCTCTGTGATGGACATCAAAACACGGGATGGCAACAAAAAACACATCTCCGGCAAAGTTGACTTAAGCAATATCGAATCTCAAATTTTGTTGGAAGGCCCGCTGGTCAAACTTAAAGATAACCGCAAAACCTCCCTCAGCTTTATTCTTTCTGGCAAAGGTTCCTATCTGGAACAGGCTTCCAAAATCTTTTACCCGTATGTGGGAGAAGAAGGTTTGCCTTATAATTTCTTAGACTTGTATGGCAAATTGACATTAGCCACTCAAAACGGCACCAAACTAAACATCTTCGGTTTCAATTACGACGACCGCGTCAACTATAGTTCTATTGCTTCATACGCTTGGAACAACTGGGGCGTTGGCGCTAACTTCATGATTGTACCCGGCGACGTGCCCACCACAATCGAAGGTTCTCTCTCCTATTCCAAATATGATTGCACTTTAGACGACGCCCAATACTTTCCAAAAGAAAGTTCTATGGATGGTTTCAACTTCAACCTTACCTTCAACTACTACTTGGGCAAAAGCGTATTGAATGTCGGCATGGATGTCGTAGGTTACAATACCGACTACCTGTACCATACGGCCTTGGGAGCACCGGTTGACATCAACGACCATACTACAGACTTGTCGGTATTCGCCAAATTCAAATACAATTTGCGCAACAAATTGTTAATTGAGCCGAGTTTCCGCCTGCAATACTATTACTCTGTTGGAGAAGTCTCCCCAGAACCGCGTTTGGCTGTGAAATACAATATCAACAACAAACTCCGGCTTAAATTAGCTGCCGGCTTATATTCCCAGAACCTCATCTCCGTCACCTCCGACCAAGATGTGGTCAGTCTCTTCTCCGGATTCATGTCGTCCCCAATCAGCAGCGAGTTGCTGTCCGACTACATGATTAACAATACGGATACCATGAAAGGCCGCCTTCAAAAATCACAACATGTGATTTTGGGATTAGAATATGATCCTATTCCTCAATTGAGCATCAATTTGGAAGGATATTACAAGAACTTCTCCCAATTGATTACCGCCAATCGATATAAAATGTTTGAAAACGATTACGAATTTATCTGGGAAAGAGGCCGCGCCTATGGTGGCGATGTCACCTTGAAATATGATGACAAAGGTTTTTATGTATGGTTCGTTTACTCCTTAGGATGGGTAAAACGTGACGACGGCGCGGTAAGATACAACCCGCATTTCGACAGACGACATAACCTCAACATCCTGTTGTCATACTCCTTTGGCAAACGCAAGAGCTGGCAAGTGGACTGCCGTTGGAACTTCGGTACAGGCTTCCCTTACACACAAACCCTTTCATACTACCCACACTACAATCCAGTTAACCTCAACGACGATTATGTATCCAACAACGAAGACGTCTATTTCTTGCTTGCTGATTTGAATCAAGCCCGCCTGCCGAGTTATCATCGTTTGGACTTAAGTGCCAAGAAAAAATTCTTCTTGGGAGAAAGAAACACCCTTGAATTGAGCATCTCCTTCTCCAATATCTACAATTATAGAAACATCTTTTATGTGAATAGAACTACCAATAATGTCATTTATCAACTGCCTTTCTTATATTATTTCGGCATTACTTGGAGATTCTAAACAACAAAAAATACAAAATATCAATATAAAACACTGTTTTACAAACAAATAAAATAATAAAATTTTTTTTTAGAAAAGTGTTCTACGTATAATAAAAAAGTGTATTTTTGCAGCGTTCAATCAACGAACAAAACGGATCGGTAGTTCAGTTTGGTTAGAATACATGCCTGTCACGCATGGGGTC
>JAKSMD010000139.1 GCA_024400815.1 Bacteroidales bacterium | reverse complement strand
GGCCGCCCAAGATCGTGAAGGGTGAGGGCTGGGATGGAATCTACGAGCTTGCCCTCGGCACGATAGCCGATAAGGATGCCCTCTGCCCGACAGTCGATGAGGCCATCGCGTGGGCGAATGTGATAATAAGTCGAATAGAAGTGTCTCCTATGGTGTGATTTTCGTAAATTCGGTATAATAATAAAATCTTAAAGGGAATTATTATGGCATTTATCGTCAATGACAAAGAGACCATGTGGAATTTCGATGATTCCAAAGAGTTGAAGATTCATCGTATTCATGCCTACCCGGCAAAGTTTCCGGCGTTCATCACGAAAAAAGCCGTGGAAGTGGCAAGAAATTCTGGAGTTAATGTATTAACTATCGCAGATGTTTTTTGTGGGTGTGGTACAACTGCATTCGAGGCGAGAAAACTTGGGTTAAACTTTTGGGGGCGCGATATCAACCCTGTTGCGACACTGATCGCACAAGTGAAGAGTTCACATTATGACCTAGACCACTTGAGGTGTTGTTATGAGAATATTCTCGAACGATATAGAAAGAACAGATCTCGCATTTCTGTTCGCGGGCTACCCAAACGGCTTGGGTATTGGTATTCGCCTAGACGGAAAAGTGAACTCAAGGCCTTGCTTTCTGCAATCAGAGAAGCCGCAAAAGAAGAGCATTATCAGAAGTTTTTCCTTGTGGCGTTTTCAAATATACTGAAGCCGGTTTCGCGATGGTTGACAAAATCGATTAAGCCTCAGGTAGATCCCAATAAGAATCCTGAAACAGCGTTGGTCGCGTTTAAGAAGCAGGTTGCTTTTATGTTTCAGGCAGTGGAGGAATCGCCGGTACAGGAGTCGACAACATGCGATATTAAGACAGAGAATCTGTTGTCATGTAAGGTGAATGCTCCATTTGCTGATGTCGTTGTTACAAGCCCGCCGTATGTGACATCTTATGAGTACGCTGATTTGCACCAATTATCTACTTTGTGGTTGAATTATGCTACTGATTATCGCGAATTGAGAAAAGGCACTATCGGGAGTATGTACGATGATCCTGATGTTGATCGTGAAAGTGCAGGACTCAATGCATGTGGACTGAAGATGTTGTCGCGTTTGAAGACCGTAGAGAAACGGAAGGCTGCTGCATCGGCAAGATACTTTGCCGACATGAAACGGACGGTTGATAAGTGTAAGGAAATATTAAATCCTGGGGGCATGGTATTTTTTGTCATTGGTGACACTGAATACAAAGGGGTGAAAATTAAAAATTCCGTATATCTCGCTCATTGTCTGGAAGATGCCGGATTTGTTGATGTGAAGATGGACAAAAGACAGGTGACGGGTAAGATACTTACACCTTACCGTAACAAAGAGGGGCGCTTTAGCCGAAGTTGTAATTCTGCAATGAAAATTTATGCAGAAGAATATGTGCTGATGGGGAGGAAAGCAAATGCTTGAGATGAATAAATCCGAAGGGTTGCCCATTCGTCCGTATGCTCGGTTGCTTACGATGCTGGGCGATCAGTTGATTAAAAATGAATGTGTTGCCTTGGTTGAACTCATCAAGAATGCATATGATGCGGATTCACCATGGGTGAAGGTCTGCATTGATGGTGTTAGCAGGGGCAAGGTCCAGGATCAAACAATTACGATTGAGGATGCTGGATGTGGAATGTCGGAGGATGTCATACTTAAGCATTGGCTCAATCCGGCCACCCCTGAAAAACGACTTCGGAAAAACGAGGATCGCGGCACGACAAGTAGTGGACGAATACTTCAGGGAGACAAGGGCATTGGCCGTTTTGCGATTTTAAAATTGGCAAGAAAAATCGAAATTGTCACCAGGCCAAAGGGCGGGGATTCAGAATTTGTCATTGCCTATGACTTCTCGAAGTATGATGATGAATTTTTGTCAGAAAATCACAAGCCGAAAAGCTTGTTTTTGGATGCATTGCGAGTTGATGTCACGAAGCGCACTCCTCGTATTTTCTTGGATAGGAAGGTGAACCTAGGCGTCGCAACTGTAAAGGCTCCTTGTTGTGGAACGCGTGTTGTTTTGCACGATTTAAAGTCTAAATGGACAAGGGCGTTGGTTGATGATGTAGGCACGGATGTCGCGTATTTGCAGCCGATTTTTGACTCTCCGAAGGCGAGGAAAGACTATTCTGATCCGAAGGAAGGGTTCTCTGTTTCCTTTTATGTCGATGGAGAACGCGAGGCAATACAAGAAACATACATAGAGAGCTTGCGCACTCTTTTGGATAATAGTTCTGTTGTGCGAATAACGGATGGACGCTTTAATGCATCGACAATGTCATTTACGTTCTGTCAGGGGGGGCGGGCTTCTCGGACGATTAAAATTTCAGATTCCGTTTTCAGGGGGCTGTATGTTTGGAAGCGACAGTTTAAAAATCGGGATGAATTGAACTGGCGACCAGTGTGCGGATCGTTTAAGTTTCAGTTTTATATATTTGATTTTTCGGCTACTGCGGCTGACAAGTACGCACTCGATAAGGATCAGAAAGACATAATTAAGAGGCATCGAATATATTTGTATCGAGATAAGATTCGTGTTTATCCATATGGTGATCCGACAGATGATTGGCTGGGCGTGGACATGCTGCGCGGAACTATTAGCGCAGGGATGTTCCTAAGTAACAATCAAGTTGTTGGATGTGTGGATATCTCGCAAAAAGATAACCCAAGCTTGAAAGATAAAACCAACCGCGAAGGTCTTATTGAGGAGGGTGAGGCGACCAAGGACTTCATTTTTTTGCTCCAGTTGTTCCTGTCATATGTCAGAAATGAAGCTTATAGGAAATACTTGGAAGACAATAAGACAAAAAATGCCGTCTCGATTGTTGCGAGCGGGGCTGTTGAGAAAAGCCTTAATGCCGTTAAGGTCGCGCTGGAGTCTGGCAAAATTGGTGAGGCCAAGGATGCAATAGGTCAGGCATCAAAGTTTTACAAGGCGGAGTCTGATTATATGCAGCGACGCGTTCGTATTACTGAAGATTTGGCTGGCGTTGGTTTGTCGGTCGAAACGGCGTCGCACGATATCATGGGGATGATGTCAAAGGTGTTGTTGAATCTTGATGGCTTGATTCGCGAACTCGTGGCGGGAGATGAGATTAATCGTGAAAGTTTGCTTAGAGAGCTGCAATCGCTTTCTAGCGGCATGTCGTTCATTGATCGGCAGTTGCGTGATATTCAACTTTTGTTCACATCATCCAAGCAACGGCGTCGTTCGTTGGATGTGCGCAGTTTGATAGAAAAAGTTGCCGCGATTTATGGTCGATTGCTGAAGAAGCATAAGATTCAGTTTTCGATTGATGAACCGAGGGGGGCGTCGCCACTGAAGGCCAAGACGACAGATGCGGTTATATTGCAGTTGTTGATCAATCTCTTTGACAATGCTGTTTATTGGCTGAGTACGATCGATCGCAATGAGAAAGAGATCAGGATATTGCTTGACGGCGATTCGGGCCGTATGATTTTTTCGGACAATGGTCCGGGTGTGAGAAAAGAGGACAAGCCTTTTATCTTCGAGCCCTTTTACTCGGGCAAGGGGGAGGATGGCCGTGGGTTGGGCTTGTATATTGCAAGGAAGCTTCTCGAAAGGCATGATTATGGGATTGAGTTGGCTGAAACTTCTAAAGAGCGCCGTCTCTCTGGTGCAAATTTTGTGGTGTCTTTTGTCGCGGAAGAGGATTAAAGCCATGCAGTTAGCACATGAAGAACTGTTTAAAGGCGTTGCTGTCATCTTTGATGATGAGGTTGAGTCGAAAGGGTCTGTCGCTCATGAAATACTCTTGTCTTTAAGGGGGCGGGGGCTTCCGACGTTAACATATACGCAAATACCTGATGATGGTGGAGCTGCGTTGGCAGATCATTTGCATGGGGTGTCTTTTATTGTCTTGGACTGGCTGTTTAACACTACAGAGGATGGAGCGGGCGGCGTCAAGGGTGAAAGCGAAAACTTGTTGACTGATGGGTCGTTGTCGGGAGGGTTTAATCCAGGCCTTGGAGCAAGTTTTAAAGAATCTGAGGATGAAGGTTTGTCCATTGAATTTCTGAAGTGGTTATTACAAAAACCCTATTGCCCGATTTTTGTCATCACCACGAAAGATCGGCAGGAGATTTTGCAGGCACTTAGCAAGGCGGGAATCCCAGAAGATGAGGTTTCCCCTCGTATTTGCATCTGCCTCAAGAACGAAGTTAAGGATGCTCAGCTGCTGTGGAAAAAGTTGGATGACTGGGTGGGGTCAATTCCTTCGATTTATGTTTTGAAGACTTGGGAATGTGCGGCACGGACATCGAAGTTTGAGATGCTTGCCGACCTTGAAAAGGGGTCTCGAGATTGGGCGGGCGGCTTCTGGAATAGCTATAAAGCTGATTGGGGGGAGGAGAATGCAACAGATCGCAATAGATCTTATGCATTAACGCATACTCTTAACAATGTTC
>JAKSMD010000138.1 GCA_024400815.1 Bacteroidales bacterium | reverse complement strand
TGCCCCCATTCAAATTCAATCCGATAATGATGGGGTCGTGATCGGAATATCTGTACATGGTGGTGTCACCGTATGTATAATAATGTTTATAGGATTCGTCCGCATTGATGTGGTACGGTGCTGCCCCTGTGATTTGGGATGCCAGACTGGCCGATGCCAGCACGTGATCCAGGTACTCCACTTCGTTGTCAAAGACATAGCTGTATTCGGTGGGGGCGTGTTGCATTAAGATGTTCGTGTACCCGTTGGATTGCAGATAGCGGATGGGCTCTTCCATGCTGCCGCAGTTCAAGTCTCCCACAATTAAGATATCTTCGTCTTGATAGTAACGGTTGTCTAATTCAGCATCAAGGAAACTCGTTAGACGGTTGGCGTTTTCCATTCGGCCCTCATTGTGAAATAGGTTGGAGGAGTCCCCGCCAGATTTGGATTTGAAATGGTTCATGGCAATGACCAATCGCTCGTGCGAGCCTAACTCCTCAAAGCATTGCACATATTCTCTTTTGTGATACCCCGAACTCATTTGATACGCGCTGGAGGCAGGCCCGTAAGGGTGTCCTAAGTTCAGCACAGGAACAACCTTGTCCGTGCGATATATGAAACCTACTTTCGTGTAAGTTGTGGTGACAGTGTCATCGTCCATGACGAAATGGTAGCGTCCGGGAACGGTGCTGGCATTTAATCCGCGGACTAATGAGTCCAGAGAAACGCTGCCTTGCTGCAATTCGGCGAAGGCGTAGATGTCGGCGTCAATGTTGGTCAGTGCCTTGATGGTTTTGATGTGCTGTGTGGCAAATTCAACATCGCTGCTGGCTCCGTATGTTCCGGACCAATCGGGACAATAGTACTCCAAGTTGGCGGCGCATACAATCAGTCGCGCATTTCCAACATTCGGACGGACGGTCGGGCGCTGGTTGTTGCCGAATGGACAATTGCCGTTGATGCGGAGGGCTCGTTCACCCGTAACCGTTGCCACTAGATTCTGGATGGTCGCACCGGTCCGCACAGTGTCGGCTAGGATGTCCGGACAGTACACCGTCAAGAATGCTTCCCCGCATCGTGCCGTGGCACTGTCGTAGGCCGCACTGCCGTATATTGCCACTTCTTCGGGCTGGCGGACACGTTCATACGACAGATAGAGTGTGTGGTTGTAGTGCCCGCAGACATATAATGTTTGTGTGAATACCACCTCTTGCCCGATATAGGCAGAAAGCGATTCGCCATTGAAAATGAGGTTCGTTGCAAAAAGGGTCGTGTTGATGAAAATAGTAGCAAGTGTAAAAAGTATGTTTTTCATAGAATAGTTGCAAAAAAAAGTAGTGAAAATGTTATTTCAGGCGGCAAAAATAGCATTTTCGTCGCTATGCAGTATGACTCCCAAGAAGAGATTTTTGGAAAATTGGATTTTGCGTATTTTTGCCACCGTTTTTTGCTAACCCTCAGATATTAAATATGGATCGATTGTCGCCAACGCAACGTCGGCGTTGCATGCAACACAACAAAAGTAAAAACACCTCCATCGAGGTGCGCCTGGGACGTGCGATGTGGCACCGTGGACTGCGCTATCGCAAGTGCGCCAAAGACGTGCTTGGTCATCCCGACTTTTGTTTTAAGGGCAAGAAAGTAGCGGTGTTCTGTGATGGGGAGTTTTGGCATGGTCGCCATTGGGAAACAGCAAAATTGCGCATCAAAAGTCGTCGCGACTATTGGATACCCAAAATAGAGCGCAACCAACAGCGCGACAAAGAAATCACGGAAGCGTTGGAACGGGCCGGCTGGACAGTCTTGCGTTTCTGGGAGAGCGACATTCGCAAGCATCTCGACGACTGCGTCGGCAGGGTGGAGGCAGCCCTCAACGGGGTGCGCGTCGCTCGCGGCTACCAGCAGGAAGAGAACTGGCGGGAGTGGCTCGCCGCCGAGGACGACATTGAGTATGAGTAGAAGCGTTGGTTTTGACAAAAAAATATTACTTTGGCGGCTGCAATTACTGATTTAAGTAAATCTTGCTGTTAATTGAAAATAAACGTTTTAGCAATACAATGGATAAACCTCATTACCATGTAGTCGCTGCCATAATCCGAAACGACGGAGACATCCTCTGCATGCAGCGCCCCAAAGGCAAACACGAATACACCTCCTTCCGCTGGGAGTTTCCGGGCGGCAAGGTCGAACCTGGCGAAAGCGAACAGCAAGCCCTCAAACGCGAACTGCAGGAGGAAATGGACTATACCGTCGAGATTCGCGAGCACTACATGACCCTCACGCACGACTACCCCGACATTACCGTCACCCTCTCGTTCTGGCTCTGCGATGCCGCCAGCCGCACCTTCAACCGCAAAGAACACCTTGACCACCGCTGGCTCCGGCCCGACCAATTGCCCACCCTCCAGTGGACCGACGCCGATGCCGATGTTATAGAGAAACTAGCTGGAGATGGGAAACCTGAAGCTTGAAACTTGAAACATGTAGCTTGTTACCTTCTTGATAATTTTTAAATTTTTGTTTCTGAATTTTAAACTTTTTTTTGTGTAAATTTGCGGCCTTGAAATTTTTGAGGGGAAAGAATGGTGCAGAAGAAATATACTTTCATCGATTTGTTCGCAAGGGTGTAGATACGCAAATAGAAACTTCAGCAATTAACCCTTGAGAAAATAGAAGAACAGGTGCTTCAAAAACATGAGTAAAAAAGACAAAACGAGGAAATGAACAGCGAATCACAAAATATAGAATACAGGAATCATGGCACGATGACTACCTGAAGTGGATATGCGGCTTTGCCAATGCGCAAGGTGGTTGCATCTATATTGGTATTGATGACGATAAAAAAGTTGTCGGTGTGAAGGATAGTAAAAGGCTAATGGAGGATATTCCCAACAAGATTGTAACACAGCTTGGGATTGTTTGCGATATCAACCTACAGCAGGAATCCGAAAAGGAGTATATTGAGATTGTTGTCCAACCATCGCCCATGCCAATCAGCTATCACGGCAAGTATCATTATCGCAGTGGTTCAACCAAGCAAGAACTGAATGGTGCTGCTCTCCAGCAGTTTATACTTCAAAAAATGGGACGGTCGTGGGATGAGTACCCTCGCGAAACAACAACTGTTGACTGCATCGACCGCAACGCCATCGACTATTTTATAGCAAAAGGAATTGCTTCCGGACGTATTGACTCTGACGAGCGCAATGCTACCACAGAACAGGTCTTGGAGAATCTCAACCTTATTGACGAGAATGGCTATTTGAAGAATGCCGCACTTCTACTTTTTGCAAAGAAACCGCAGAAGTTCTTCTCTGGTGTTGCATTTAAGATTGGCAAGTTCGGTCGCGATGAGTCGGAACTGATTGTTCAGGATATTGTCGAAGGCAATCTGATTGAAATGCCCGACAAGGTTATCAAACTGCTCAAGACATACTACCTCAAAGCGTATATCCGTTATGAGAACTTGCAGCGTAAGGAGATTTTGGAGATTCCAGAAGATGCTCTGCGTGAGATTATCTATAACTCGATAGCGCATAAAGATTATGCGGGTGCTGACATACAAATGCGAATCTATGATAACCACATCGAACTATGGAATGAAGGTGAACTGCCTGAAGGCTATACCCAAGAAACACTATTCCAAAAGCACTCCTCTAAACCTCGCAACAAGAATATTGCTACAGCATTTTTCAAAGCAGGTTATGTAGAGGCATGGGGACGAGGCTACAAAAAGGTCAAAGAAGCACTGGAAACAGCAAACTTGCCATTCCCGAAAGTCGAGAACTTTTGTGGAGGCACATTGGTAACCATTCAACGACCTGTAGGGAATCCATATAAAAATGAACAGGCATCAGAAAATACTGACTCAAATGTCGTGAAAGATGTCGTGAAAGATGTTGTGAAAGAAATAGAGGTGGAATTAACTGAGCGTCAGTTAAGTATAATAGCCTTACTTGCCCTCAATCCTATTATAACCATACCGGAAATATCGAAAAAAATGTCGGGAAAGAATTCTGTCACGACACGCACCATCCAGCGCGACATCGCCTACCTTCAGAATCATAACATTATCAAGCGCGAAGGGGGAAGGAAAGAAGGTCGCTGGGTGGTATTGGGAAATAATAAGTCCAACAATTGAACAATTAAAAAATGATGACGCGAGAATAATAATTGAAAAATAAAAAAATCTCCCTGCCCGAAGAGCACCTGCCGAACAAGCAGTTTTTAGAGTGACACGGGGAGAGGATGTTTGAAAAGTAAAAAAGAGGATGATGAAACATACTGTTGCTTCATTTTTCGCTGGATGCGAAAATAGTGAAATTGACCAGGAGAATGAATTAAAAAACAAGTTGCAAAGAACATAACAGAATATGGAAACAATGGATGAACCTACATTTGTAAATAGAGATAGAATGGTTGCCGACAAGGATTATGTTGCATGGTTGTCGGATGTGAAGACACGCTTTCGTGCGGCGCAGGCCAAGGCTATAGTGCGGGTCAATACCGCTAAGCGTGAGCTCT
>JAKSMD010000137.1 GCA_024400815.1 Bacteroidales bacterium | reverse complement strand
CAAAGTTTAGCAGTTTGAGCAGGAGCACCAGCCACATCCAATGCAGAGAGAGCGAGTTTTTCAGGAAGATCAGAAGGGATCTTAGCATAGATACCGCTTTCGAAGAGGATAGCTTTACCTTTAATATCAACTTGGTCAACATCCGGACGGATATCCAAAATTTCATCAATACGAAGCGGAGTAAGAGAAAGGGATACCAAAGTAGCAATCTTGTCGCCTTCTTTGAGATCGATTTTGCCCTTCAAAGCATCACCGATTTTTTCAACTGTACCGAGGAGCATACCGCCGGAACCTGTTCTTCTGTTACGATGTTTGCCTTGGAGTTCAACATTCAAGAGCATTTCTTTCTTGATTTCTTCTTTCACTTGTTCGTCACTTGCGCCTTCGCCTGCTTGTTGCTTAGCGTAGTTGTGAATATCGGTGAAGGAAGCAGAGTCAATGTTGAGCGTTTGAACATCGATGAGAATTTCGTTGTCGAAAATTTCATCCATGTTGTTATCGATCTTATTAGCTGGCTGCGGAAGAACGCCTTTCGGTTCAATTACACGGTGTGTTCCGTATTTGTTTCCTTTTTTCTTTTTAATATATTGATTTTGAAATTATTATTAAAAATTTCGTTTGTATTACGAAAACGGCGCAAAAATAACTTTTTTTCGCACATATTTGCCTATTTCATAAAAAAAAGTAATTCACAATTTCATGTTTACATATTCAATTTTAATGCTTCATAATATAATCTGAGATACGCTCATAAAGCATTATTTCGTCTTCATCAAGCATCGAGAGATGTTTTTCCATCACAGAATAGTCGCGGCGAACCGCAGGACCCGTTTGAGCCTTTGCGGGCGGCAGAGACTCTAATTTGGCAATAGTCTGACGCAGCAGCGGCAATAATATTTTATAGTCTAAACCGTGCTTGCACATAATGTGGTCGGCCGCTCCGCACATCGCATTGCTGAAGTTGCAGGCAAAGACCGCCGCCAGATGCACGACCGCGCGTTGCTTTTCATCCATCAAGCAGCAGTCGGGCGACAGCTCACGTGCCAGCTGCATCAGGCGAGATTCCGCTGTTCCAAAGCCTTGCGCATCCACGCACAACGGCACCGTCATATCGACCATATCCATCGACTTCGTAAAAGTCTGCAACGGATAGAGCACGCCATAGTGTTCCGCATACGAAGCGAGCATCCCACTGGACACTGTGCCGGCCGTATGCACCGCCGCGCGCATTTGGAAAGGTATTTCTTTCAAGGCCTCCGGATAGGCATCATCTTTCAAAGTGAAAACATAAGCTTCACACGAAGGGTCCAACTTCCGAAAATCGTCAATGGCCACAGCGCCCACTTGGTCGGCTAGCCATTGGGCATGTTCCAAATGGCGACTATACACTTGGGCAATCGCGAATTCCTTAGAATTCCGAAGACGCTGCGCCACCCATGTGGCGACATTGCCCGAGCCGATCAATGCAATCATTAGTAGTTGAATTTACTGCCGCCAACAAACTCGCGCAAGATGGATGTGCCTGGAATCATATCTTCCGGAATAGTCATGAAGAAGGACAAAAACTTCAGCAGGCGCGTTGCCTCCGCATATTCCACTGCCGTTTCTGGAACGGCTTGCAGAATTTGCATAGCATACGGTTTCAGCACGCCCAACTCAAACACCAAAGAGGTATTAATCATCTCATCAGCATTCTCCTGGAATGGAAAGATGTTCTTTTCTTCGCCATTGCGGACACTTGTCCAACGGCGCAGCGTGTCGGTGGCGGAATAGCCGCGATAGTTGTAGTCGCGAACAATTCTACGTATCAAACGATTATCGGTGGTTGGTATCGGATTCTGGCGGTCAATAGACAACGATGTCAAGGCCGACACGAAAATCTTGAATTTCACATTGTCAGGCACTTGAGCTGTCAATCGAGGATTCAAACAGTGGATACCTTCAATGACCATAATGGATTTTTCGTCCAGTTGGATGGTTTTGCCCGTCCATACCTTTGTGCCATTAGCAAAATCAAAGGTAGGCAATTCTACACGTTTGCCGGCAATCAAGTCGGAAAGCGTCCGGTTGAACAGATCCAAATCCACAGCTTCCAATGCTTCAAAATCGTATTTGCCATCCTTATCTTTCGGGGTTTGCTCTCTTTCCACAAAGAAGTCATCCACCGAAATTTGAACTGGGTGATACCCTAATATGCTGAGTTGGACAGAAAGTCGCTTGCAAGTTGTGGTTTTACCCGAGCTGGAAGGCCCGCTGATGAGCACCATCTTCACATCGCCACGCTGTTTGATAGCATCCGCAACCAGTGAGATTTTCTTTTCTTGGAAAGCCTCTGCCATGAGAATCGTATCCTGCACCTTATTTTCTTTCACCAAACGATTCATGTCGCAGACATACGGAATGCCCATCTGCTCTGCCCATTCTTTATTTTCCTGATAGACAGAAAACAATTTCGGGAAATGTCTTGTCTTGGGCAGCGCCTTTATATTTTTAGAAGACGGCAATTTCAGCAAAATGCCATTTTCATAAGGTTCCAAACCAAATGATTCCAAATAGGAGGTGGATGGGACCATAAATCCATAATAATAATTTACGGTATTGCCCAAATTATATACAGAGGTGAAAATGCGGTCACGATCCTTAAAAAGTTCGTATTTGTCTTCCAAACCATGTTCCTGGAATGCTTTCACAGCATCTCCAGTCAGCATTCCCACGCGCTCAAACGGCAAGTTTTGGTCAACAAGTTGACGCATGTGCTGATACAACTTGGCAACCAATTGCTCGGTAATCGGCTCTTCCATATCATCCAGCGTACAGAAACGGCCACCTGAAATGGAATGTTTAATGCGCAATTTGACCTTTAACGGCAACAAATCATGCACAGCCTTGCAAAGCAAAAAGTAGAGCGAGCGCACATACATGTTGCGACCATAGGTTGAGTTATAATCGAAGAAATCAATGATGGCAGGTTTGTGTATGCGATAGGTGAGGTCACGGACTTTGTTGTTTACCAAAGCACCTAAGACCTGATTTTCCATTTTAATTGAATAGGCGTTTACGAATTCTTGCAGATTCATCCCATACGGGACTTCCATAACTTTCTTTAAAAATTTGCAGTAAATAGAAACTTGAGTCATAATTTTTTTTTTACGGCAGCAAAAATAGTCAAATATTCAATGTGCAGATGGAAAATTTCAGCAAAAACGACAACATTTGTTGCAAAGAAGGGCCCAACTTCATTATGTACTAAATACACACACATCAAACACATCAGATTGTTTTTCAAATAGATAAATAGCATTTAGAAAAGCAAAAAGCATATAATAATTTTATGTAAGTTTGCCGCTTCAAAATTATTCTTAATAAAACACAACCTATGCTAAGTACCTACTTACTCATTGCAGGATATTTTGTTTTTCCTATCATCATCATCCTGCTTTTCAACAAGCACAAATGGGCGCAAAAAATCGGCACCGTCATTTTGGCATATGCCATCGGCATTATCATCGCATTATTGAACACAGCCATTGGTTTTCTTCCCACAGACGGAGAATCAGCATACAGCACATTGACCTCCATCCAAAGCAGTTTGATGAGCGTTTGTGTCCCTTTGGCCATTCCATTGATGTTGTTCAATTCTGACTTCAAATTATGGACTAAATCATTGAAAAAGACAGTCGTGGCCTTAGTTGGCGGTTTATTTGCCGTATGTCTTGCTGTCGTTGCCGGTTACTTGATTTTCAAAGGTCAGGGTTATGGTGCCAGCGACGAATTCAAGAAGGTGGCTGTTATGATTACCGGCATCTACACGGGCGGCACGCTCAACTTCACCGCGCTTAGCAACATCGTCAACGCTGACGCTAACACATACAATATCACCTTGGCATTCGAAGAAATCGTGACCTTGCCGCTCATCATCTTCATCATGGCTGGGGGGTACAAGCTTTTCAGAAAATTGATGCCCGCAAAAGATGAAACCTCTATTGACTTAGCCAACGAGCAAGAGATTGCAGAGAGCACTTTTGAAAATTATCGCGGCATGCTGAAGCTGAACACTTTCGGCAAAATGATGTTGGGATTGCTGCTTTCCATTTTGATGCTCGGCGTGGGCGTCGGTCTTTCCATGTTGATTGTTGGAAAAATCAATGAGCTGGTAGTGATTTTGACCATCACGACTTTGGCCATTATCGCCTCTTTCAGCAAGAAGGTGCGCGCCCTCCCCAAGACCTTCGAGTTGGGCATGTTCTTCATCCTCATCTTTAGTGTGGTAGTAGCCTCCAAATTCGACATCACCAAAATTGACAGTTCCTCCTTGACCATCATGTGGTTCATCCTGTTTGTCATGCTGATGTCTTTACTGGTTTATATCCTCATCTGCCGTTGTTTCAAAGTTAGCGGCGACCTGTTCACCGTAAGCTACATTAGCTTGCTCTGCTCTCCCCCATTCGTTCCTCCAGTCGTAGAAGCCATGAGCAACCGCAAAGTCTTAATCAGCGGTATCGCCATCGGACTGGTTGGCTACGCCGTCGGCAACTACTTAGGATCCATCTTTGCCTCCATCCTCGGACTGCCGTTGTTTTAGCATTTTGGAGTCACCCCTCTACCTTTCCTCTTCTCTACTTTTGAAACTTTGACCTTGACATTGACTTTGACTTTTTTTGGAGTCCCCCATAATTATCAATTCTCAATTATAAATTCTCAATTTGACTGCATTTTCTCCGAAAATCCAGGCCGCCTGGGGCTCGTGAGCCGAAATTGCCAATTTTCACTTTCAGCACTATTCCAAAGATAATTGGCAGGGAATGGATGCAAAACTG
>JAKSMD010000136.1 GCA_024400815.1 Bacteroidales bacterium | reverse complement strand
CAAAATCTCCAAATTGCCAAATGAAAAATCTTCAAATTGCCAAATGAAAAATCTTCAAATTGCCAAATGATTTTTTATAAACCGTTGTTATATAATGATTTTTTTGTATTTTTGCGGTCAGTAATAATTGATATTTATGATTGATAAAGTAAATTATAAAAAACGTGTGGTTGATAGCCAATTGGAGAATCAGTTAGAGGCTGCAGGCATAGTGCTGATAGAAGGTGCAAAATGGTGTGGGAAGACAACAACGGCAGAACAGCAGGCAGCAAGTGCCTTGTATATGAATGATCCAAAGACGCAGGCAATCAATTCGAGATTGGCGGAAACGGACATCAATGTCTTGTTGGAAGGAGCAACACCGCGGTTGATTGACGAGTGGCAAAGAACTCCTCAATTATGGGATGCTGCACGTTTTTTAGTTGATCATAGAGGCCGAGAAGGACAAATTATTTTCACGGGTTCAGCGGAACCGGTTGATCAAAGTAAAATGATACATTCGGGAACCGGCCGAGTGGGATGGGTGAAAATGCGTCCGATGTCCTTGTGGGAATCTGAAGATTCAAATGGTGCGGTAAGTCTTTCTGCGTTGTTTTCTGATGCGTTTTGCCCGGCCCAATCGAACGATATAACACTTCGTGAACTATGTTATCTTATATGCCGTGGTGGTTGGCCAAGAGCCATTGGAAAATCCGAGAAAGTGGCTTTAATGCAATCGTATAATTATGTTGATGCCATTGCTAAAAGAGAAATGAAAGAAGTCGATAGGGTCGGCAGAAGTGAACAAAGCACTCGTTTGCTGTTACGTTGTTGTGCACGTCATCAAGCCACTCAAGTATCAGTCGGAACTATTGCGGCAGATTTTTCTAAACATGAAGGTGCTAATATCTCTGATGAAACGATACGCTCTTATTTGATGGCCTTGAAAAAACTTTTTGTGGTTGAAGATCTGCCAGCTTGGAATCCCAATCTGCGTTCTAAAGCTGCTATTCGTACGAGTGATACGCTTTATTTCGTTGATCCGAGCATTGCTACGGCTTCGTTAGGTGTTGGCCCGAATGATTTGATGAAAGATTTGAATACTCTGGGCTTGTTTTTTGAAACTATGGCTGTCAGAGATTTAAGAGTCTATACGGAATCTTTAGACGGCAATGTCTATCATTACCGTGACAATAACGGATTAGAGTGTGATGCGGTTTTGCATTTGCGAAATGGCCATTATGGATTGGTAGAGATCAAACTTGGCGGAGATACATTGATAGAAGAGGGTGCGAAAAATTTGTTGCTTCTTTCTAAAAAAATAGATACGGAAAAGATGTATGCACCCTCTTTTCAAATGGTATTGACAGGTGTAGGACAATACGCCTATCGGCGTACGGATGGAGTATGTGTAGTTCCTATTAGCTGCCTCAGACCATAAGTTTTTTACTTGATTTCATTGACCAGGAGTTCGGCAGTGCCGAAATCTGGACTTACAGAAACTCCCCCCCCTCTTAGTATCTCTTCCCGAACTGCAACGCCTTTTCGATTTCTGCTGTGACGGCTTCCACGTTGGAAGGTCTGGGCGCGTCAAGGTTGAAGATTTTGCCGTTAGGCAGGACAATCATAAACCTCGGGATGAACCTCATATTGGTTGCGGACATAAAGTCGTTCCCGGATTTGCCAAATATTCGGTATTGCGGCCAGAACGGCTTGTCGTTTGTGATCTTTTTTCGCCAGGCCTCTGCATTGTCGTCAGTGGAGATGCTGATGAACAGGATCTTATCATTGTCCTTGTACCGCTCGGCCAACTTCTCCATGTGCGGGGTCTCCTTTACGCAGGGACCGCACCAGGTGGCCCAGAAGTCTATGTACAGAACCTTGCCGTAGAAATCGGATAGTTTCACTTCCTTGCCGTCCACTGTCTCCAAGGTGGCTTCCGGTAAATCGACTAAGTTTTTGGCGCGCTTGTAGTCCTCGTATGATTTACGATATTGGGCTACCTGCTCGGGATAGTCGGAAAGCAATGCCTCAAGTTTGTCTAAACTTTGCTCGAACTTTTCTTCGCTCGTGGTTTCCTTTTGGCGCAAGACGTTATTGCATACTAAGGTTGCTATGAATTCCTTGGAACTTTTGGGAATGATTTGATCTAATTTTTGCTCTGCGAAGTTCAGGCACTGCTCCAATTCAGTTGAACCCATATCTGGCAATTCTTTGTAAAACCATCTGCCTAATAAAGCGCAGGCATTGGACATCGGATCGTTGGGGTCAATGGAGGCGGTCATAGCTACATACTCGGCAAAGTCATCGGTGCTCTTATGATAGGTGTACGCACTGTCTTCGATAAGAACCATTTTTAAAAATTGCAACGATAAATCCGCACGATGGATATGGTAGGGATCCATTTCAGAGGCGTGCTCCGCCCGGAAGGTGGAGTCTTTTTGGGATAGAAGGGCCTGGGCCTGGGCTATCGACATGGTGGTGTCTTTGTCAACGCGTATGTTGTACTGTCCCCAATATCCGTAGGTGTTGTAAAAGTCCGTCCAAAGGCGGCCTTGCACTTCATTTCGACCAAAATAATCTACATCGAAAGCACCGTCGCCTTTGGAGGTGAAAAGAACACGGGAAGTGTCCCCTGCATTCAGACGAACGCCATAGGCTTCGCCATCAAGTCCCACGATGATGTCGATAAAATCCCCCGTGATGTCGTATTCGAAAAGGAATTTCCCGTTCTCAAATTTCGGATAGATGTAATCTAACGATCGGTCCTGCGGATAGGCTAATACGATGATCTCGTTGCACGCACCGACAACTTCGCCGGAAAGGGCGACGTGTTTGGTGGCTTCAGTTTGCGCTATGCCACAATGGGAAGCGGCTGTGAAGCAGAGCGTGAGGATTAAAATTGAAAAATAGTTTCTCATAGATGATTTTATGCAAATAGAGTTATTGGTTATTACTAATGACGTATGACTTCGTCCAGTGCTTTCCAATGTTCCTCGGTCATGCGGTCTGGGGTGAAGAGGCAGATGCCGGCGGCTCCGGCTTTCAGGGATTTCTTGGCGGCAATCTTCAGTTCTTTGGGCGAGAGCCCTAATCCTTCGGGGTCGGTGACGGTGGCGCGGTGCTGCCAGTCGCGGCAGAGGAACAGCCCGCTGATGACGGGTGTTTTCGTGCTCTTAACAGCTTCTTTTGTCACTTTGCCCACCCACTGGGCCGGCTCTTTGTAGAAGTCGTTGTAGTTCATCGGGAAGAAGAGGTCGCAATGCCAGCGGTTCCATTGCTGGCGCACCATCGGCTCGGCGTAGTTGTGCGGTCCCGGGAACACGTCGGCACTGGCTTTGTAGCCGTGCGCGTGCAGTACCTGGCAGATGGTATCTACCAAGTGTGTGATGTTGTCGCAGCGGAACTGTGCCCACTCGGGAATGGTGGCAGGGTCGATGCCCGCGGCCAATTGGGCTTTGATGTCGATGCCGGTCTGGGCTTTGAAGTCGGCGCAGCATTGGTCGCAATAGCAGTAGTCCGCCCCCGGATATTCACAAACATGGCCTTGTGCATCGCGCCAGTTGTGGTGGATGCGCTCCTGGTACTTGTCCCACAGCCCCTCCGCCAAGATGACGTCCGCATAGCGAATGTAGTCAAACTGCACATAATCGACATCGGGAATGCGAGCCAGAGCCAGATACTGCTGTATTAGCCAATCGATAACTTCTGGATTGCGCGGGTCGAGTGTCTGATAGTAATCAACATACGCCCGATGTTGACGCACGTATGCCGACTGGCCCCATCGGTTGACGGTGTACCAGGTGGAGTCCATTCCGCCCTGCAGCATCGTCGGCGCCCAGGCGTGGTATTCAAGTCCCACTTCGTGGGCAATGGCGGCACAGCGTGCGGTCTTCTCCGTGTCGAATCCGCAATTCATGCAGATGCCCGTGATGCCGTGACTCTTCCAATCTTCGAAAGTGGCACGCAGACTGTCTTCCGACACACGCTCCTGGTCCCACGAACACCAGCCATAGACCTTTACGGGCGTACTTTGCGCTGACGCCTGAAAGTGGAACAGCGTCAAGGTGAAAAATAGGAAAGGGAGGAAGCGGTGCATAGAGGGGGTAAGGTTTAAAGTTTAAAGTTTAAGGTTTAAAGTGAGAAGTGAGAAGTGATGGCAAAGTCAATGGTCAAAGTCAAAGGTCAATGTCAAAGGTCAATGTCAATGGTCAATGTCAAAGGTCCTTCTTTTAAGAAAGTGACATTCGTCCACGCTGATGGTGCTGCCGTCGGCTTTGGTAATGGTGACTTCGAATTTGCGGGTGGTCGATTCCATTGTGATTTTAGCGCCCGGGGGCAGCAGCGCGAGGTCTTCTTTGCTTAGCTTTAGTTGCTTGAGCTTTTGGAAGAAGCGCCCGGTGGCATCATATTGTTGGTATTGCGCGTAGTAAATTGCCCAAAGCAGTTTCTCGAGGTTGTGGTCGGCGGGATAGTGGAAAGTGTCGGTGCTGGCGGCCTTGTCGGAAAAGTAGAGGTAGTTCCAGCGTTCGGGCATGTGCATATTGATTTTTCCCGTGGCTGGCCAGGTCCAGTTGTATTCAGGTACGAGAGAGTCAGTGTCGGTACGCTTGCGGCTCGTGATGCCGTTGGTTTGCTGGGTTTGCCACTCCACACGCGAGAAACCGAGGTGCCAGTATGTGCCGGCGGTGATGAGCGTGTCGAAGATGTTGGAGATGGCCCGGTAGGGGATGGCCCATTCGATACTCCAGCCCTGGTCGGTGTCGGAGGCATCGTTGATGGTGCCGTTGACGTGGGTGGCCACTTTGACGCCGGGCGCGTCCCAGCCGAAGTTGATGTAGGTGCCGACGGACGCGAAGTAGGGGCGGGTGCGGAAGAGGTCGAAGAGCGTGCCTAAGGCGTTGGCTCCCATTTCGTAGCAGTTCTGGGCGTCAT
>JAKSMD010000135.1 GCA_024400815.1 Bacteroidales bacterium | reverse complement strand
AGGTAAAGACGCACTTGAACCTGCATCGCGGAGACAGCGGACGGAAAAACCGTAATTCTTAGTGTCGTCGTAACTGTACACGCCGGAACCGTCGTAGCCCAGGTAACGATACCAAGCGAAGCTGTCATCGCTCTGGGTAGCACTCCAGAAGTTGGCGAGGCGGCCGAAATCGTAGAAATTGCCGGTTAAGCGACGGCCTGCGGGAACAGCAGAAAAGCCCGTGGCATTGTTGCCGCTTGGGTCGTTGCCCACACAACATGTACCGCTGTAACTGTTCCAACCCGTGGTGGAGGCCAGTGCCTTGGCTATGTACGTACTGTTACTGCCGCACACGTACTGGCTCTGGCTGCTCACATAGTCGGTCAGCTGCGTCCACTCCGCATCGCTCGGCACGTGCCAGCCCGTCGGGCAGATGCCCTGCACACCACTGGGGTTCGCACTGCTGGAGGAAGAGTTTTGCATAACTGCCGGCCAGTTGTACAAGTAGCCGTAGGTGCTCACATTACTGCTGTCATTATTGGGATAATAGCGATAGGCCGTCGTGGTACTTGTGCTGCTTCCTAACGAAATAGAGGTGCCGTCGCTGTAGTGCGTGGTTTTCAAATTTTCCTTCATCCAGCACTGCTGCCCTATCTGCACCGTGTTGTACGTATTACCGTCGTAGTCCGTAACCGTGGCAACTCCCGGGCAGGGCTGGCCGGCAGCAGGGGTAAAGCTTATCTGGCTGCCATACGCAGTACCCACGCTGTTGGTGGCGTACGCACGCACATAGTATGTGGTATTAGCGGAAAGTCCCGTTATGCTGCTGCTAAAGCTGCCCGTACCGCTGCCGTTGGTGGTGTGGCTGTCTGCCATGGTCGGGTTCTGGCTTGTGCTCCAGCACACCCCGCGGGCGGTAACCGTGGCACCGCCGTCTGCTGTGACATTGCCGCCGGAAGTGGCAGACATCGAGGTTATAGAAGAGACGGATGTGGTGGTAATTGTCGGCAAAGTAGCGTTGGTCTGGAAAGAGATTTCATTACTATAAGCCATACCTGTTATGGTTTTGGCATACGCCTTGTAATAATAGTGCGTTCCCGGTAACAGGTTGCTTATCTCTGTTTGGAAGTCACCATTACCAACACCCGAGGCTGTCACCTTCGTTGTTAGGTTGTTGGCTGTCATACCGTAGAAAAAGCCGCGTTCCGTCACCTCGCATTCCTGGCCATTGGCGTTTCCGTTCAACCTTGCCGATGTGCTGGTTATATTCGTTGCATTTTCGACAGTAACCGCAGCCAACGGCAGTGTGAACACCAAATTCACGGTTTCCGATTGGGTTTGGCTTTTTTCCACAGGTACGCTCTCATACTCCGTGCCGCACAGGTTGGCATAGCCCACATATTTCATCCAATCGCCAATAGCGAAGTTGTGAGTGGCATCATCCTTGGTGTCGGACTTCAATTGATACTGAATGCTGCCGCCTTCGCCCAAGTAGGCAATGCTGTTTTCGCCGCCATTGCCTTTGTTCACCATCTTGATATGCAAGCGGTCGTTCTCCGTCTTGGCACTCAGCAGATAGGTTTGCGGAGCCGTGAGGGTGGTGCGGAAGAGATGCTGTCCCTGGGGCAGCGCGTTCTCATACTGTGCCACCATCTTGCCGTTCACATCATAGATTTCGAGAAGCACCCGCTGGCCCTCATCCAGTTGTAAAGCAAAATCCGTCACCCCGTCAAACGGGTTGGGCACATTTTGAAAAAGTTTCACTTTTTCGTTTTGCAAATAATCGTCAATGCCAACACCACTCCCCATAGTGATCATCGTATCCGGATAATAGATCATTTCCTGCCAGTTTTGTGTTTGGTTTTCTACCAACACGTTGGATAGAGGGATCCACTCATTGTTCTGATTGCGTCCGGAAAATTTCATCGTAATTGTGTTCTGAGCCAATGCGCTCACACAGACGACACAGAACAGCACCATCGTTAGTATAATCTTTTTCATACGCTTATCTATTATATCTCTTTTCGGAAGAACAACTGGAGATCATAACGGCTGACACTGCCAGCAAACAAACAAACAGTAGATTTTTTTTCATAATTTGAGAATTTAAGTTAAACAATATAATTCGTAGTTTCAATCAATACAACTAGTGTGGAGTGCCCTCACACCGGCAAAGAGGTTCCAAAGGACAAAGCAGAACTATAGGAGTTATCGGCAGAGTAAAACGAGTTGTCCTTTTATTTTCAAAAGAGTGAGCAAATTTACAAATTTATTCTTATTCCTCACAAAAAAATCTCGTTTTCACAAATTTCTCCTATGATTGTTTTTTGCATTGCTTAAGATTTCAAAGAACCTCAATGAAAGACAAATTCATCGCGGCAAAAATAAAAAATGACCCAATAGGGTTCGTGGTCCTATTGGGTCCTAATTTCATTCCGTGACGGAATTTCCATAATGGAAAACATCATTTTCGAGGATGCCACCATACAGCCGCCTGTCCAAATAGCTATACAAAAGACGGACGACAGGATGATCTTGAAGCAGCTAAGGAACTGTAAGTTGGCCGATTATTTCTAAAAAGTGACAATAATATTTATATTCTATCAAATTTGTCATCAAGTTTATCATATCTGCTTTCTTGAGCACTTGACATGTCCAAACCTTCAATTTTATCCATGAGATTCATAATCTGATCTTCTACCTCATCATATTCGTCACTTAAATCATCCATTGATGCCAAACGATTGAGCATGCCTTCCAATTCATTCAATAAGGCATCCACATCAGCTTCCCCATTGCTACTAACAATTTCTTCATTTTCATTTTCATCTTCAACCTCTTCTATATCCAATTCTACAGAACATGTAACAAAATTTTCAATTATTTTAGTTTGAGCATCCTTATCCTTAGGGATATAAGTAAATGTGACTTTCACCTTGTCACCGACAGCAGCGTTAAACAATTCATCTGCTTTTTTTTGTCTGTCCAAGGCTTGAAACTCAACCTCTTTACCATCTATCATAATTGAATGTTCATCGCTATCTTCAGGTATCAGAGAAAAAGATTCGACTGTATATTTTGAACTATTATTCTTTTTAGTTTTGACAAACTCAATGGTAATCTCCATTCTATCATCATTTTTCATCAAAGAATAAGTTCCCTGTACCGGTTCAAAAAAATCTTCTTCGTCCCCCCATGCAAGTACATCTACAATATAATCTAAATCTTCATTCAATGTGATTTTTGATAATTGTTTGCTTCCACAAGAAACGAGCAGCAATGTTGATAAAATTACGATGGCTGACAATAACATCTTTAAATTCTTTTTCATAACTTTTTGTTTTAATAAATACTGAATTTATGTTTATATAATTATATGAATTATTATTTGAGAATTATTTCTCAATGAATTTTAAGAGCATTTTACTGAAAGAAATTGCTACTCCCAATCATCTTTTTCGTCAATGTGCATTAAGAGCATCTACTTCTTTCAAATATAAATGTTCAGACTATCTACATAGAGATAAGCATTTTGGCAATCTTTAACGAATTGTATTCTCTTGTTTTATCTTTGGCTTTTATAACATCCACCAGCCACCAGATGCCAAGAGTGAGACAACCGAAAATAAGCTTGCAAACACCACTGCCAACCCTTCCAGTAACAAACCTATCAACTCCAAATCCACCTAAAAAGAATGAAAGAAGAAAAACAGCTGTCGGATCTTTCAGTTTCGCACATGAAGCTATAACGACATCATATTTGTCATCGTCCATTTTTTCTAACGCATTTCTTAACGTTGTAAGACCCATAGGATCTAACTTGTCCTGCATTTGCAGACAAATCGTACTGATTTTGTTTGATTCCATAATAACGATTATTAATGTTTATTTAAAGGGACTTCTATTTTTAACATTTTCGCGCCGTTCTCTGAACTTCGTGAAGTCCATTAGCCAAAATTCAAAGTGAACGTCGCGGCAAACACACATAATTGCCGAATTCAAGTTATATTTACATCAACTCATCATTCGATCATTGAATTTCCAATTAGTTCTTATGGCTTTCCGTTCGGCCATTCTCAGAGCCGACACTGTTTTGCTTTTAGTAATATTCAACAGAACTGACAATTTTTCATAGGCAAGTTCCTGTTTTGAAAGGCACATAATCTCTGTTGCTTTTTGGATTGGGAACCACCATCGGCAAACACCTGGACGTGATTCTACGCACAGAGTTTCATCTTGCATCTGTTGTCTGAATTCCTTTGCTAATTTTATATTCTGCATATTACTTTAAATTTAATCACCCTAATCTTCGCGCACAAAAAAAGTCGCGGATTGCATTTCTATCCCTCAAAAAGGCTCGAGCAAAACCCGAAAGCACAACAGGAAAAAGCGACAAGCAAGCGGCACCTATCGCACAAATTCTTTATCGCACTCCATTCTTCAAACATTTTTCGCAGAAAGTTTTCAGCACCACGGCGCGGATTGTGTTCGCTTCGGGATGGTTTCCCCTTTTTGAGATGTCAAAGAACTAACTGACTTTTTTCTGGCGGCAAAAATAAACACTTGATAAATAGACAGTTTAGTCCTAATTGGTCCTAATTCACGAACAACTAACGGTCATTGGTTGATAACGCCCCCTGCAATCCACCGGTGAGATATAAAATAAAAGGTAATAAATATTATATTGATAAATAAATATATAATATATAATACATTATTATAAAAGAAAGGCTTCTGTCTTCTCACTTTACTTAACTCATAGTTCTTAACTCTTATCTCTTAACTCTCGGACTCTATAGAGCCTGTTGAACTTTGCCTTTTTGCCTTCGGCCGCCATTGGCCGTTAGCCATTGGCATTTTGGAGTTCCCATAATTATCAATTCTCAATTTTCAATTTGACTTTAGTATTGTTACATTATAAAAATGGGCCGTAAAGGTTCATTTT
>JAKSMD010000134.1 GCA_024400815.1 Bacteroidales bacterium | reverse complement strand
TGCTCTCTTTCCTTGTTGGTCTGGACATTGTCGTCTTGTTTTATTTAATTATACAAAGGGACAAATGAAATCCAAAAATACGCAATGCTGGAATAGAATAAATACCAACTACTTGTTGTTAATTTCGCAATTATTTGTACAAATTGATTTGAAACTAATGTAAAGATAAAATATTTTCGCCATGTCGAAAAAAAATCGTAATTTTGCGAATCAATAAATAAACGGATTGTAATTTACAAATTTGTAAAAAATGAAATTCTACGATAGAAAAACTGAATTACAATTATTAAGAGAGATTGATGACAGGACATATAACTCTGCTCAATTTACTGTTCTTATTGGTCGGAGACGTACTGGAAAAACGACTTTGATGACTCATGCTTTTGAAGATAGGCGGTATCTGTATTTTTTCATCGGCAAGAAATCCGAATCCATACTTTGTGCCGATTTCCAGCAGCAAGTCGAGTCGGTCTTGGGACTTCACATCCATGGTCGGGTGACGCGTTTCGGGGCATTGTTGGAGGAGATAATGCATTATAGCAAAGAACATAAAACGACTCTGATTATTGACGAGTTCCAACGCTTAGCCGAGATAGACGAAGGCATCATCGGCGACATTCAGCAAGTGTGGGACAGGCATCATGCCGAGTCGCACATCCACCTCATTGCCTGTGGCAGTATTTTCAGCATGATGCAACGACTGTTTGAAGACAGAAAGGAGCCTCTTTTTGGCCGCAAAACAGCCCGCATAGAACTCAAGCCGTTTTCCACACAGGTGCTCAAAGAGATACTGCACGACCACAATCCTGATTACACATCGGAAGATTTGCTAATGCTGTATGCCATCACGGGTGGGGTGGCCAAATATGTGGTTCAACTGATGGACGACGGCTGCACAACATGGGAAAAAATGCTGAAGGATGTCTGCCAACCTTCGAGTATCTTTATTGAGGAGGGAGCCGAGTTGTTGGTCGGGGAATTTGGCCGCAGATATCAGACCTATTATAGCATTCTGCAACTCATTGCCTCGGGCAAGACCAATCAATCGGAAGTAGATGGTGTCATTCAAAAAAACACAGGCAGATACCTTGACACTCTGGAGAACGAATATTCGCTAATTCGCAAGATTCGTCCACTTTGGGCAAAACCAAACTGCCAAGGGGTAAGATACTGCATATCGGATTGTTTTTTGATGTTCTGGTTCCGTTTCATTGAAAAAAATCGCTCATTGGTCGAACTCGGCAAATTCGACCTTTTGGAAGAATTGATACGCAATGAATACAGTCAATTCAGCGGCATTGTGCTTGAAAAATATTTCCGACAGAAATATGGCGAGCAAGAGCGTGCGACAGAAGTGTCCAATTGGTGGGACAATAAAGGGGAAAACGAGATTGACCTAATTGCCATCAAACGAATTGACCGTGAAGCAATTGTGGCAGAAGTGAAACGCAACCCCAGCAAAATCGATCTTAAAAAATTAGAAGAAAAGTACAAACACATTCAGCGTCATCTCAATGGCTACAAGGTTGAATTAATCGGTCTTTCGATGGATGATATGTGATTTTTACAATAATTTGGAAATCAGAATAATGCTCAAAGAATAATTAAAGGTTGCCAATATGTTTTATTGGCAACCTGTCGCTCAATTCACAAATATTTCATGTTTTGGAATCACGGGGGTGGATTATCTTTAACGGCTAACAGGACGAATTGACATGCCCGAATTTCGATAATCATTCCAAATCTCAATCTTACCATTACTCACTTCCAAAACATACGCAAAAAACGAGCCACCACAAGTACGAGTTCGATATATGCCCATTATACCCTCTTTACAATATACATTTCCTTGAGGTTCTGGCAACTGTTCAGGTCCATAATAATTATAATATCCACAAGTTGGAAAAAAGATTTCTCCAGCATAGCCTTCACGAGTAACGACATAACCAGATTTACCAGTTTTGTTGAAATCAGACACCCATGCCCAATCGCATAATTTGATAAGTTCTTCAAATTCTTCCACAGTTGGCATTCTCCATTTCTCCCCCAAATCTATTGTGGCGACATCCGTACTGCCAAACAAATCATCCATAATAATGTCAGCTCCTTGTGATTCGTATGATTCCCACGAAAACCCATCTGTCCGACCCAGATCATTGCTCCTCTTTTTCAGTAAAAGTTGCATTTGTGGGTTGAACTTAGGTCATGTATCGTTTAGCAATAAGTTTTTTTGGGTTTGTGTCTGCACAGCCCTCTCCCCGGGAAATGTCGGTTGCGCCATTTTATCGTCACATACGGCGTCTACGTACTAAATTTTCGAACACGAATAACACGAACATAAGGCTACGCCATCATCTGTTAAGAAGCCTCCTGCCAACACGTTGGCGGAATCTTGGCAATCTTTTGTTCATCATCCCGGACGTTCGAATTAGTATGGATTTTTGAACACGAATGAAACGAAGGTATGGCGGAATGGAGAATGTAGGAGCCAAAGATGCAAGCATCTTTTTTGGCTAATACAAAGGCAATATTGTATAGAGTATGCCGTAGAATCAGGGGCGGAAATCGCCACGGTCGGGCGAAGCATCGCGGTCGAGACCATTAAGGCGGGAGCGGATGTCGTTGGCACACTCGGCGGCCTCGGAACCAGAAGCCAATTTATTGTCGTAGATACTATATTGCGCACGGAAACCTTGAGGAGAGAGGTTGGGCATGACGACGTTGGCACCGGCCATGATGCCCATCTCGCGACCATTGGGGCTAAGGGTACCCAAAGCCGTAGTGGCAGGTAGGAGGACGGAAGGCAGGATGAGGCGGATGATAGAGAGGAGTCGTAGGGTGAGGTCGACACTACCGGCAGGACGGTCGGCAAAAGGGGTGCCCGAGGCAGGGATGAAAGGTCCGATGCCCACCATCTGGGGTTGGAAGCGGCGGAGGAACTGCAGGTCGGCCCAAAGCGAGGCATCGGTCTGATAAGGAGAGCCCACCATGAAGCCACAACCCACCTGATAGCCGATAGCCTTGAGGTCGTCGAGGCAGCGCATACGGTTGTCGAAAGACATTTCGGCGGGATGCAGTTGCGCATAATGCATAGGCGAGGCCGTCTCGTGGCGGAGGAGGTAGCGTTCGGCACCGGCATCGAAAAGACGTTGGAAACTTGAGCGGCCACGCTCGCCGAGAGAAAGGGTGATGGCGCAGTCGGGGAAATGAGCATGGACGTCGGACACGATGTCGCACAAGCGGTCGTCGTCGAACCAGGCATCCTCGCCGCCTTGCAGCACAAAGGTGCGGAAACCCAGCTGATGGCCGGCGGCACAGCACTGCAAGATCTGCTCCTTAGTGAGGCGGTAGCGCTGGAGACCAGACTGGTCGCGGCGGATGCCGCAATAGAGACAATTATTGCGGCAATGGTTGCTGATTTCGATAAGGCCACGCATAAAGACCTTGTTGCCATAGGAGCGCTGGGTGGCCTGTCGGGCCATGGCAAAAAGCGTTTGAACCAACATCATATCGTCGGTGTGAAGCAACACAGAGAGTTGCTCCTGCGAAATGTCGTGGGACGTGGCAACGGCGTCAATGATGGACTGAGACATAGATAAAAAAGATAAAAGAACAGAATGCAAAGATAGCAAAAAATAGTGGAAC
This sequence comes from Bacteroidales bacterium, assembly GCA_024400815.1. Lineage (GTDB taxonomy): Bacteria > Bacteroidota > Bacteroidia > Bacteroidales > WCHB1-69 > F23-D06. The sequence continues at coordinate 1,387 of JAKSMD010000134.1, read as the reverse complement.
AACGGACAAAATGCAGACAAAGAGGCACGCCAAACAGCAATAATAAAAGACAACAAACGTTATTAAAGTAAACAGTGTAGCCACAAGAGGTAAAAAAACAGAGTTATGCCATCGCTCAAAAAACTATTTTCGGATTCCGTAATATATGGATTCAGCAGCATCGTAGGACGTTTTCTGAACTACCTGTTGGTGCCACTATACACCTACAAGATAGCCGCCGCAACAGGAGGGTATGGAGTAATCACCAACATCTACGCCTACACCGCCTTGATACTGGTGATGCTGACCTTCGGTATGGAGACCACCTTCTTCTATTTTGCCAACAAAAGCGGAGAAGAGCCGCGGCGCGTGTTTCGGACAGCGCTAAGTGCGGTAGGTAGCGTGGCGGCAGCATTCGTGGTACTGGTATTCCTATTCATCCATCCACTGTCGAGACTGATGGGGTACGAGAGTCATCCCGAGTACCTGACGACGATGGCCATAGTGGTAGCGTTAGATGCCTTTCAGGCAATACTCTTCGCGCAACTGCGCTACGAGAACCGAGCGTGGAAGTTTGCCATACTCAAGCTAACGTTCATCGTGTTGAACATAGGGCTAAACCTGCTGGTATTCCTATTGGTGCCGAAGCTGGCAGGAGGGCCGCTGACGGGGTGGTACGATGGGAGCAACGTAGTAGGCTACGTCTTCACCATCAACCTAATATGCACGGCGGCGGTGACGTTGGGCTTCATACCCGAATTGCGTCACTACCGCTATGGTTTCGACAAGGGGTTGCTGCTGCCCATGTTGCGGTACACCTGGCCGCTGCTGCTGTTGGGCATTATGGGTATGTTGAACCAGGTGGCCGACAAAATCATCTTCCGCTTCCTGGTACCAGGCAAGGAGGGCGAGATACAATTGGGCATCTACGGCGCCTGCGTGAAGATAGCGATGATAATGGCCATCATCACGCAAGCCTTCCGCTATGCCTACGAGCCTTTCGTGTTTGGAAGCGGACGAGGCAACAAAAGCAAAGAGAGCCAAGCACTGGTGATGAAATACTTTGTCATGTTCACTTTGTTAGCCTTCCTGATGGTAGTATGCTACAACGACTTGATACGCTACATCATAGCACCAAGCTACTGGGAAGGGCTGAAAGCCGTTCCCATCGTGATGTTGGCAGAGATATTCATGGGCATCTACTTCAACCTATCCTTCTGGTACAAGCTGACAGAGAAGACCTATTGGGGTGCCATCCTGTCGGCCATAGGCAGCGCGATACTGATAGCCGTGAATATAATATTTGTGCCCCACTATGGCAATATGGCCTGCGCATTCGGAGGCTTGGCCGGCTATGGCAGCTGCACGACACTGTCGTACATAATAGGCCACCGGCCTCACCCTCTCC
>JAKSMD010000133.1 GCA_024400815.1 Bacteroidales bacterium | reverse complement strand
TGCGGAATTGCACGAAGAAGTTATTAAAGCCCTGCATGAGGTGATACCTGACCACATGATTGTAAAAGAGCGTTGGAACTATATGCAGTCCCCGGCTTCTAGAGTTGCTATTGGCGCTATAGCTCCCGAATTGGCATTCCCAGATCCCGAAGGCAATATTCGCAAACTTTCTGATTTGCGCGGGAAAGTGGTGCTGGTGGACTTCTGGGCCTCATGGTGCGGACCTTGCCGCCGCGAAAGTCCGAATGTGCGCAATGTCTATGCTAAATATCATGACTATGGCTTTGAGGTGTTCAGCGTCTCCCTCGACCGTGATGGCGACAATTGGCGTAAGGCAATCCAAGACGACAAACTGGTATGGCCTAACCATGTCAGCGATTTGAAACAATGGCAGTCCGAAGCCGCCGCTATCTACGGCGTTCGTTCTATTCCGAGCATGTTCTTGCTGGATCGCGATGGCCGTATCGTTGCCAAAGACTTGAGAGGCGAGGCCTTGGAAAAAGCCGTTAAACAATTGCTCGGCATGTAATATTTATTTGAAAATCAATTATTAACTAAAAAAATAAAAACAATGGAAGAAAAGAAAACCTCAATGATTAGACTTAGAATGAGTTCACAAGACGCTCATTATGGCGGTAACTTAGTAGATGGCGCACACATGCTCGCTTTGTTTGGCGATGTGGCTACCGAACTCTTGATTATGCAAGATGGTGACGAAGGCCTTTTCTGCGCTTACGATAATGTTGAATTCTTGGCTCCAGTTTATGCTGGCGACTATATTGAAGCTGTTGGCGAAATCACTAAGGTGGGCAACACTTCTCGTAAAATGGTCTTCGAAGCTCGCAAAATCATCGCTCCGCGTCCTGATATCAGCGCATCTGCAGCCGATGTTTTGGCAGAACCAATCGTTGTTTGCCGTGCTTCCGGTACCTGCGTGACTCCGAAACAATGCCAAAGAAAAAACAACTAATCACTGAATTAAAATCATCTTTTTACTATGGATAAACTGATCATTACTGCCGCTATCTGCGGTGCAGAAGTTACCAAAGAACAAAACCCTGCAGTTCCTTATACTGTAGAAGAAATCGTGAAAGAAGCTAAGTCTGCAGTTGATGCTGGCGCTGCTATCGTTCACTTGCACGTCCGTATGGATGACGGTACCCCGACCCAAAGTCGTGAACGCTTCCAAGAATGTGAAGAGGCAATCTATAAAGCTTGCCCGAATGTCATCTTGATTCCGTCCACTGGCGGTGCAGTCGGTATGACTCCAGATGAACGTTTGCAATCTACCGATACGACACCAAAACCAGAAATGGCTACTTTGGATTGCGGTACTTGCAACTTCGGCGATGAAATTTTCGACAATACGATGCCGACCATGCGTGCTTTTGGTAAACGCATGTTGGAACGCGGTATTAAGCCAGAATACGAATGCTTTGAAATGGGTCACCTCGATACCATTTTGACAATGGCTCGTAAGGGTGAAGTTCCTGCTGCTCCAATGCAATTCAATTTTGTGTTGGGTGTCCCGGGTTGTACTCCTGCCACTGTTCCAAACCTTTGCTGGTTGGTCAATAACATTCCTGCTGGTTCTACTTGGACTAGCACAGGCATTGGTCGCCACGCTTTCACATTGGCTGCTCCAACAATCGTTATGGGTGGTAATGTTCGCGTCGGCTTCGAAGATAACCTCTACCTTGAAAAGGGCGTTCTTGCTAAATCCAATGGCGAACTCGTAGATAAGGTTGTCCGCATGGCTAAATTGTTAGGCCGTCCGGTTGCTACCTCCGACGAAGCAAGAGAAATCCTTGGTTTAGTGAAGTAGTTCGTTTATACCCCAAATATCAAAAGCCCTCGAATGCACATTCGGGGGATTTTTTTGTTCCGCCTCCGGCTGCCGTTAGACATTAGCCGTTAGCCGTTAGACATTAGCCGTTAGCATTTTGGAGTCCCTGCTTAAACTTTAAACCTTAAACTTTAAACATTTCCCATCAAGCATGACATTTAATATGCGGAGTATCTTGCTTGAAACCTGAAACTTTGACTTTTTTGAAAAAACTCCTTAATTGTCAATTCGACTTTTCTCCACTTCGCATTTGTTCTTGCGAACGATAATCTTATCGGTGCATGCCAGAACGCCTGGCAAAACGAACAAAATGAGCGTTACCGTGGCCAGTGCCCCGATAGAAATGGATTTGACGATGTCGGAAATAGTTGGGTCAGAAACCAAAATCGTCATGATGGCAGGCACTAAAATCAGTATCATACCTGATGTGAGAATGGTATGGATAGAGCATTTATAGGATTCTTTCAAGGCATCTCCAATGGGCAAGGTAGCCCTCTTTTCGCGGTAATAGTTGGCAAACAGAATGCCATAGTCGATGGCCGCGCCCATGAGGATGCTTTGTACAATCAGGTATGCCAAATAGAGTAGGGAACCGCCACCCAAACCGCTGACGACGACATTCACAAACACACCCGACATGACGGTCATGACCAGAATGGCAGATAGAATGACGGAGCGGAAGGTGAGCGATACGATAAAGAAGATGGCGGCAATGGTGAGCAAAGTGACCAACAACATCTCTTTATTGAATCCTGCCTTCATTTCTGACAGCATGACAGACTCGCCAATAGCATAATAGGGCTTTCCAAATGCTTTTTTGCAAAGCGTGTTAAAATGGTCAATGAAATTGTAGGTGTCGGATGACTCTGTTGCAAAATCGGTAATGATCATTGCAATGGAATGGTTGTCGGAACGGAGTTTGCCGACACCGTCAATCAGTGCTTGCTGCATTTGTCCGAAACTATCGCGCAAACTGTCATCCACAAATGATTCAAAGCGCTTGTCGTTGAGCACGGTGTCGGCCAAGAAGTTGACCATGTGCTCGAGAGACATCGTCCAATTGTCGTCGTATTCGACATTTCCGCCATGGTAGAGGTACAGCAGACTGACGAGACCTTCTGGAATATCTTCTCCTAAAACGGAAAGATTGTGGGTCATTTCAGGAATGGTGTATTGTTTGTTGCCATAAAGCAATTCTTCCAATAAAACGAGTGGATCGTTGCGGTCGAGTTTCGGTTTCTTGTAAGTTAATTTGGGTATAACAGATATGGCGGAATCTGTATTCTGAACAGTTTGTAAATCAACTTTGGGCGTTGCAGCACGATTGGCGGTTACTGCCGAAGAGGCGTGCGAGGATGCCTCGCTGGCGGCGGGCCTCATAGAAGCTGCGATGAGGGCAGAATCCATGGTGTTTTGGACGGCAATCAATTGTTTGCGCTGCGAATCCTTAATCATGACGGCTAAAAGTTTGCGTTGCAAGATGTCTTCTGTAACAAAATGCACAAATTGAATAGGCGTCATAGTGCCATCGGCATGTTTGGCCAATTTGTAAACGGATTTTGCCTGACCGTCATCCATGCCTAAAAAAGAGGCCATTTCGGATGCCGTCATACGTTTGTTGAGCATGGCGGTGTCGGCAAATGGAGACGTTGATTGGGCAGTGTGATTATCAGTCATGGTTTCCAGGATGGCTGGAACTTCGGAGGCGCTTGGCGCAAACTCCACATCCAGCACTTGTTCGGCTGGACTTGTGATTTTTGCAGCAGGTTCTTCCGATTTCTTGATAGGGGATGCTTCTGCTATTTTTTTCGGATGACGTAACTCGTCCAACATGTTGATTTTGGATTTGAACTCGTCATCCATTTGTTTGGCAATAAGAGAATTGGGGGCTTTTGCTTGGGCCAGAATAAAGTCGGCCATCTCATTGAATCCCATAGTCAATTCTTTGCCGTTGTTGTGTGCAACATAATAGACGAGCTTGAGCACATCGTCGGAGAGCATATCCATATTGACATCAGGCATGTCGCCGGAATCCATGCCGGCCATGATGCCTCTCATGTCGTTGATGGCTTCTACCATTTGCGGAGCTGTGTATTCGCGAAGCAGCAAAGAAGGGTAGGAGAGCACCATGTCCACGCCCGGGGTCGCCATGACGGAATCCATAAGTCTTGCGACTTTGCCTTCGTCTGCGTTGTCGTAAATTAGCACAACAGGGTTTTTCTTCGGGAAATATTTCTCGATTTTGGATTCTTTAGCGTTGAGGAAGATGATATTCGTTTGGGTTCGTAAAATGTAGGAGCCGACGAATATGGTGATAAAAAGCAACAGCAGCGGAATGCGGAATCGCATGCTGAAATGGGCTAATTTGTCGGTCTGGAGCGAGAGCACTTTCTTGGTGGATTTGTCAATGCCCTTTTCAAATAGGAGGATGAGGGCCGGCAACACCGTGAAGTTGCAAATTAAGCTGCAAAGTACCCCTTTGGAAAGTACAACACCCAAGTCGGCACCGATTTTCAATTTCATGAAAACCAGCATGATGAGGCCGACAATGGTTGTCAGGGCGCTACTCAAAATGGAGGAGGCGGCTAATTTGATGGCGCGTTGCATGGCGGTCACGCTGTTGTCTGTCGTTAAACGCTCTTGCCTGAACCTGTTGATGAGGATGATGGAATAGTCCATTGAGAGCACCAATTGCAGGATGGCCACAATGGAGTTCGTGGTGACGGAGACGCTGGGCAAGAAGGCATTGGTTCCAACATTGATAAGGACGGCAATGCCTGTGGAGGCAAGGAACAGCACGGGTTCGAGCCAGGATTGGCACATAGCAAAGAGGATGATCAGCAGCAGCGCGACGGCTCCCATCAGCATGGGGGCCTCTGCCGTAGCGCCGTCTTGCCCCGTTTCTACCACCTTCACTTTGGGGTACTGATTGGCAATCTCTTTTCCAAGGGTCACTTGGTCAACAGATTTTGAAACACCTAATTCATAGAGGGTCCGGATGCCGTTTTCTTGTTCTCGGACACTGTTCACTTGCTTGATTTTACGCAAGTCAACCATCATGTCCACCTTCTCTTCGTCGGTAAGATTTTGGCACATTACTCGGATGTCTGAACCGCCCATTTCGGCAAGATCTCCAAATTCGTCACTCATGATTTCCAATCCGGCCCGCATATTGGAGTCGTCGGGCAGGTATTTGGTCATATCTGTGTTGATGTTGACGTGGAAGGCCAGCACCG
>JAKSMD010000132.1 GCA_024400815.1 Bacteroidales bacterium | reverse complement strand
TAGGTTTCATGAATAGCAAATACCGCTTTTTACTACTTTTTTGAAAAAAAATCATACCTTTGCGGTCGAAACCCGTGATACGGAGGCCTGACAAGAACGCGATATTCTGACCTTTGCGCCATTTGGTCTTGATGATACGATTACCGAATTTAGACATCTGCTCAATGGCTTTCGGGCAAGAGGTTTGGTGGATGACAATGCGGTCATTGGCAACTTGAAAGCCCACCACTTGGTCGCCCGGAATCGGGTTACAGCAGTCGGCAATCACATACTTGATTTGTTCGTAATCGTTATCCAGCAGGAAAGCCGTCGGAGTGGAGGTGAGTTGCTCGTCAATCAATTGATCCAAGCTCTTGTTGGCAATCTCTTCAGAGACTTTCTTTTGAAATTCCGCCAATTCCTTGGGTTGCTTCATCGACAAGATGGTGCGGACATTATTTTTGGTTATTTTTTTAGTAACGATATTATTCCAAAACTCATCGTCCGACTTGGAAAGTGTTGCCGTTTTTATTTTCTCGATGGTCTCCTTATTGAATTTCAAGCGAAGTTCCTTGCAATACTGCTGCAGAATTTCCCAACCTGCGGCATTGATGTCTTTTTGTTCATTGCGGAAGAAATCGCGAATACTGCGGCGGGCCTTAGGCGTGCGCACAATCTCAAGCCACTCGGATTTCGGGATCTGCTTTTTGGAAGTGATGATTTCCACTTGGTCTCCGTTTTCCAAAACTCTATCCAAAGGGACAATATTGAAATTGACCTTCGCGCCAATGCAATGGTCGCCAAGATTCGTATGCAGCGCATAGGCCAAGTCCAACACCGTGGCACCTGCGGGGAGGGACTTCATGTCGCCCTTAGGCGTAAACACATAGACCTCCTTCAGTCCAAGATTAAGACGAACTTCATTCAAGAAATCAAGCGCATCCGCATCCTTGCTGTTGATGATTTCGCGCGTTTTCAAAAGCCAATCTTCCAGACGAGCATCGACATCATTATTAGGATTTTCATCCCCTTCTTCCTTGTATCGATAATGAGCCGCCAAGCCCTTTTCGGCAATCTCATCCATACGTTTAGAACGAATCTGGACTTCCACCCACTTTCCGGCCTTGCTCATTGCGGTAACATGCAAAGACTGGTAACCGTTAGCTTTCGGGTGAGTCAAGAAGTTGCGGTCGCGCGAAGGATTGGTCTGATAGAGCAGGCATACAATCTTATAAATGCGCCAGCATATTTCAAACTCCTCTTCCTGCGGACTATCAAACACAAAGCGTACTGCAAAAATGTCATAGATATCTTCAAAATCGACCTTTTTGCGAATGATTTTCTGCTGGATAGAATAAATAGATTTCGTACGGCTAGACACTTCGGCGTGGATGCCGTTTTCTTCCAAAGACTGCTGAATCGGCTTTACAAATTCGGAAATCAGCTGCTGACGTTGTTCTTCCGTGCCTTTCAATCGTGCAGCAATCGCATAATATTCCGTAGGATTAGTATATTGCATCGCATAGTCCTCCAATTCGCTCTTGATCGTATAAAGTCCAAGACGATGTGCAAATGGGACATAAAAATAGGATGTTTCCGACGCAATCTTCAACTGTTTTTCTGGCGGCATTGAAGCCAGCGTGCGCATATTATGCAGACGGTCCGCCAACTTAATCAGAATCACGCGGACATCTTTAGACATGGACAAGAAGATCTTCTTGAAATTCTCAGCTTGGAGCGAGATGTTCTTGTTGTCCACCACTAAATCCTCAATTTTCGTCAACCCGTCAATGATTTCCGCAACCACATCACCGAACAGTTCGCGCATATCATCCAATGTATATTCGGTATCCTCCACCACATCGTGCAACAACGCGCACACGATGGAAGTCACGCCAAGATTCATCTCCTGGCAGCAGATCATAGCCACAGCAATCGGATGATAGATATACGGTTCGCCGCTCTTACGGCGCACGCCATTGTGCGCATTGGTGGCCAGCACAAATGCCTTGCGAATCGCTTTGCGCTCTTCCACATCTGTTTTGGGATAGGCGACACGCAGCAGTTCGCGGTATTTCCGGATAATCATCTTCTTTTCCAGCACCTCATTCGGGATGTATCCGGTTAGAGATTGTTCAGGTTGGTTCATTGTATATTATAGGTTAAGGTCAGGTTTTTCGAAATTATGGATTTACAATAAGTTTTTTCGTAATTACTTTCTGGTCATCCGTGATCTTCAACAGATAGCAGCCCGCCGGCATATTTTGCAAATTGATGGAATTGACGCCTGCGGTCAGCATTTCATGACCGACCATGCGACCAGACAAATCATAAATTGCACAAGAGACTTCGGGTGATTCCGTCAAAGCCGTCACATAGAAACGGCCATTGGAAGGATTGGGAAACACCGTGTAGTTGGATTCTGCCACCTGCACATGTTCTTGCACGCCCACCGTATTCAAAGCCATTAAGACCGCATGGTAAGCATCCACTTTGCCATTGCCAAAACGCTTCACACCGTCCTCCTCTGTAAACTCATCCTGATAAGCCGTTTCATTGATTATATTACGAACTTGTTCTGTAGAAAGATACGGATTGGCCTGAAGCACTAAGGCGGCCACACCGGCCACAAACGGGCCAGACATAGACGTACCGGACAAGGAGGCGAAACGATAGGTGCGGCCATTGAATTCCACAGAAGTGGTATAATTTCCAGTATAGGTTGTAGTGTAAGAGGATATGGCTGCGATAATGTTTTTACCAGGAGCAGAAACATCCGGTTTAGTGACCTCATGGAAGCCAGGGCCGGAAGAAGAGAAATCGGCAATCGGGCCACCAATCATGTGGCCTGCGTTATTCTGATATCGTTTTTGATGAGCTGCCACCGTGATAATTTCGTCAATATTCGCGGGCGTGCTGATACCATACTCAATATCTCCTGCCAGCCAATCCGGATGGAGTCCCGGCGTCACAAAATCGCCACCCCAGTTGCCGTATGCTTTCGTAGTCTCGGCAATATTCCAAGCGTGAAAATGGCCGTTTTCAGCCGTCACTGCCAAAGCGAATTTATAGGAAGAACTCCTCTTCACGCGCAAGCGGACATTCGGAGCTTGGTTATAGATATTGGTTGATTGAATATCATAATTGTACACTAATGTGTCGCCATTCACGACCATAAAAGTATCCACATAGCCATCATTGGCAGCGGTCGAGATAAACGGGGTTTCCGCCAACACATTATAGCCGTTGTCCATGGCCATCAAGGAAAACTCGAAAGGACTATTGGCAGAGCTGGTCATCGTAAGAGAAGAGCCCCACACAGAGCCATCATTGTATGGATAGGCAAAATAGCTGCGGATCGTATCTCTTTCCGTAAATTGATAGCCCAGATGGAAATTCACATCTCCATTGTTGCCCGCACTGGAAACAAAGACCACGCCCAAGTCGGTAAGGCGACGGACCTCATTGGCAAGTTCGCCAGTGCCATCCATATTGTCTAAGAAATAGACACCCCAGCTCATGCTGATGACCAGGCGTTTGCCCTCTTGCTGAGCCACATCGTACATCCAGCGCCATGCGTCGATCACATAATGGGGATCATCCAAATAGAGAGAAACGAAAATCAATTCTGCGCCGAATGCGACGCCCCGGTAGCTTTTGCCAGCGCCACCGCCAGCCGCTATAGAAGCGCAATGCGTGCCATGATAATGATAATCATAGCAGTTAGAGGTATCCGAGCCGGCGGCCAGCAATTGTTCTGCGCCAACATATTCAGTACCATAATCGAATCCCGCCGGGGCTGGACCCGACAATTTGTATTGGTCCCAAGCACGCAGCACTCGATAGTTCACCATGTTGGTATCATAGAACACCGGATGCGTATAATCGAATCCCCAGTCGGTGAGGCCGACAATGACCCCTTCTCCGGTGAAAGCCTGTGGCAAGTTGATGCCATTCCATACACTATCCACACGGCCATCTGGCACGGCATGGTTAAGAAGCATCTGGCCAAAAGACGTCAAGGCCAGACTCAACATGAATATAGACAAGAGTGCATTTTTTTTCATCGCATTGATATTTATAAACAAGGGTTAATCTTTCATTCTAAAGTTCAAAGCATTAAGGAAATCCAGCAATTCCGGATTCTGTTCCTTCATCTTCTGGAATTGTTCATCCGCGCTCAAAATAGCGGTACTGGTAACTTTATCTTCATTCACCACAATCTCTAAGTCATCCACATTCAATTGGAAATGGTTGCGCCAATATTCCAAAATCACGCGACGGCGTTTATCCAATTCCTCCTCTTGAATTTTGTTCTTTACCTCAATGGTAATCACATCATTATCGTAAGTAGGTTCGGTACGCTTCATGGTAAAATAGAGGGTCGGCGTTTTCACGAACAGTTCATCCACCAATTGGGACCAACAATCCAAGAAAACTTCCTCTTTGGATTGTTGGGGCGCTTCAGCGGCAGCAGGCGGTTCGACATCGGCAGGCACTTGAGGCGCGGGGGCGTCGGAAGCCGGCTGGGGTTCTGCTGCAACGACGGGGGCTGTCGGCACAGCCGGATCCACAATATCCTTGATAGACGGGATTTTATTCAACTGCGGCCGTCCCGGGTAGTTGAACACTTGGGAAGATATCTTCGGCGTTGCGCTCATTGGGGACACAGCCACCGATGGAGCGGAAGCGGGCGCCGGACCGCTGACTGGGTTATTTTCGCTCCTGCGATTGCCTGGCTTTTTTGAACTTGTAGTTCGCATTGATTTGCAACATACAAAGTTCCACCGACAATCGTTTATTATTGGACATCTTATAATTGAAATCACATTGGTTGGCAAGTTCCATAGCGCGCAGCAGCAGTTGGCCGTCGCTGACCTGTGCTTGCTGCAATATGCGTTGCTTGACCGCATCAGACATTTCAAGCAAACGCACCGTCTCCGGATTTTTAGCGATCAGCAAATTGCGGAAATGCGTTGCCAATCCAGAAATAAAATTCTGCGCATCAAAGCCTTTGCCTAAAATATCATCAAAAAGCAACAAGGCATTGGAAGCGTCGTCACTCAACAGATAATCTGTAATTTTGAAATAGTTGTCAACATCCAACACATTCAGGTTAAGAATGGTATCCTGATAGGTGACATTTTTGCCCGTGAAGCTGACCAGCTGGTCGAATATAGATAGGGCGTCACGAAGACCGCCGTCGGCTTTGGCAGCCACTACGCGCAAAGCCTCTTCTTCAGCGGC
>JAKSMD010000131.1 GCA_024400815.1 Bacteroidales bacterium | reverse complement strand
AGTATAGCCGTTTTAGCTTACGGAGTCCCCCCTCTACTTTTCTACCTTTCTACTTTTCTACTTTTGAACTTTGACCATTGACTTTGACATTGACTTTTTGGAGTCGCTGTTTAAACTTTAAACCTTAAACTTTAAACTATTTGCCATCAAGTACGGCCCTTGATTTCCCGAGTGACTTTCTTGAAACTTGAAACCTGAAACTTTGACTTTTGACCTTGACATTGACCTTTTTGGACTCCCCATAATTGTCAATTCTCAATTTGACTTCTTGGAAGTTGCCCCTTGAAACTTGCGCACTGTCATAAAAAGCAGAAGGTTCATGCAGCGTTGCCGCACGAACCTTCGTATAATGAGCTTAGGATATCCAATTACATTCTCTCCGGCACGTTGATGCCGAGCAGTTTCATGCCGTTTTTGATGGTTAAGGCCACGAATTGAGAAATTTGCAGACGGAGCAGTCTCTTTTGCTCATCGGATTCTTTCATAATCGGGGTCTCCTGATAGAAATGGTTGAACTGTTTTGCCAAGTCATAGATGTAGTTGGCGATAAGGGCAGGACTGAAACTGTCGCCTGCGGAGAGTACGGTTTGCGGGTATTTGTAGAGCACCTTGATGACCTGTTTTTCTTCGCCTTCTAAAGCGAGGTCGGTTGGGAGTGAGGCGTTCACATCAATGCCTTGGTCGGCCGCTTTACGAAGCAAAGACTTGATTCTGGCGTGGGTGTATTGGATGAAAGGCGCCGTATTGCCGTTGAAGTCGATGGATTCAGCCGGGTTGAAGAGCATGTTTTTGGTAGGATCCACCTTCAAGATGAAGTATTTGAGGGCGCCTAAACCAACCATTTCGTATAGTGCAGCGGCTTCATCGGCGTCAAAATTGAACTTGCCCAAAGATTCAGTGCCTTCTTTGGCTTCATTGAACATCTGGTCCATCAAATCATCGGCATCAACTACGGTGCCTTCACGAGACTTCATTTTGCCAGAAGGCAGTTCTACCATACCGTAGGAAAGGTGATGTATGCTGTTGCCGAAAGGCTTCTCCAACTTTTTGCCTAGAACGAGTTTCAACACGTCAAAGTGGTAGTTTTGTTCATTGCCGACCACATAAATCATGGTTTGCGGTTTGAATTCTTCGTAACGAAGTTGGGCTGTTCCTAAATCTTGCGTCATATACACGGAGGTGCCGTCTTTGCGAAGCAATACCTTTTCATCTAAGCCTTCGTCGGTCAGACTGACGCGAACAGAGCCATCTTCGTGTTTGTAGAAAACGCCTTTGTCCAGGCCTTCTTGAACGAGAGCCTTGCCCAAAAGGTAAGTGTTGGATTCGTAATAAGTCTTGTTGAAATGGATGCCCAAGCGTTCGTAGGTGGCGTCAAATCCGGCGTACACCCATTGGTTCATCTGTTGCCAGAGGTTGCGAACCGTCTCGTCGCCAGCTTCCCATTTGCGCAGCATTTCTCTGGCTTCCAGCATGATAGGCGCTTGTTGCGCGGCGTCATCCTCGCTCAGTCCCTTTTCAATTAATGCTTTCTGTTCTTCTTTATAATGTTTGTCAAATTCAACATAGTAGTTGCCTACCAGATGGTCGCCTTTGATGTTGGCGGATTCTGGGGTTTCGCCATTGCCATAACGCAACCATGCGACCATGGATTTGCAGATGTGGATGCCTCGGTCATTTACTAAGTTGACTTGTACGACGGGGTGGCCGCAGGCAGCTATGATTTGGGAAACTGAGTGCCCGAGCAGGTTGTTGCGCACATGTCCGAGATGCAACGGCTTGTTGGTGTTGGGTGAAGAGTATTCAATGAGGACCGGCGCTTCGTCTTTGGTCGGGAAGATGCCATATTGTTCGTTCGCATGGTTCTCTTGCAGATAGCCATTCCAGTAGCTGTCAGCGATGGAGAGGTTCAGGTAACCTTTGACCACATTGTATCCGGTGAGGAAGTCCAATTTTTCGCAGAGTTTGGCGCCAATTTCGTTTGCGACCATATCCGGAGATTTGCGTGCCATTTTCACATACGGGAAAACGACGATGGTAAGGTCGCCTTCAAATTCTTTTCGCGTGGGCTGAACTTGTGCGGCATTGGCTTCGATGTCTATGTTGTAAAGTTCCTTCAATGAGGATTGTAATGCTTGGGAAAGGGTAATTTCTAATGACATATTCTTATGTTTTTTCAGGGCGGCAAAGATACGAAAAAAGCCCGCTCCTTTGCCAAAAGGGGCGGACTTTGTTTTTTTATCGGCAGTTATAGGTTATTGTCTTTCTTTGATACATCTAACGCTGTAGCCTGTGTCTTTCATGTTGTTGTAAACTTTGAATGATCCGCAGTAACAGTCCGCTTCGAATGTCTTTGCGGTGGACTCATCATATTCGTAAGCGCTCCAAAGGTAGCAGTTGCCACCAAGGTTTTCGAAACGGTCGGTGCCGGCGTTATACATGCCGCCAGGTACCAGTGAAAGTCCGGAGATGTTGTCGCCACCGCCATCTAACCAATAGTTGTTATAACGGATGTTGGACATCGTGTAGGTGTTGAGCAGCCCTAAGATTTGGTCTGTCGTTGGCAGGTACCAGCCTGCAGGGCAAACGCCTTGGATGTGTCCGCGATGGTTCGGCGTATTCAGTGCGGCATTGCCTTCTGCAACAGCCGCGTGCCAAGTGTAAAGTTGGCCATAGAGGTTGCTGTTGGCTTCGGCATTGGGATGCTCGTCGCTTTGATAACTCATAACGTCATTGATGTTGGATCCATCGCTGTAGGTGGTGGACTTGAGGCTCGTGGTGGTCCAACATTCGCAGTTGATGCGGACGGACTCATAGGTGTTGCGGTCATTGTCCACCGCTGTTGGACAGGGCTCGTAGGCGATGTGAAGCACCTGGGTGCACGTTGCTGTGTTTCCGCACGCATCGGTTCCCGTCCAGTTGATGGTGTAGTCACCAGGGGTGTCATAGATGTGTGAGGTGGCATGCAGGTCGTTTACATAAGCGACTTCGCCCAGTGGAGTTCCATCTAAATAATGGGTGGCAGTTGGATGGACAAAGGTGTGGGTGACTTCGCAATAACCGACATGGATCGTGTCGTAAATGTCTGCTGGCGCGGATAGGCTGAACACATAGTCGGGATCGGCAGGTTCGTTTACGACAAAATGGACAGCAGCACTAGAATCTTGGCATAGACCGGAAAGCGTTTTTACGACAACCGTATAGTCGCCTGACATTGTCCCGCTAACATTGTCCAAAGTGTAAGTGCTGTGTGTGGCACCCTCGATCTTGACATTATCTTTATACCATTGATAAGTGTATTGGGTTTCGTCGCCATGCTGCGCAGTGAAAATCTTAGTGCCGTTAGGACAGAGCATGTCGTTTGCGGGCCCTTCGATAGCGGCGACGGGCGTTTCATATACGGTGACATTCCTATTGGCATAGCCCAAACAGGAGTTGTCGTCTTCTACAACAACTTCATAATTGGTAGTTGTGTTAGGCGTGACGGTGATGCTGGAGGTTTCTTCTCCAGTGCTCCACAAAATACCAGCTCCTGGCACGGTGATGTTGACCGCGTTTAGATAAGCACGCATACTAGCCGTAGTAGTGGCAATTGTAATCGTGGAATGTGCTGTGGCTGCGTCAAATTCCAAGGTGTAGGTCTGATAGTTTTCAGAAAGGGTGGCAATGCTCTTGGTGACGCCATTGACCGTGACTTGGATAGGTCCGTTTTCCGTAGCGCTATAACGCTTTGCGCTGAGGGTCACGATGAAAGGTGAGGAGAGGTCCAGTGTTGCAGAAGTCAGTTTGCCGATGTAACTTCCAGAACCCATTTTTACTTCGTTACCACTTGCCGTTGGGAAAATCTTGGATAGGGTTGGGAAGGTGGTCAATGGTGAGATTTCATTGCTCTCTTGGCCTGTGCAGGAGGAGAAATCTTCGTTAAGAAGGACGTGAGTTTCCCGAATGCCATCCAAAGAGAGAACCATACTTTCGCCTTCGCAGAGGAAGTCTTGATTCGGTTCTGAAATGATATTGACGGTTGGGGTTGGATAGATGGTCAAATGCAGCGTGATGACGGAATCGTAACCGGCTGTGGTGTGGTCAGTGAATGTTGGTGCAACAGCGGGCGTCTCGTAATAGGTCGTGCCATGCCAGGTGAACGATCCGCAAGCCGTAGCCGTCGTATCTGCGGTTTTGTTCGGATTGATATGGAAGATGCCGGTCGCGACTTCGCTGTTTTCCATGCCGGCTTTGATGGCAATGGCCTTGAACGTGACATCAGCATCATAGTGGAGCCCTGTGGCCCCTGCAGTATAAAGTGTTGATTCCGTTGTGGGCTCTGTCTCATCAGTGGTGTAGTAAATGTCGGCATTGTCTGTGGAGCAGGTGATTATAATGTCTTGCGGGGAGGTGTAGTCGCCCGGATTAGGCATAAAGGTAGGGGTGGCAACGGCTTCCAATGGCGGCATGTAAATGTAGGTGGTCGTTGCGTCGGAAATCTTATGGGCCATAATCAAGGTTTCCCCATAATTAGTGCCGTAAGTTCTGAAGCTACTTTGGCCGTAGGTGCGTAATAAAGCGGAATTGCTGTTGAAAAACCAATTGCTGTTTTTATAAGTCCAATAACTGCTGGCGGTCGTTCTCCAATCCAAATTTCCCGAGGTGTTATCTTTAGCATAGAGATATCCAAGGTCTTCGTTGTACATCGAAAAACCATTGCCAGAAGGTATCATTGTCAGCACGACAGTGCCTTCTGGGGCAGAGGTGGCAGTGTCGTTGGTGAAGGAAAATGTGCTGCTGGTGCTCTGACCGTGACCAGAAGTGATGCTTCCATTGAAGGCTTTATAGTCTGTTGTGATAAGCGCATACTGGCCGGCGGTGACTTTGGATAAATCAGTGACTTTGACCCAAACCTCTTGGCCTTCGGTATGGGTGAATACGGCGTATAAGTCTGTGTTGGCGGTAGGATGGTAAAGGCCTGCTGGAATGATGTTTGGAGCAGTGCTGGTCTGGCTGGATCTTTCCGGCTGGTGGTACAGCCGCTGGCTGCTGACGCGGATGCTGCACTTCCGGGAGGTGGAGGCTGCGGCGTTCCTGATCTGCCTGTATCTGTGCAGCGTGCCGGGCTATGTGACCCTGTTTGGGCTGGATCGGCTGCTGCGGAATCTGCAGGCGGAAAAGGTCTTCGTGCCGGAGAATGTGCTTCTTCTGCGCCGGATCAGCTGGTGCTCCGCGCCCCCGTGGTGGTGGTCATGGGCCAC
>JAKSMD010000130.1 GCA_024400815.1 Bacteroidales bacterium | reverse complement strand
CTAGTAGGCTAGTAGATTGTAAGAGCAAAAAAGCGTGGGGATCTCCCACGCTTTTTTTTATTCTGTTGTTCATCTTCTCAAGACGCCTTGTTCGTCAAATAGGTCGGCCACATCCATGCCGTCTTGGAGATGCAAGGTCTGCAAACCGCAGGCTTTGGCCCCAATCAAATGCTGTGGCGAGTCGTCAATGAAAAGCGTTTCGGAAGGATTGAGTTTGTTTTCTGCTATGATGTGCTGAAAACCGGCTTCTTTAGGCTTGCGAATGTGCAGTAGTTGTGAAAAATAGCATTTTTGAAAATATCTGTCAAAGAGATCAAAACCAAACTGTTCGAGCATCTCTTTGCGAAATTGTTCGTAATTGAGCTGGTTGGTGTTGCTGAAAAGATAGAGATGGTAATGCTCGCTGGCTTTTCGCAGCACTGCTTCATGATGGTTGGGGAATTGAATCATGATGGAATTCCAGCAATCGTCAATTTGCGCATCGGTCAGCGCAATGGGCGCGAGTTTGTGGATGTACTGACGAAATTCTTCTGTGCTGATGAGCCCCTCTTCATATTGGTCCATCACATCATTTTGCTGTTTTTTGCTGTACAGCTTTTCGAAATTGGGCAGACCCAAACGTGCGAATGCCTCTGGTATATTTTGATAGCGGATGTCGTACAGTACACCGCCAAAGTCGAAGATTATATTTTTTATCATAACGGCGGCAAAAGTACGTAAAAAAATCGCTTTTTTTCGTACTTTTGCAATCTAAAACTATTCTAATGACACAAGAAGAAAGAGAACAAATTATCGCCCTGGTGAAGCGAGAAGTGGTGCCCGCTATTGGCTGCACCGAACCGATGGCAGTAGCATTGGCTGTCGCAAAATCCAAAGAAATTCTGAATGCTATTCCGAAACAAATTGTCGTTTCTTTGAGCGCCAATATGCTGAAAAATGCAATGGGGGTGGGCATCCCTGGTACCAACATGGTTGGCCTGCCGATTGCTATCGCGTTGGGCGCTTTGGTCGGCAAGTCCGAATATCTGTTGGAAGTGTTGAAAGATACCACGCCGGAATCGGTGGCAGAGGGTAGGGAATATATCTCCCAACAACGCATCCAAATCAATCAAAAGAAAGATACTGAAGAGAAACTTTATATTGAAGTGGTCAGCCACAATGGCGACGATAAGGTGAAGGTCATCATAACAGGAGACCACACCCATTTCAGCTATATTTCCAAAAATGGGGAAGTCCTTTTGGATGATGCCAAAACAACGACGGCGGTGGTGGAGAAGAATGCTCCGCAACTTACCATGGCGAGGGTTTATGAATTTGCAACGACTGCGCCTATCCATGATATTCATTTTATCTTGGAAACGGCAGAATTGAATAAGAAAGCGGCAGAGATGTCGCTGAACAACTCTTTCGGTCATGGATTGGGCCGAACGATTTTCATGGAACCCAAATCGCAATTCTTTGGAAATGGCATATACGCTAAGATTTTGGCCTATACTTCTGCGGCTTGCGATGCCCGTATGGCTGGCGTTAAGGTGCCGGTGATGAGCAACTCTGGTAGTGGCAATCAAGGCATTGCGGCCACCTTGCCGGTTTGGGTGTTTGCGAAAGAACGTCTAAAGACGGAAGAAGAACTGACTCGCGCTTTGATGTTGAGCCATCTTACCGTCATTTACATTAAACAGAGCTTTGGCCGATTGTCCCCATTATGCGGCTGCGTGGTGGCAGCAACAGGTTCGGCATGTGGTTTGACTTACTTGATGGGCGGCACGTATGACCAAATCGTCTATTCTGTGAAGAATATGATTGCGAATATCACGGGCATGATCTGTGACGGTGCTAAGCCGAGTTGCTCCTTGAAAGTGGCTACCGGTGTCTCTACCGCTGTGCTTTCTTCTATGTTGGCCATTGAAGATAAAGTGGTGACTTCAGTGGAAGGCATCATTGATGATGATGTGGATAAATGTGTCCAAAATATGGCCGGCCTGGGTCTTAAAGGTATGGCTTCCACAGATAATTTTGTTTTGGATGTGATGACAAGGAAAAACTAAAATCATCTTTCTCATAACCATAAAAAAAACGGCAAAGAAATTTGCCGTTTTTTTTTGTTGTGCAGTAGCGTGTTATTTGATGAGTGCCATATCTGGCATATCTTTGTCGTAATCGCCGTTTTCCAATCTTTTCTTGATGTCAGCAAAAGCCGCCAAGGTGCGATCCACATCTTCAATACTGTGTGCTGCCGTCGGAATGATACGGAAAATAAGCATTCCTGGAGGAATAACAGGGTAGGTGACGATAGAGCAGAAAATGTTGTAGTTTTCTCTCAAGTCAACCGCAATGTTAGCTGCTTGATTGATACCGCATTTCAGGTGGACGGGAGTGACGCATGCTTCAGCCGGTCCAATTTCATAGCCGAGGTTGCGGAAACCATCTTGCAAATGACGGGTTACTTCCCACAAATGAGCTCTCAGCTTGTCGCCTTCCGCACTGCGGATGATTTCAAGACGCTTCAAGCAACCTACCACGATAGGCATAGGAAGTGATTTTGCGTACATTTGAGAACGCATGTTGTAGCGCAGGAAGTTGACAATGCTCTTTTCAGAAGCCACAAAACCACCGACGGTTGCCATAGATTTTGCGTATGCGCCAATATATACGTCGATGTCGTCCATCACGCCGAAATGTTCTGATGTTCCTCTACCATTCGGCCCCATAACGCCAAAGCCATGGGCGTCATCAATGAGGATGCGGAATGGGTATTTCTTTTTGAGGGCGGCAATCTGGTCCAAAATACCGAGCGCGCCGGTCATGCCGAACACACCTTCAGTGATTAAGAGGACGCCACCATTTTGTTCATCTGCAAGTTTGCACGCATGGTCCAAAATTCGTTCACAATCTTTAATATCATTGTGCTTGAATTTGAAACTGCGACCTAAGTGAAGACGAATGCCATCGCGCAAGCAGGCGTGTGCTTCTGCATCGTAAACGATAACATCATGGCGATTCACCAAGGAGTCGATGGTGGAAAGGATACCTTGATACCCGAAATTGAATTCGAAAGCGGCTTCTTTGCATTCAAAATCTGCCAATTCTCTTTCCAGTTGCTCGTGAAGAGCAGTTTGACCTGTCATCATACGACTGCCCATAGGATAGGCCATGCCCCAGCGTGCGGCACCTTCGGCGTCCGCTTTACGGATTTCCGGGTGGTTGGCTAATCCGAGGTAGTTGTTAATACTCCAACATAAGACGTCTTTTCCATTGAATCTCATGTGAGGACCCAATTCTCCTTCCAATTTCGGGAAAGCGAAGTATCCGTCAATTTTATCACGATATTGTCCAATAGGACCACCGGATGACTCTTTTAATCTTTCGAAAATATCTTTCATAGATTTGTATTTAAATGATATTGTTATTTGCTTTGTTGTTCGGCTTTTAATCGTTCTATTTTTTCATATTCCTCCAAGAATTGAGGCAGACTGTGCATGTCAATTCGCTTGTTCAAGATAATCTCATGACGAGAGTTTAAGACAAACATGGCAGGATTGCCAGTGTCGTATATGCCGAAATGCTCGAGGTAATCAATGTTGCCTTTATTTCCGCCCACTTGAATCCATGGATAGTTGTTCTCCTTCACATATTTTTTCCATGCGTCAATGGTGTCGTCGTTGCCGATGGCATAGACTTCAAAGTTGCGCGTGCCAGCCACTTCCAGGGAATCATATACTTGATACAATGCTTTAGATTCTTTCTTGCAGGTGGGACAGTTAGGGTCGTAAAACCAAATGATCGTGTAGGGTTTTCTAATACTGTAAGAGGAAATCCATTTGGTAGGGTCTTCCGAAAGATTGGTGTCTGGAATAATCAATTCGGGAGCAATCTTGCCAATTAAGGTTGGTTCAATACGACCTACGCGTTTTTGATATTTGGAAATAATATCTTCATCTAGCCAATAACATTTTCCCGCCAATTGGTTGGTCTTTGCTATATGGGTGAATACGGCGTCGTGGCCAATGATCTTGCTCGTCTCGTAGTTGTACGAAAGCCAATCTACGCAGTAGTGGTACATGAAGGTGTCCGCAACGGTCTTGGCAATGAACATATCTACATATTTATTTATTGTATCCGATTCTTGATGATAGAGCAATTTCAAGAAATAGTCTTTCAATTTGGGCTCGAATGATGGAATGTAGATGAAACGATGGTCTGTTAAATCAAAGTTGTCCCAATAGTGTGTTCTGTAATAGCATGCTTGAGCGTTATGGTCTGGGGTTCCGTCTGTTTTGGTGATTTCAGGAACTTCGATGTTCATATAAGACTTTTGCATTTTGGAGAACAGGTAGTCCGGATGCGGATTGATGACTTCTTCATGGATGAAATCAAGCATTTGGTCGTTGATGGACATGAGTTTCTTTTGGTAAACCTCAACGCTGTCTTTCATGCCTTTTTCTTCAAAATCGGCTTTCGCTTTGTTCCATTCAGTCGCTTGTTTGTTGGCCAAGGCGGTTCTGCGTTGGAATTTCAACATCTCTGCGTTTTCGGGAGAGTTGATGACATTGAAGTTGTCCACATTGCCAGTGGTGTCCAAATTATATTCAAAGAATTGATTGCGGTCGATGATGAAGTTCAGAAGCAAATGTTTTTGTTCGGAGACTAGAGAATACATGCCGTCATCATAGGGCTTCTCGCCACGGAATATGAATTTGCCGGGAGCTACTGGAGTGATTGAGTCTTTGATGATGAGTTTCTCGTTGTAATGAATCACGAGATACATCTTTTGGTCTTTGCTATCTTTGACATTAAAGATGAGTTCATGTCCTTTCTTGGGCTTTGCGGCACTTGAACTCTTTCCCTTTTGGGCAGAAAGATTGCCAACGATAGCAGCAATAAATAGGAATAACAGTAAATAATTCTTTTTCATTATGCTTAAATGTTTGAGTTTCTTTTTTTAGTCATGAGTCTGAGATGAGAAGAAGTCAGACAGCTCATTTAACGGAATTTGTCGTGCAATTATTGTGTGATGGTCGTTATTATTTACTAAAATAACAACGGGAGTAGTCATAATGTCAAAATATTCGATGAAATCGAGATTTGCGTCACCCATGGAAGTGCTAAGATTGGTCCAATCCCACAATTCGTTTTTGTCGGAAAAAGCAACCCAGCGGTCGTGGTCGTTGTTGACTTCTACGGCAAATACTTCAAAGTCCCACTCTTCGCTATGCTCTTGATACATTTGATGCAATATCGGTGTCATTTCTTGGCAGTGGTCGCAATCGGGATCCCAGAACCAGAGTACGGTATAGTGGGCTTTAATAT
>JAKSMD010000013.1 GCA_024400815.1 Bacteroidales bacterium | reverse complement strand
ATCCAGGTGAAGATGAAATGGCGGCTATGGCACTCAACGCCAATATGATTATCAACGGAGAAATCGAAGTTCAAGACTACAAATAATGAAAATTGCACTCTACAGCCGCCAACGCGGTGAAGAGGAACAGCAGTTTGTGAACACTGTAATCGAATATCTGGAAGAACAGAAATTCGAAATGATTATTCATGGCTACTGCCTACCCGAAGGCAGCAGCCATGAATTTTTTAACAACCACGCAGACTTAATTAAACAAGGCCATATCGACTTCATGGTTTCCATAGGCGGCGATGGTTCCTTCATCGATGCGGCCAACCTGGTCGGTAATTTAAACATCCCTTTAGTCGGCATCAATACCGGACGTATCGGTTTCCTATCAGGCATCAAAAAGGACAATTTCAAAGATTGCTTCCAGATGCTGCTCAATCGCCGATACACCTTGGAAAAGAGAGCATTACTCCATGTTTCGGGCAGTGAGCCCCTATCCTTGACAAGTGCCTCAGCCATCAATGATGTCACCATTCGAACCACGGATTCTGATAACATCAGCGCCATCACCGTTTGGGCTGACGGGCAGAAAATCAACACCTACTGGGCCGACGGTCTGATTGTCGCCACCCCGACAGGTTCCACGGCTTACTCCATGAGCTGCGGCGGGCCCATCTTGCACCCTCAAGCCCAAGTGGTCGTACTTACGCCAATCGCACCTCACTCATTGAATGTAAGACCGTTAGTCATCCCTTCAAACACAGAACTTACGATAGAAGTGGATGTACGCAATGGCAAATACGCCCTATGCCTCGACTCCCAACGGACCATCGTAAACAGCCACATCCGTTTGAACATCCAGGAGGAGAAATTTTACATCCAAACGGTATTGTTTGAAAACAGCCATTTTTACAACGTAATTCGCGAAAAACTCCTTTGGGGACTGGACAAAAGGAATGTTTGATTTTTAAGCATTTACATCCTACATTATCAACATATTTTTGTTTATTATTTACATATAATGCAAGAAAGTTTTCATTGCATTTATTTGTATTTTTGTCCCAATCTGTAAATAGTACATTGCTCAAATGAAAATTGTAAAATTTTTATTCAGAATCGTATTGGTGATCGCCATCGTGGTGTTCGTCATATTGGGCATTGTACGCACCCCTAATCATCAGTGTACCAGCATGCAAGTGAAAGCACATGCGCAAAATGAAAGTGTGCTGCTGACGCAAAATGACGTTGAAAAAATCCTAAATAAAGCCGGTATTAAAATCGTGGGAGAAAAAATGAAAACGGTGGATTTGAAAACTGTCACCGAAGTTCTCTCCCAAAATCCGTATATCGAAAAAATCAACTTCGTTCATTTTTCCAATTCAAAGTTGATAATTGACTATACGCTGAAGCACATCATCCTGCATGTTTATTCGGAAAATGGGGACCAGTATTTTGTGGATGAAAATGGGACATTGTCACCTTATACCAGCAAAATGAAAGATTATTTAATCATTGCGAACGGCAACATCCATCAGAACTACAAAAAAGGTGCTTCCGCAGGCAAAGAGCTCACCCCAGTCGTGAACTTGGCCAAAATGATTCTCGATGACGACTTCTACACCTCCCAATTCCGACAGATATATCTCAACAACAAGCAACAAATGGAGTTGGTTGCCACCGTTGGCAATCAGATCATTCTTTTCGGGAAGGAAGACAATGCAGAAGAAAAACTGACCAATCTCAAAGAACTTTGCAAAAACGGTCTTCCGCGCATGGGTTTTGACCAGTATGCGCAATTGGATGTCCGCTATAAAAACAAAATAATTGCCAAAAGAAAATAACAAAGGGTATATATGGAAAAAATTTATTCAGATGAAAACATCGTGGTTGGCTTGGATATCGGCACCACAAAGATAGCAACCGTCGTCGGCTACCGCGATGAAAACGACCAAATCGAGGTGATCGGCTGGGGCAAAAGCAAATCCTCAGGTGTCGAATTTGGTGAAATTCACAACATCACCAGAACCGTTGAAGGCATCCAAACTTCCAAAGAACTCGCCGCCAACCACGCTGGCGTCGAAATCGAGAGCGTCTATGCAGGTATTGCTGGCCATCACATCAAAACCAGCAAATACAACCACACACTCTATCGTTTAGACACGAAAGATCCTATCAGCGCGGAAGAAATCAAGAAACTCAAAGAAGATGTCGAAAAAGTTTCCGTTGACGCAGGCGAGAAAATCATCGACGTCATTCCTCAATCATACCTCATTAACAAGACCCGCGTGACAACCGACCCGGTTGGCGAAATCGGCTCTGAAGTCATCGGCACCTACCAGATTATCACTGGCAAAGACAATGAAATCGAAAAGATTATCCGCTGCGGCACCGATGCTGGATTAGAGTTGAAAGAGATCATCCTCGAACCTCTCGCATCCGCTATTGCTTGTTTGAGCGAAGAAGAAAAACAAGGCGTTGCCCTCATCGATATTGGTGGCGGCACCACCGACCTCATCATATATGTAAAGGGCAGCCCTGTTTACACCAAGGTTATCTCTATCGGCGGCGACATCATCACAAAGGATATCGCTCAAGTATGCAAGATTTCCGAAGACACCGCTGAAAAGTTGAAAGTGGAACACGGCACTTGCGTAGTGGACAAAAGCAATGCAAACTTGCTTATATCCATTCCTAAGCCACACGGCCAGCCCGTTGTACAAATCAACGAAAACTATTTGGCACAAATCATCAACTGCCGTGTGCAAGGTGACATTCTGGGCGCAGTCAAACGCGAAATCGACCATTCCGGATATAAAGACATGCTCTATTCCGGCCTCGTTCTTACCGGCGGCGGCTCCCAACTCAAACATCTGAAAGAACTTTGCCAGTTCACTTTGGGCATGCCTACCCGCATCGGCATTCCCGATGTTGGTTTTTCCAAAACCAATCCCAGCGAACTCAAAAACCCAATGTTCTCTACCGTTCTCGGATTGCTCAAATACGGTATTGAAATGGAAAGCTTTGACAATACCCCTGACGAACCTGAAAAAGGTCGCAGAAGAAGAAAAAAGAGCAACAGCGACAGCTCCTCCAAGACCAATTCTGGCATTTTGGACAAAGTTCGCGATATGATAAAGAAAGCAACTGAGCAATGCTCATAAACCCATTAAAGCCAATAAACAGAACCTATTAAGATAATAAAGAAATATAAATATGGACGAAAGATTTGATATTACAGCTGATTACGGTGCAAAAGAAAATGCCTCTATCATTAAAGTTATTGGCGTCGGTGGCGGCGGCAGCAATGCGGTCAGACACATGTACAGCGAAGGCATTGTAGGTGTTGACTTTTTAGTATGCAACACCGATAGAGGTCACTTGGAAAAAAGCCCTGTCCCTTCCAAATTGTTGTTGGGCAACGGACTTGGCGCAGGCGCTGTTCCTGAAATCGCAAGACAATTTGCAACCGAAAGCAAAGAGAAAATTGCTGAGTTCATCGGCAAAGAGACCAAGATGCTCTTCATCACGGCCGGTATGGGTAAAGGTACCGGAACTGGTGCATCTCCTGTTGTGGCTGAAGTTGCAAAAAGCATGGGCATCCTTACCATCGGTGTTGTAACCACACCATTCAAATTCGAAGGCAAGCAAAAAGCTTCCATCGCAGAAAAGGGTATCGAAGAATTGGCCAAACATGTGGATTCCCTCATCGTGGTTCAAAACCAAAATATCCTCAAATGCTATCAAGACCAAAACATCTTGAAAGCATACGGTTATGCGGATGACGTCCTCAAAAATGCCGTTAAATGTATCGCCGAATTGATCACCGTGGATTATATCCAAAATGTGGACTTCAACGACGTTCAAACCGTCATGAAGGATAGCGGCAAGGCCATGCTCGGTATTGCAACAGCAAGCGGCGAAAACCGCGTCGAAAAAGTGGTCGAAGAAGCTCTCTCCTGCCCGCTTCTGGATACGGCTGTTATCAAAAACGCCCAAAACTTCTTGTTCTTCATCAGCTACGGTCCGGAAGCCAACTTCACTGCTGCCGAATTGGAAGAACTTACCGACAAATTCTATGATTTGCAAGATGACGATGCTCACATCATTTGGGGTAACGGTATTGACGAAACCCTCGGCGACGCCATCAAATTGTCCGTCATCATTACCAAATTCAATACTCCTGCGGAAGAAATCATCACGCCTAAGAGTGAAACTGTTATTACAGAGCACGAAGATGTTTTTAAAACCCAAGAGGAAATTGGCGAAGTAATCAATGGCAATGCCGAAGACATCCAACAAATTATCAATTCTAAAGAAGAAGAACCTGTTGCTGTTCACACAGAACCAGCAAAAAGCACTGAACAACCGCAATCACCCGTTTTCACCTTCGAAAACGACCAAGTTGTCGCCGCAAATGTTCCCACTTTAGACGATATCCGCAACAGCAGTTTTGACCAACCCACAATCATTCAAGGACCGGCCCAATATGGTCCAATGAAAATTGAAGACAGCAAAGATGCTTTCAGTTCCGAAGCCGAATACCAGAAAATCGTAGAAACGCCAGCTATCATTCGCGCAGAAAAACTGCAAGCAAGTTCTAAAGCAGTAGCTACAACAATGGAATACTGCGATATTTACGAAGTACAAAACGACTTTAAAGATTTTTTCAGCGATATCGCTGACTAAGAATAAATTTACCCATTAACCTTTGTAAAAAAGACTGAGTTTTCACTCAGTCTTTTTTTGTTGCAATAATAATATGTATAAAATATAATACTACATGTTTAGCACCTTATCTATCGTTACAGGAAAATAACGATGTTCCAATTGGTGTATTTTGGTTTCTATTTCATCTAAAGATTCACCCCCTTCAGCATGGAAAGCAAACTGGTCAATGATGCGTCCCGTATCCACTCCTTCATCTACAAAATGGATGGTAATGCCAAACACCTTTACCCCGTGATTAAAGGCATCCGCAATGCCGTGAGCACCTGGAAAAGAGGGCAGTAGTGCGGGGTGCAAATTGATGATTTTCATGGGAAAGTTTTCCAGCAACACCTTTCCAATATAGCGCATATAGCCAGCCAAAACAATATAATCCACCTGATGCGCTTTCAAAACTTCTAAAATGGCAGTTTCATAAGCTTCTTTTCCTTCATAATCTTTGGAAGAAAAGGCAAAGACATCAATATTATTTGCCTTTGCGCGTTCCACGGCTTTGCAATTTGGCTTGTCTGAAACCAGCAAAGCGATGTTGGCTCGAAGATTATTTTGTTGAACGGCTTCAATGATGGCTTGAAAATTAGAACCGAAACCTGAGGCAAAAACTGCTATATTTTTCATTGTTACAGATATTTAGAGCTCCTAAACGAAACATTTGCGTCGGAGTTGTTTTTGAAAGCGCAAAAATAACTTTTTTCGTACCTTTGCGGCCTCATTAAAAAACATTTCTATGAAGAAAAATTTCATCCTCTTAATGTCATGCATTATGTTGCTTAGCAGTTGTGCAAAACAGAACAAAGACACGCAAGTCGTCATTTCCAAAGAAAACCGCGAAACGCCAGATTTTTCCAAAGGCGTCATGGATGAGAAAATCCTCTGGTATCTGGGTCGATTATCCGACGTTCAGGTATCACCAAACGGCAAAACCATTCTTTACAGCGTCACCTATTACGACTACAGAACCAACAGCGGCAACGCTGAATTATACACCATGCCTATCGGTGGCGGCGAGCCCAAGCGCATCACGACAACTCCAAACGATGAAATGCAACCCATCTGGCGTCCTGATGGCAAGAAAATCGCATACCTTTATTCTGACGACAATGGCACGCAAGTCTGGGAATGCAACCCCAACGGGAAAAAAGCCAAACAACTCACCCATGTGGATGGCGACATCAATTGCTTCAGCTACGCACCCGACATGAAGCACATCACCTATTCCATGAATGTCCGTCTCGATCCGACTATTGAACAACGCTATAGCGATTTGCCTAACGCTAACGCTATGATTTACGATGATCTCATGTATCGTCATTGGAACTACTGGGCAGATGGCACCTACAGCCATGTCTTCATTGCGGATTATCCTAAATGCGACAATGCCATCGACTTGTTAGAGGGTCAAAAATTTCATTCTCCCAATCCTCCTTTCGGGGGCATTGAAGAATTGGCATGGAGCCCTGATGGACAAAAATTGGCATATTGCTGTAAAAAACTTACGGGCAAAGCATTTGCTGAAAGCACCAATACGGACATATACATTTATGATGTGAAAAGCAAAACACATACTAACATTTCCAAAGAAAATAAAGGATACGATATGGATCCTGTTTTCTCTCTTGATGGCAAAAAATTAGTTTGGTGGAGTATGGAAACCGATGGATTCGAATCCGACAAGCATCGTTTGATGATTTACGATTTTGAAACACAGAAGATGGAAGACTACAGCAAGGACTTTGACCAGGATGCCACAAACTTCTCCTGGAGCAAAGATGGCAAAAAAGTCTATTTCAACAGTGTGAAAGAAGCTACCTATCAGATTTATTGCCTCGATTTGGCCACCAGAAAATTCGAACAGCTCACGAATGGTGATTACGACTATAACACATTGCAAGTTTGCGGTGACCAAATTATCACAACCCGAACAACACACGCATACCCTTCCGAAATTTATGCTGTCAACTTGAAGAACAAAGAAGTCAAGCAGTTGAGTTTTATCAACAAAGACATTTTAGATAAAGTGACCTTAGGCAAGACCATTAAGAAATGGGTACCCACAACCGATGGCAAGAAGATGCTGGTATGGGTTATCCTCCCGCCGAATTTCGATTCTACCAAGACTTATCCTGCTTTGCTTTATTGCGAAGGAGGCCCGCAATCACCCGTTAGCCAATTCTACTCCTATCGCTGGAACTTCCAGATGATGGCCGCACACGATTACATCGTTGTGGCGCCGAATCGTAGAGGTTTGCCTGGCTTCGGTCAGGAATGGAATGATGCCATCAGCAAGGATTATGGCGGGCAATGTATGAAAGATTACCTTTCCGCTATTGATGCCATCGCAAAAGAACCTTATGTTGATGAAAATCACTTAGGCTGTGTAGGTGCCAGCTTCGGCGGTTTCTCCGTTTATTGGCTGGCTGGTCACCACGACAAACGTTTCAAAGCCTTCATCGCGCACTGCGGCATGTTCAATTTTGAAAGCTGGTACAACACCACAGAAGAGTTGTTCTTCGCCAACCACGATATCGAAGGCGCATACTGGAAGAACCCGACCCCGAACAGTTACAACTTCTCACCGCACAAATTCGTTGGCAACTGGGATACGCCTATTTTGGTCATCCACGGCGGCAACGATTTCCGTATTCCATATACAGAAGGTATGCAAGCATTTGATGTGGCTCAAATGAGAGGCATTCCAAGCAGATTCCTCTTCTTCCCAGATGAATGCCACTTTGTCACAAAACCTCAAAACGCCATGCTGTGGCAACGCGAATTCTTCCGCTGGCTCGATCAATGGCTGAAAGAAAAAAACAACGCTTCCAAATAACATTATGTAAATAGAAAATGAGACGGTGCCATGCACCGTCTCTACAATTGATGAACTATGGGGAAAAACAAGCAATGGATTGACAAATTCCGCGACAAAACAGGATGGAAAATCCTGGATGCCTACATTCTGAGGAAATTCCTCGGCTCCGTGGTATATGCCATCATGCTGCTAATGACCATCATCATTGTGTTCGACTTATCCGAAAACATCCAACGTTTTATGGATAAAGCCATTCCGGTCAAAGATATCATCTTTAAATATTATTTTAACTTTATCCCCTATTTCATCAATCTATTCATTCCGCTTTTCACCTTCATCAGCGTGATTTGGTTCACATCCAAGCTATCTTCCCATAACGAAATCATCTCCATCACAGGCAACGGCGTTAGCTTCAAGCGGTTTATGCTGCCCTATTTGGTTGGCTCCGTCATTATCGTCATTTTATCGTTAATTATGTCGAACTTCGTTGTTCCCAAAACCAACGAACGCCTCAATGACTTCAAATTCAACAATTTTGGAAAGGCCACCATCTCCACCACCTATCTTCATGTGAAAAATTCTGGAGACAGTTACATTTTCATTGAACGTTGGGACCGCAGTTCGGAAAGAGGTTACAATGCCACCTACGAAGAATTCGACGGTGCCTCTATCCGCTACAAAATAACGGCTCAGATTATCTCCTACGACGAAAACGAGCAGAAATGGATCATGCGGGACTGTGTCTGTCGTAGAATTGAAAAGGACAAAGAATACATTGACATTCGCGACAAAATTGACACCACCTTCAATGTGCTGCCACGTAATTTCGACCAAGATGTATTCGTCAGCGAAACAATGTCCTTTACAGAATTACAGCAATTTATCCACGAAGAAAAAGTTAGAGGTTCCAGTTTGGTGGCACACTACCAAATTGAAGCGCACAAGCGCGTAGCCAATCCATTGGGTATTATCATTATGACCTTTTTAGGATTAAGTGTCTCGTTCCGAAAGAATGTGCGCGGCGTGGGTGTTCACATTTTCATGGGCATGGGCTTGGCATTCACCTTCATTTTCCTACAACAAGTATCTACTGTGTTCTCCGTATCCGGCGGACTCCCACCCGTGCTCGGCACCTGGATTCCGAACCTCATTTTCCTCGTCATCACCATAGGGATGCTGAAATTTGTAAGCAAGTAGATTGTTTACCGCCCTGAAGCACTTTGCTGCTTGTCATGGCGCCACAACTGCCAGCTGTTGAACATATTTTGCCATACCGAATAAAAAGCCAAAAATACAGATGCTAACGGATTGAGATAGGTATTTGCCATCCAAATGCCCATCGCTGTGTTTTTTTGCCCCAACAACTGCCCCCCGGCCATCCGGTCGCCATATCTTCCTCCCAGCCACTTCCCAAAAGCAAAATGCACCGCACAGGTAAGTATGGAACCTATACCTAAGAATAGAATGTTCAAACCATTGCCTTTGCCATGAATGAAAATGAAATCTATAGTTTGTCCTAAGGTCAGTAACAGCAAAAATGCCCATATATAAAAAGTATAGTTTTTATATTGGCTCAAAAAATCATTGGCTTTTCTACTTAAAAGCTGCAACGCCAAAGCCACAAAAAACGGCAGGGCTATCGTGGGACCTATTTTTTTCAAAATAAGGATAAAAGAGGTCCAAAACGACATATCCTGATGTACGCCTATAAAAGTAAAATAAAATGGTGCTACAAGAGAAACCATCAAATTTCCAATGATTGTATATTCCGTGACCGTTTCGCGATCCGCCCCCAACATGCAAGAAATAACTACCACAGATGACGCTACCGGACACAACACCCCTATCAGTAATCCTTGGGCTACCAATTCATTGTGTGTCAAAGAACCAACCAAGTAATAGAGACCGATACTCACAACCACTTGGAAAAGCATAATCCAAACGCTGAGTTTAGTCATCCGCAACTTGCGAATATCCACAGCGACAAAATTCAGCAATAATATTACAAAAATGGCATACGGCGTAATAAACGACAAAAACGCGCACCATTTATGCAACAACAACCCCAACAATATAGCCGCCGGCAGAACATAACTACGGTATTTTTGCATAAAAAAATATTTTTTTCGGGCGGCAAAAGTACAAAAAGCACAAAGACCATTTTCATCTTCCTTTTGAATAAAATCTATGTGTTTACCTGCTTTCAACAAAACCTTTTTTCGTATTTTTGCACCCTCATTTAGAAAATCCTACTCTATGGAAAAAATCATCATCCTTGACTTTGGCTCACAAACCACGCAGCTCATCGGACGTAGAGTCCGCGAACTCAACACGTTCTGTGAAATTATGCCCTATAACAAATTTCCGAAAGACGACCCCGACATCATCGGCGTCATCTTGTCCGGCTCGCCCCTCAGCGTGTATGCCGACGACGCCTTCCACATCAACTTTGACGAAATCAGAGGCAAATATCCGATTCTCGGCATCTGCTACGGCGCGCAGCTGATGGCACACACCTTCGGCGGCAAAGTGGAATCCGAAGGCACCCGCGAATACGGTCGCGCAAACCTCGAATTTATGGAAGAGGGCAACCCACTGCTCAAGAATTTCGCGCCCAACAGCCAAGTCTGGATGTCACACGGCGACACCATAACCCAACTTCCTGACGGATTCCGCGTCATCGCCTCCACCTCCACCGTCAAGTTCGCTGCTTTTGCCGCCAACAACGAGAAAATCTGGGGCGTGCAGTACCATCCCGAAGTGTTCCACTCCATCGATGGCACCCAGCTGCTCAAGAACTTCGTGGTCGATATCTGTGGCGGCAAGCAAGACTGGTCTTCCGAACAGTTTGTGGAACAAACCGTCAGAGAACTGCGCGAACAGGTTGGTGACGATAAAGTCATCCTCGGTCTTTCCGGCGGCGTAGATAGTTCCGTGGCTGCCGTCTTGCTCAACAAGGCCATCGGCAAAAACCTCACCTGCATCTTCGTCAACAACGGTCTGCTCCGCAAAAACGAATTTACGGATGTGATGCGCGATTACGAGTGCCTCGGACTCAACGTCATCGGCGTGGATGCTTCCGAAAAGTTCTACTCCGAGCTGGCCGGCGTGCGCGAACCGGAAAAGAAACGTAAAATCATCGGCAAGGGCTTCATCGACGTATTCGAAGCCGAAGCCCGCAAGATAGAAGGCGCCAAGTGGCTGGCGCAGGGCACCATTTACCCCGACCGTATCGAATCATTGAACATCACCGGCAAGGTTATCAAATCGCACCACAACGTGGGCGGTCTGCCTGAAAAGATGGGCCTGAAACTATGCGAGCCGTTGCGCTGGCTCTTCAAGGACGAAGTGCGCCGCGTGGGCCGTTCCATGGGCATGCCTGAACATCTCATCACCCGCCACCCGTTCCCAGGACCGGGCCTGGCCGTTCGTATTTTGGGCGACATCACCCCTGAGAAAGTACGCATTCTGCAAGACGCCGACGACATCTTCATCCGCGGCTTGCGCGAATGGAAAACAAAACTCAGCGGCGAAGAGGCCCGCAAAGTGCTGGCCGCCGGTGTGCCCGCCAATATGACCAATGGCGAGATTGAAGTCTCCCTGTACGACCAGATCTGGCAGGCAGGCGCCATCTTGCTCTCCGACATCCGCAGCGTGGGCGTTATGGGCGACGAGCGCACCTACGAGAACCCCGTGGCTCTGCGCGCCGTTACCTCCTCCGATGCGATGACCGCCGACTGGGCAAAACTGCCTTACGAGTTCCTCGCCGAGGTAAGCAACAACATCATTCGCAACGTCAAGGGCGTCAACCGCGTATGCTACGACGTCAGCTCCAAACCGCCTGCAACGATCGAGTGGGAATAGACTTTAGACGTTAGTTATTGGATGTTTGTTGGGAATAGAACAAAATACTATGTCTATTAGATTTAAATAACCAAAAATTGATTTTTGAAGTGCTACTTCCAATTTACAAGTAGCACTTCATTTTTGCAATATAAAATTACGGCAAAAATACATTTTTCCTCTATTCATAATCGACCATTTCACATTCTGGCTTTTGAAAAAACACTCATCGTCAAAAAAAATTGTATCTTTGCACCGCCAATGACTTTTAAATTCCGATATCGGGACTTTCCGGAATTGGAAGATGTGGCACGATATTAATCAAATAATCTAACACGTCACTATGCCAAAACACCGCCTCCTTATCTTCGTCTTTGCGCTCTTCTCAGTCGTTCCGGCTTTTGCTCAAGGAGATGTGGGATATGGCGGAAATTGGGAACCACCTGTATTCGACTACCAAATTTTTCATTTTCTCAAAGATGGGAACATCTATACGGCATATGTCTATTCTTCAAAGGACATTGAAATAGAACCGGAATGTTTCAGACCGATTACCCGTAATTATTATATAAAGATATGGTCGCCAGATCATTATGCCATCGCCAAATTCAAACGATGCCCTACCAGCAAAGAATTCAAACACTACAGTGAGATTCTACAAGCGGATTGCGAAATGTATTCACGAAAAAAAATTGTTCAAGATGGGGACTCGCAAGAAAAAGTTTGGGAATTACGGCTGGGGCATCATTCTTTAATGAGAAATGTAAAACATTCCGTGTCGCACGTTGACAGCCGCTTACTGACTTTGGACACCCGCAAATTGCATCACGCTGCCCGCAACATATATTTGTTTGCCGATGTCAGTGAAGATGTAAAATACGATGTGCCTCCCTCCTTCCCAGGAGGAATGGATTCCTTAGTATCATTTGTGCTCCAACGTATAGATTACTCCGTTTACAACAAGGCGGATGTTGTAGGTACTGTTTTGGTAGAATTTACAGTTAAAGAAGACGGCAGCATATCCTCTCCCGAAATCAAAGTTCAACTTTTTCCGGATTGCGATGAAAATGCCTTACAGATTGTTCGAGAAATGCCGCGTTGGCAACCCGCCACCTACAAGGGCAAGCCCATACGCTGCCGCTACCAAATCCCCGTAACATTTACTATGTGATTTACAACCTGTCGGTACCAGAAAACCGAACGAATTGGACATTCTGAATGGTTTTAAAAAATGATATAACATAAGACGATGTATTATCGCCTTTTTTTGTATTTTTGCAGTTCGTTAGAAATAATGTATTATTAACATAAACTACTGATTATTATGAATTTAATCGACAAAATCAAAGCAAATGCCATTGAAGCCAACAAAAGAATCGTTTTGGCAGAAGGCGAAGAAGAAAGAACATTGAAAGCTGCTGACATCATCTTGGATAAAGGTTATGCTGGCATCATCTTGTTAGGCAACAAAGCCAAAATCGAAGCAGAAGCTGCTAAATGGGGTTTGAAAAATATCGGCAAGGCTGAAATCATCGACCCGATGGACAATCCTAAAAAGGAATTCTATGCTGAAATGCTTTGCGAAATCCGCAAGAAAAAAGGCATGACCATCGAAGAAGCTCGTAAACTTGTTGAAGATCCTTTGTACCTTGGTACTTTGTTGATCAAGAACGGTGATGCAGACGGCGAAGTTACGGGTGCTCAACATTCTACTGGCGATGTATTGCGTCCTGCATTCCAAATCGTCAAAACTTTACCAGGCATCTCTGTTGTCTCTGGCGCCTTCATCATGTGCTTCCCTGACAAGAAATGGGGTGATGATGGTATCATGGTATTCGCTGACTGTGCAGCTGATCCGAACACAGACGAGAACAAACTCGCTCAAATCGCAGTGGTTACCGCACAAACGGCTCGCACCATCGCCGGCATCGAACCGAGAGTGGCTATGTTGAGCTTCTCCACCAAGGGTTCTGCTAAACACGAACTCGTTGACAAAGTGGTCAACGCTACCCGCATCGCAAAAGAAATGGATCCGAACTTGATGATTGACGGTGACCTCCAAGCTGATGCCGCTATCATTCCGGAAGTGGCTGCTAAGAAAGCTCCAGGCAGCCCTGTTGCTGGTAAAGCCAACGTGCTCGTATTCCCTTCTTTGGAAGTGGGCAACATCGCTTACAAACTCGTTCAACGTATGGCAGGTGCTGACGCTATCGGACCGGTTATGCAAGGTATGGCAGCTCCTATCAACGACCTCTCCCGCGGTTGCTCTGTGGAAGACATCGTAAGTCTTGTTGCTATCACCGCTTGCCAAGCAGCTGGTAACAAATTCTAATCGAAATTATCCATAAACCCTACAAGTTACAGGTTTCATGCACGCCCGTCACGCCATGTGACCTGTAACTTGTTTCTAATTTTAAGATGAAAAAATTATTCCTTATCCTCGCATTGGTCTGCTCTATTTGTGTTATGAATGCTCAAAACACAACGATCAACTTGCCACGAGCATTGAAAAGCGGCAGTCAGACCAGCACCCCCGAGAAAAATCGTCCTTCATTTTTCGTAGGAGGCAATATCAATTCCAACTTCGGCTACAACTTCGCCCTCATGTTGGAGGGAGGCATCTATGCAAAAGATTGGTTACGCATCGGCATCGGTCCGCGTTACGAGCTCTCCTATCGCGGTAATGATGAGCTTTCGCACGCTTTCGGCGCTTCTGCCTTTATAGAAGGCATTATCGCCAACTACATCTTGCTCCATGTTGGATACGAATACCTGAACTACCCGACCATGAAGTGCGATGAAAATGGTTATCCTGTAGAAGATGAATATGGCGACTACATCAAAATTAGAAATGGCATTCACGCTTTGGCACTAGGCGTTGGTTTCAACACCCGCGTTTCTGAAAATGTCAATTTGTACGCTCTGTACTCCCTTTATCCAATCTGCACAAAAAACGACTATTACAGCCGCATCCCTATGTTTGCCCGCATCGGCGTCACGGTAAAATTGTAATACAGAATGCCTAATTTCCATTTCCTGTTAGCCGATCGTATTCTCAAAGACAAAGGTAATCGGTTTTCGCGTCCGATTATCACGTTGTCGGTATTGGGCGTGTCATTAGGGCTGTTTATCATGATGATAGCCATCGGCATCACTTCCGGTTACAAACAGGAAATTCGGAACAAAGTCATTGCCATGGGTTCTCATATTCGAGTTACCCATTTTGACCAAAACTACTCCTACGAGCAAGTTCCTTTCGACAAGCATCAAGATTTTATTCAAACTCTAAAACAGCATGACCAGATTGTAGGTTTGCAGAACTTTGCCACTAAAGTGGGCATTGTGAAAACCAGCGATCAAGTGGAAGGCATTGTGCTCAAAGGTGTAGATAAAACTTTCAACCAGAAACTCTTCCGTAAAAACATCATCGAAGGCACTGCGCTGAAATTAGATGATACGGTAGCCGACAACCACATCGTCATATCCAAACGAATGTCCGACAAGTTGCAATTACATGTCGGAGATAAAGTTCGCACCTATTTTGTGCAAGACCCGCCGCGCTCCCGCAGCTTTGTCGTATCGGGCATCTACGAAACCGGTTTGCCTGAATACGACAACATGTTTGCCTTAGTGGATTTACGTCATGTGCAGAAACTAAACGATTGGAATCAAAATCAAATCAGCGGCATCGAAATCCTCATCAAAGATTACAACAAGATTGATGAAATTGGCGATTATGTTCACCATAACATCAATTTCGAGTTAAAAGCAGAGACCATCAAGCAAATTTATCCTGAAATTTTTGAATGGATAGCACTGTTTGACACCAATGTCGCGGTGCTGCTCATCATCACCACCTGTGTCTGTTTGGTTACCATGATGTCTATCTTTTTCATTATCATCTTGGAACAAACGCAGACCATCGGCATCTTAAAAACCATGGGCATGAAAACCAAAGATCTGGTGAAATCCTTCATCATCGTGGCTGGCAACATCCTGCTGAAAGGCATGCTCATCGGAGATGCTATTGCCATCATCTTTGGCATTTTGCAGCAGAAGTTGCACCTCATCAAACTCAATCCAGACACCTATTATGTAGATTTCGTTCCCATCCACTTCAACATTCCCGCCGTCATAGGATTGAACCTCGGTGTATTCCTGATTTGCATGGCCGTGCTGACCATCCCCGCGTGGATTGTGAGCAAGAAAATCACACCCGTAAATGCGGTGCGTTTTGAGTAAGGGATTTTGTGTATTATTCTGAAATAATAAGGATTTATACATTATTATGACATTCCGAGCACCACACCCAGTATGAATTTGCCATCGGTTGTCTGCTTTTCACCCTGCACGGAATAGGTATTTGCGCCAACTTGGAAGGTTTAGCCCAATAACGAGCGCCTGCTGCCAAGAGGATGCATAACTCATACGTCGCACAGACGACAACAATAATGATGACATCGCGCTTCATCAAACCTCGGTTTTCAGTAGGGATACACGCACTAACCCGATCGGAGGTGCAGATGTACCAAAGGAGAAAGGCGTTCCAAGCCATAATCAAAACATTTCGGACTAAGATAGCTGTCGAAAAATCGACCACCAGATTTGAAACTGTAGTCACAAATGTCAATGCAAGCTGAATGATGAGCTGGGCTTTTGCCAACGCTATAGCATTGGATTTGCGCTTGATAAACGCGAATAAGGTGTAAACAGATAAGACAATCGTAAAAAGCGTGAAAAGCGCATCGCAACAAGTCATCCAATTGTGCACTTGCCCTTTAACCAAGCTTCCAACAAGCGATATACTTTTGGAGACGCTTCCTAAACCCAAGACAACCCACAAATACAAATCCAACAACCCGGGAAAACTACGTTTTACCATAGCGGGAGCTGGCACAGACATGCCTTTTTCTCGAAATCGAAGGCAATCATCACCATTATAGTTCGGTTCAATCCGCGTATCATATCACACCCCAGATTCTGCAATATACTTGTCACAATTTTCACACTGATTCGCTATTGCCATAATAAATGATTTTTATGGTTAATCTAAACATGAAGTACAGAGGGATATTTCCAAGACTGTAATTTTATTTTCGTTTGCCGTAAACGACACTTCGTATCCTGCAAACGGAAAACCATACACGCGATTTTTGTCGTGATGGTAAGCAGGACGAGGATCTTGGGCGAGCACGGAACGAAGCGCATTGAGTTTGTCTTTCGGCATCTTGGCAGCCTCTTTGTCGGGGATTTCAACCTCCACCGTGTAATCCGTATGCAATGCGGTAAAACCCTTGGTGGCCTCTGGGTGGCAGTCGGTAGTAAGCAAGTAGGGCTTGATGTCGTAAATGGGCGTGCCGTCCATCAGGTCGGCACCAGCCACACGGAGAACCGTGCCATACCGACTATCTTGCTCCACGGCAAGTAGTTTTACAGAAGACAAGCCGATGGCATTCGGTCGAAATGGCGAGCGGGTCGCGAACACGCCCATGCGGATGTTGCCGCCCAAGCGCGGCGGGCGCACCGTCGGTGACCACGAGTCGCGTTCGGCTTCTGAGAACCCCCATATCAGCCAGATGTGGGAGAACTCCTCAATGCCACGCAGCGCATCGGCATTGCGATATTCGGGTTCAAAGACCACCGTCGCCGTCAATTCCTCCACCAATCCGCTCTGGCGCGGAATGCCGAACTTCGTTGGAAAGTCACTGTGTATGTACGCGATAATGTGAAAAGTAGAGTCTGCCATCCATTTTGAATTTTAGAGCGCAAAAATAATTTTTTTTGGCAACTATATATTACTTGACCTGTTCCTATAAAAATATCACGGTGCAGCCGTACCTTGAGCAACCCCAGAGGGGTTGAATCTCTGTAACACCAGATAAGCCCGGAATGTAACGAAGGGCGCAATCTGGGGAGGAATGGCGAGGTGCTGTGGTGGGTGGGCAGCAAGTTAGGGCAAAAAGCGCGACGGCACCGCGTTGGATTGCGGGCAGGTGGTGCCGGGCCACCCAAATCATTATAAAATCAAAATATTCGGGACGACAAGTATATTGTTGCCTAAAATTCTCAATTATTTTGTACCTTTGCAAATCTAAAATTTAACTCTTTTATTTTATGGAAAAATACGATTATCAAAACTTTAAGGATATAGCCGAGACTCTTGTCAAAACCATTGACGAGTATTTAAAACACCACACACAGTATCCGACGGATGTAGTTGTGGGCATTTGTGACGAAACCCGCAAAATTGTTTTGGACAGTCCCCACAAACTCGCGCCAGAATACAAACCCTATTCCATCGCTGATTTTATCATGATCAACGAGGAGGGTTTATATGAGCCAGACGAGAAATTCATCTTCGGCGAATAGGCTTGCCTTTATGAAAAGACACTCACTGTTTCATTACGGTTATGCCGTATTGTTTTTGCTGATGACGCTGCTGTCGCCAGTCCGTGGATTGTTGGCCCAAAGTCAGGCGGAAATCGTCTTTTCCAAAATGACCTTGGAGGAGAAAATCGCACAGTTGCTCATTGTACGTGTAACCTCCACGGGGTCTGCCGCAGAAAATCAGCAGATGTTGGAAAACATAGCCAAATCACAGCCTGGCGGTGTCTGCTTTTTCAAGGGTGGCCCAGTACGAGAGGCCAGCATCACCAACCGCATGCAAGCGGTCAGCAAAGTGCCCATGTTCATCTCTATTGATGGCGAATGGGGACCTTCGATGCGTTTGGACAGTTGCGTGGAATTTCCTCGGCAAATGACCTTGGGCGCCATTCCCGAAGAGAGTGACACGCTCATCTACCAAATGGGATTGGAAGTTGCCAACCAGTGCAAGGCCATCGGTGTGAACCTCAACTTTGCACCTTGTGTTGACATCAACAACAATGCGCAAAACCCCGTCATCAACAGTCGCTCCTTCGGAGAAAGCCGCGACAAAGTGACGCGCAAGGCATACATGTACTACAAAGGCATGCAAGATGGCGGTATCATCGGCTGCATCAAACATTTCCCCGGTCATGGAGACACTGAAACAGACTCCCATGTCGGCTTACCCTCTATTAAAAAATCACGCATCGAACTGGACGAACTCGAATTGTATCCATACCGGCAACTCATTGAACAGAATGTAGATATGATCATGGTCGGCCACCTCAACATTCCGGCCTTGGATTCTGCCAAGAAATCCGTATCCTCGCTCTCCTTCCCTATCGTTTCCGAATTGCTCAAGCGCGATTACGGCTACACGGGCATGATTATCACAGACGGTATGGAGATGCAAGGCGTACAAAAGCAGAATCAATTTGACGGCGATGTAGAGATTCGCGCGCTATTGGCTGGGGTAGATATTCTACTATTGCCGGGCAAAACCGCCAATGTGGTTCAAGCCATCAAACACGCTGTCGATAGCGGCCTCATTCCTGAGGAACTCATCAACGAGCGTTGTTTGCGCGTACTGCAATACAAAGAAAGCAAAGGACTATTTGATTACAGGCCCGTCAACACTGCCGAAGTGCCCAAGCTGATGAATGCGCCGCAAGCTCAAGCCATAAACGATGCTTTAGAACAAAAAGCGGTCACCCTATTGAAAAACGAAGGCAATATCTTGCCTCTGTTGCGCATTCCAGGGGACACGCTCAAAGCCGACAGCATCGCATTTCTTTGCATCGGAAGACCAGAATATCAAAAACAATATCTTGAAATCGTAAATGAATATGGTTTGGTTTACTTTTATCAAGACAAAACCCTTCCCAGCAAAGGCGGAGATAAGGTACGCCAAAAACTGATGGACACCTTAGCGCCATACCATCGTGTTATCGTGGCCTATGGCGGCTCTAACCAGCTGCCGACACAAAAGTACGGCGTGGACAAGGACATCATAAACCTGCTCAATGAGATTGCTAAAGAAAAAAGAGTTGTTCTCCTCCATCTGGGAAATCCCTATGTGCTCAACTATTTTGATACAACCACCGATTACAAAGCGCTGCTGGTCACTTACCAATCTACGCCCAACAGCATGCAAACCGCACTGGCAGCATGCTTTGGCAAACACATTTGCGAAGGAACCCTACCCGTGTCCGTTAATGAATATCCCTGCGGCGCTGGTATCACCAGCAAAATCGAACCTGAATGCATCTCGCTGCTTTCAGATTCTCTTACGAAAGTCCTTGACAAGATGCTAAGCAAAGGCATCCGCGACAAAATCTATCCTGGCTGTGTGATGCTTGCTATAAAAGACGGTAAAACCATCTACCATAAGGCATTCGGCTATTACACTTACGACCACCAGAATAGAGTCACTCCGCAAACCCTGTACGATGTGGCATCGATCACCAAGACGGCGGCAACCACTTTGGCAGTGATGAAACTTTACGAAGAGGGCAAAATTCAACTCAACGACCATATCGGCAATTATCTTCCTTATCTTCAAGGCACCAACAAAGCGCACATCACCCTTGCAGAACTGCTAACACACACTTCTGGCATGCCTGCCTTCATCCCATTTTACACTAAGATTCAAGGCAACGAGAGATATTTGCGCCCATATTGCACCCCGAACTACAATATTAAAGTAGCGGACAATCTCTATTTGCGCAATGACTATCCCGATACCATGCGCTATCAAATTGCCCACTGCACCCTTGGGCCGCACAAATATGTCTATAGCGACCTCAACTTACTGTTGCTCAAAGAAATGGTTGAAAAGATAATCCAACAACCTATAGAAAATTATCTGAAAGATAACATTTATGCTCCGATGGGGTTGACGCACACTTGTTTTAACCCACTTTCCAATGGATTTACAAAAGCGGAAATTGCTCCAACGGAAAAAGACACCAAATTCAGGAAGCAAGTGGTACAGGGTTATGTACACGACCAGACTGCCGCTCTCTTTAACGGCAACGCAGGTGATGCCGGACTTTTCACCACTGCCGAGGAGTTGGGCAAAATTTATCAAATGCTGCTCAATGATGGGACCTACGAAGGTAAGCGCTTTTTCTCAGCACAGACAGTCAAACTATTCACCTCCGCCTACGAACTTCACGGATGCAAAATACGCGGACTGGGATTCCATACGCCCAAGCATCCCGGAACATCTTCTATTGTTCCAGATAAGGCCGGCAATCGCATTTTCGGCCATCAGGGCTTCACGGGAACCGTCGTATGGTGCGACCCGGACACCCAAATCATCTATGTGTTCCTTTCTAACCGCGTTTACCCCGACTGCTATCCGAACAAATTATCTTCTAGTAAAATACGCCTTAAGGCTCACGAATTGATATATCAAAATTACCTTCCATAAAACCTTTGATATGATGGATATTCAGCACCCTATTTTATTGCATATTGACACGGCTACCGAAGTTTGCTCGGTGGCATTGACAGCAGGAGAGAGCATTCTCAGTGTCTGCGAAAGCAGCGATGGAAATTCTCATTCCAAAAACTTGCTGCCCTACATTGATAAAGTCTTGAATGACGCTCAATTGGAGAAAAAAGAAATTCAAGGCGTTGTGGTCAGCATCGGACCTGGTTCCTACACTGGATTGCGTATCGGCGTATCTACGGCCAAAGGCATCGCCTATTCTCTGCAAGTTCCCGTCATCACCGTAAGCACTTTAGAGAGTTTAGCAAACGGTTGCAAAGCCCAATTCCACGACAGCAACTCGTGCCAAATCATTCCTATGATTGACGCCAGACGCATGGAAGTTTTTGCTGCCCGCTATGGTGCTGACCTGCAGCTCATCGATGAAGTAGCACCCATCATTGTGGAAGGAAACACCTACGCTGATTTGTTGGCCAAACAATCCATCGTATTCTGCGGCAACGGCATGCCCAAATGCAAAGCCATACTGTCTGCTTATCCGAACGCCCATTTTGAAGATTTCACCTTGTCCGCACAATATATGCTGCCTACTGCATTGAAAAAATGGAAGGCAGAAGATTTTGCCGACGTGGCCTATTTTGAACCTTTTTACTTAAAAGAATATGTCGCTGCAAAACCCAATGTGAAGGGTTTGCACTAAACCACCCTTATGCGCATCCAAGAGCCCATCGACAGACAAAAGCAACTGAACATTATCGCCATTGTAGATCCCTCCGACTATGGCCAATCGGCTTTGCACCATGGCGAAAAACTGGCCCAAGTGTTCAGCGCCACCTTGACGGTAGTTCCTCATTTTGGCTTTTCCATGGAACAAAAAAAAGAGCCTGACGAGCCCGTCATAGCAACAACAGGTGAGATTCTCAACGAATATTTTTTTCCGGAAACGCTGTATGCTTATGCTGAAAAAAAGAATACCATCATGTTCGTTATTGGCGTTGATAGCAGGGAAAAAAAGGGGCTCTTCAATAAAAGAAAGGCCATTCGCTTCATCAAGGATTCGCGATTGCCTGTGATGACTGTCGGCACCGAAAT
This sequence comes from Bacteroidales bacterium, assembly GCA_024400815.1. GTDB lineage: Bacteria > Bacteroidota > Bacteroidia > Bacteroidales > WCHB1-69 > F23-D06. The sequence goes on along the minus strand of JAKSMD010000013.1, from coordinate 14,006 downwards.
GCCAACAGACCATGCCTACGAGCAAGTAGTATTGCCTATTGACATTGAGCGGCAAGCCAAAGAAAAAGCCCTTTGGGCGGGTTATTTCAGTCGATTCTATCATGCTACCATCCACATTTTGCAACCCACATACTCCGATACAGGCCTTGCCAAACAAGTAGGTGACAATATAGCATTTGTTGAAAAATTATACGAAAATCTCGAAATCCAATCCGAAATCCACCCTATATCGCCCGTTCAAAATGTAGATTTACACTCTATTGAATTTGCAGCTACCATCGGAGCAACGCTCACCGTAATCACTATGACCAAATACTTTACCTTCGGCGACCTGCTCACCGGTCCGCACGAAAAGAAAGTCATCGGCAATGCTCAAGGATTCCCCGTTCTTTGCATCAACCAACGTGACGACCTCTATGTGCTGTGCACTTAAACATGCCCACCATTGAATACACGCTTTGTACCACCTGCCGATTTTCAAATTCAAAATCCATTCCGCTTGGTTCATATGTTCAAAGTGTAAAATTGGCTTGAACAAACCCGATTTTTTTCGTATCTTTGCAGCCCGTTAAAATTAAAGATTATGAAAATAGGTTTTGATAATGATAAGTATCTGAAAATACAATCAGAGCATATCAAGGACTGCATAGCTAAGTTCGATGACAAACTGTATCTTGAATTTGGCGGAAAATTATTTGACGACTTCCACGCAAGTCGTGTGCTTCCTGGATTTCAACCAGACAGTAAATTAAGAATGTTAATGCAGTTGCAAGACGATGCGGAAATCATCATCGTCATCAGCGCTGTTGACATTGAAAAAAACAAGATACGTGGAGACTTGGGCATCACCTATGATGAAGATGTACTTCGTCTGCGCGAAATATTCATTGAAAGAGGTTTCCTCGTCGGTTCCGTAGTCATTACGCACTACAACGGTCAAGCCAGCGCTGCCGCTTATCGTGAGCGTTTGGAAAAATTGGGCATCACCGTATATTATCATTACACCATTGACGGCTACCCGGCCAACATTGACCTCATCAGCTCTGATGATGGTTTTGGCAAAAACGATTATGTAGAGACCTCCCGCCCACTGGTTGTGGTTACAGCGCCAGGTCCGGGCAGCGGCAAAATGGCCGTCTGCTTGAGCCAGCTCTACCAAGAAAACAAACGCAACATCAAAGCCGGTTATGCCAAATTTGAAACCTTCCCCATCTGGAATCTCTCATTGAAGCATCCAGTGAATATCGCCTACGAGGCTGCTACCGCCGACCTTAACGATGTAAACATGGTTGACCCCTTCCACTTGGAAGCATACGGTAAAATGGCCGTCAACTATAACCGAGACATTGAAATCTTTCCTGTACTGAATTCGATTTTCGAAAGTATTTACGGGGAAAATCCATATAAATCACCGACCGACATGGGCGTCAACATGGCGGGATACTGCATCTGCGATGACGAAGTATGCTGCGAAGCATCCAAAGATGAGATTCTCCGTCGCTACTTCCAAGCCCGTTGTGCCGTTGCCGATGGCAAGCCGGCTGAAAATGAAGTCAACAAGATTTCCCTGCTCATCAAACGCGCTGGCATCACCACAGAGAGTCGCAAGACCATCATGGCCGCCCGTCAGCGCAAAACCGAGTCCGGCGTAGCAGCTGCCGCCATCGAATTAGCCGACGGCACCATCATCACCGCCAAGACCTCTTCCCTGCTAGGACCGAGTGCTGCCCTGATTCTCAATGCAATCAAGCATCTTGCCGGCATTGACCACAGCATCAAACTCATCCCTCAAGAGATGATTGAACCTATACAGAAGACCAAAGTGACCTTCCTACACGGGCACAATCCGCGCCTTCACACAGACGAAGTATTGGTGGCCCTCTCCATGCTCAGCTTACATGACGACAACTGCCGCAAAGCACTGGAATGCCTGCCGCAGCTTGAAGGCTGCCAAGTACACACCACCGTCATGCTCAGCGAAGTGGACCACAAAATCTTCAAAAAACTCGGCGTGGGACTCTCCTGTGAACCTATTAAAAAACAATAATCTTCGGATTATTGCCCAACGGTTGGCTGGCTCATGGCCATTTTTTAACCATGCGCTGAAAAAACTATAACCGACAGAAAACAACGATGACTGACCAACACGACATTTTACAAACCCCCATTGAATACCTGAAAGGTGTCGGACCCAAACGCGCTGAGGTGCTGCGCAAAGAGTTCAATATTGACACCTTCGATGATCTGCTACACTATTATCCCTATCGGCACATCGACAAATCCCAAATTTACCATGTGTCCGATATTGTAGAAGACGGCAGCTATATACAACTGCGCGGCCGCATTTCCAATGTGCAAGTCATAGGACAACAACGCACCAAAAGACTTGTGGCTCAATTCACAGATGAGACCGGCAGCATCGACCTGGTATGGTTCAACGGCATCAAATGGGTTCAAGAACTGCTGCAAACCAAACGAGATTTCATCCTCTTCGGAAAGCCCACACTTTTCAGCGGCCGTTGGAATATCACCCATCCGGAAATGATAGACCCACATGCGCAGAACGACTCCCAAGTGCCCATGCGTTTTCAGCCATTGTACAACACCTCGGACATTGCCAAGCGCAAGACACTGGACTCCAAAGCGCTCGCCAAAATTGTCGCAAACCTCCTTCCCATCGTACACAACATCATCCCGGAGACGCTCCCCGATGATATGTTAAATAATCTTAATCTGCTCCCTTTACGGGATGCGCTTTCCAACATTCACTATCCCGAAAGCAATCAGCACCTCTCCAGAGCTGCCCTTCGGCTCAAATTTGACGAGCTCTTTTTCACACAATTGAAAATGCTGATGCTCAAGCAGATTAACACCACCAAATCCAAAGGACACATCTTCAGCACCATTGGAGATAATTTTAACAATTTTTATAAAAATCATCTCTCCTTCGAACTCACGAACGCCCAAAAGCGGGTTATCAAAGAGATTCGGGCAGACTTAGGCAGCGGGCATCAAATGAACCGCCTTTTGCAAGGAGATGTGGGCAGTGGCAAAACCATCATTGCCCTATTCGTCATGCTGATTGCCATCGACAACCGCTTCCAAGCCTGCATGATGGCCCCGACGGAAATTTTAGCCACCCAACATTACGAAAAAATCAGCAAGCAAGTGGCGCCTTTAGGACTGCGTGTTGAATTTTTGTCCGGTTCCACGAAAGCCACCAAACGCAGACAGATTTTAGAAGGATTGCAAAACGGAGATGTAGATATCCTAATTGGCACCCACGCATTGATTGAAGACCCTGTGCAGTTCCAGAACTTAGGACTGGTCGTCATTGACGAGCAGCATCGTTTTGGCGTAGAACAGCGTGCCAAGTTGTGGCGTAAAAATGCCATTCCACCCCATGTGCTGGTCATGACAGCCACGCCAATTCCGCGCACGCTGGCCATGACACTTTATGGAGATTTGGATGTTTCCGTCATCGATGAACTGCCCAAGGGGAGAAAACCCATCATTACCAAACACCTGTTCGAAAACAAGCGTCTTTCTCTATATGGATTTCTAAAAAAACAGATTGCGGCAGGGCGACAAGTCTTCATCGTATATCCGCTCATCAAAGAATCGGAAAAGTCAGGATTGCTGGATTTAATGGCGGGTGGTGAAGCCATTAGAAACACCTTCCCCGAGCCAGAATACGGCATTGGCGTAGTTCATGGCAAAATGAAGCCGGAAGAAAAAGATTTTGAAATGCAGCGTTTTGCCAAAAACCAATCACAGATTCTGCTTTCCACCACCGTCATCGAAGTGGGCATAGATGTGCCCAACGCCACCGTGATGGTCATTGAAAACGCCGAGCGATTCGGACTCTCACAACTGCACCAGCTGCGCGGCCGAGTCGGTAGAGGCGGCGACCAATCCTATTGCATTCTCATGTCCAAATATGAACTTTCATCAGATGGACGCAAACGCCTCAACGCCATGGTCAGCACCAATGATGGTTTTGAAATTGCCAACTTCGATCTCCAATTGCGCGGACCGGGCGACATCCAAGGCACACAGCAAAGCGGCATGCTGGATTTCAAAATCGCAGATATTTCAAAAGATGAAAAATTAGTTTCATATACTCGGAAATTGGCCCTGCAAGTATTGGACAATGATCCGAACCTAAGTCGGCCAGAGCACTCTCGCTTAGCAAAAAAAGTGACAGAAATGCTCAAAAGCGACACCAATTGGAGCATTATCAGCTAACTTTTATCTTTATGCCTTTTTTCGTATTTTTGCTGCCTTTATTCTAAAAAAGATATTTGTCTATCATGATAAAAAAACATTTCAACCCGATTCAACAAAAAAGTGGTGAAATCATCGAATTTTTGATGTCATCCCCCGACATGCCGAAAGATGACAACTTGCTGTTTAAGATTCGACTATCTATCGAAGAAGCTGTTGAAAACATTGTAAACTACGCATATAACGATGGCGTGGGTTGGATGGAAGTGGGTACCGACCTTGAAAATACGGGCCTTATTTTATCCGTCACACTGAAAGATGCCGGCATTCATTTCAAGCCATTAGCAAAACCCGATCCCGATTTATCCTTGCCTGTAGAACAGCGTGAAATTGGAGGCTTGGGCATTTATTTATGCAAAAAACTAATGGACGATGTCATTTATCATTATGAAGATGGTTGCAACATCTTAACTATGAAGAAAAAAATAGCCCAAGAATAACCCTTATGAAGTCAAAATCCTTTTCCACACGGTTGAGTTTAAATGTGCTCTTGATTGTCTCCATATTATTTGTGGTGGCATTAAGCGTTGTGGCTATTTTTTCACACATCCTCATCTCCAAAGAAGCTCAAAAAAGTTCAACCAATATGCTTAATGCCTCTATTTCAGATATAGAGCAAACATTATTGCAAGTGGAATCCACCATCCAAAACGCCTCTTGGTTAGTAAAAGAAAACGAGCAAGATGAAGAATACCTATACCATATCACGCAAAAAGTAGTAGATGAAAATCCCTTTATCGTCGGCAGTACCATCGCTTTTGACAGCAATTATGTCAATGGGCGTTTTCATTTTGCACCTTATAGTTGTAAAGATGAAAAAACGGGCGCCATCAAGAGTTTGCAGCTGGGAGAACATTACGATTATTTTGCTTCGGAATGGTATCGCAAAGCGGCTGACAGCGGCAAGCCTTGTTGGAGCGAACCCTATTTTGACAAAGGCGGCGGCGAGCTGATGATGTCCACATTCAGTTATCCTATTTTGGACAATAACAACCAGCTGATTGCAATTATCACCGCAGACATTTCCTTGAAGTGGCTGACTGAAAAAGTGGCGGCCATCCGTCCCTATGAGCACTCTTACGCTTCTCTCACCAGTCAGGAAGGGCACTACCTCTCCCGTGGCGAGAACTACGACTTGGTCAACGAGACCCTGCTGACCACGGCTCAGAAGGCAAAAGACACGCGCGTCATGGAGCTATCGCAGAAAATCATCAACGGAGAATCCGGCATGATGCGCTACGAGCATCATGGAAAAAGCGGATTTGCCGTATTCGGACCGCTTCACAACGGCTGGGCGCTGGCCATCACCTGCCTTTATCGTGATGTGCTGGAACAAGCCCTCAAGATGGACATCATCTTGGCCATCATCTGCATTATAGGAATTCTGATTATGCTGTTGGTCTGTCACCGCACCATTCGCCACATGACACAGCCGCTCACGGAATTCTCCACAGCCGCCCATGCCATGGCCAAAGGCAATTTCCAAGCCCAACTGCCCGTAATCAAAACAAAAGACGAGATTATGCAGTTACACGACTCCTTCGAGTACCTGCAACAATCACTCACCACCTACATCTCCGAACTGAAAATCACCACAAAGGCCAATGAACGCATGGAGAGCGAATTGAATATCGCACGAAGCATACAATTCGGCATGTTGCCCAAAATTCTGCCTAAAAACAAAAATTGCAGTGTACACGCCTTGCTGACCCCTGCAAAAGAGGTGGGAGGCGATTTGTACGACTACCAGCTCAAAGACAACATGCTGTACTTCGCCATCGGCGACGTATCCGGCAAAGGCGTGCCCGCCTCTTTGGTGATGGCCATCACCTTGGCAGCCTGCCGCTTTTTCAACAGCATGGAACTGCCAATGAAAAAACTAGTCGGCCACCTCAACAACAATGTCTCAGAAAACAATGAAGCCAATATGTTCGTGACGATGTTCGCCGGCCGCATCGACTTAGAAAAACACGAAATGGTATTCTGCAACGCAGGCCATAATCCTATCATCGTCATTCCGCCCGATGAAAAGCCGTACTTCCTCAAAGCTCACACCAATCTGGCCGTGGGCATCTTCCCTGATTTCCAATACCAAGACGAAACCCTGTTCACGCCAACGGGCACGCGTTTGATACTTTTCACCGACGGCGTCACAGAAGCTGAAAACCATAATCAGGAATTATACGGGAACCAACGACTTTTAACCCTCGTCAGCGCACCCGAATTCAAACAATTCAATGCGCAAGAGATGACGGACGCAATATACGCCTCCGTTAAGAATTTCACAGAAGGCAACGAACAAAACGATGACATCACTATTTTAAGCATAATCGTTTAAATCATAAACATCATGGATGTAACAATTAACAAAGAAGAATCTAAAACGATAGTGGTTTTGAATGGCAGACTGGACACCACCAATGCCAGCAAATTCCAACAAGACATCGAACCGCTGATGGAAGGAGATAATCCGGATATTGAAATCGACTGCACCAATATGGAGTACACTTCCAGCCAAGGACTCCGCCTCTTCCTCATGCTTCAAAAAAGTGTGACCTCAAGGGCAGGCAATTTGATTTTGACCAATATGAAACCACAAGTCAAAGAAGTTTTTGATATCACTGGCTTCTCCAACATCATCAACATCTTATAAAACATGGAACATAATCTTGACGCCCATTGTCAGATGATTCTGGATGAATACCTCGACAATCTTGACACCTACCAGAAAATTCAGGAAATTGTCATAGACAAACTGAACGAATGCATCCGACAAAGCAACATCACCATCAATGCGGTGGAAGCACGCATCAAGACAGAAAAGAGTCTTCGGGGAAAACTGATGCTGAAAGGATACAAATACAACAGCATAGCAGATATCACCGATATCGTGGGCGCACGCGTCATCACCTTCTATACCGATGAAGTCGATAAAGTCGCGGCAATCATCGACAAAGTTTTCGATATCGACTGGCAGAATTCCATCGATAAGAGAACCGTTTTGGAATTAGACCAATTTGGATACATGTCGCTGCACTACATCTGCCGGATTCCGCAATCGCTATATGATGACCCGGCAATGCCCAAAGTCAATCAATATCGTTTTGAAATCCAGATGCGCACCGCACTGCAGCATGTGTGGGCCACCATGTACCATGACACAGGATACAAATCCGGCATTGAGATTCCACGCGAGCACCTGCGTAATATGAACCGCATTGCCGGCATGCTGGAATTAGCAGACGAACAATTCAGCCGCATCCGAAAGGAAATCACCGACTATCGGCGCAAAATCCAATCCCTCGTTGCAGACGGCGATTTTGACAGCATTCCTTTGAATGGCGACACCTTCCGCAGTTTTCTTGACTTGAACCCATACCAAAAGCTCATTGATAAGATTGCCAACATCAACCAAGCCGAAGTCTATGAGGACAACATCTTCCGATTCTTGGATATTTTCCTCAAAATGGGATTCAAGACCTTGGGAGACTTGGTGCGCATGAACAGAGAGTGTAAAGACGGCGCCTACCAGCTGGCTCTTCACCAACTTGCCGGCACGGACCTCGACATTGTGGCACTTTCCATCGCCATACAGAACCTGTGCGTCATTCACATCGTCAAAAACTATGGCGGTGAAAAAGAGCTCAAGCATTTTTACGACTGTGTGCATGGCCCTTCCGACTACAACCAGCAACGCGCCGCACGCACCTTCAAACAAATTCAAGAAATCAACCTTAAATAATCATGCCTAACGCATATATAGATAGTAGCATACTAGACAAAGCACTGCATTTTGCCATTGATGCGCATGCCAACACCGAGCGTCGTGGCAAAGGATTTCCCTACATTGTTCATCCCTTTGAAGCCGTTGAGATTGTGGCTTCCATCACCAATGACCAAGAATTGTTGGCTGCTGCCGCATTGCACGACACAGTGGAGGACACTGCAGTGACCATCGACCAAATCCAAACGGAATTTGGAGAACGCATAGCCCGCATCGTCATGGCCGAAAGCGACAACAAACTAGGTCTGCCCAAAGACTCCAGCTGGCGCGAACGCAAACTGGCTGCCCTCAACAAACTAAAAAAGGCACCCTACGATGTAAAGGTTGTGGCTATGGGCGACAAACTATCCAATATGCGAGCCATTGGCCGTGATTATGAAAAAATGGGTGACAAACTGTGGGAGCGATTCCATGCCCCCAATGGCAAAGCCGACCACCAATGGCGCTACCGCGAACTTATAAAAGCCCTTTCAGATTTAGAAGGTACCAATGCCTACCGGGAATTCTGCTACTGGGTGGATAAGACCTTCGGATCACTTTAGAAGATTATCTGGTTAAAAACCCAAGTCAAAGATAAGTCAATAAAGAAAATGCAAACACCTGAAATCATCAATCTTTCTGATTACGAATATGCTGGAGAAGGTGCCAATGGCGCCAGCTACAATCATAAGACCAACTCCTCCGTCATGCTGAAACTATACAATGCCTCGGCACCATACGAAATTATTGTCAACGAGTTGGAATTAGCCCACAAGGTCTATAATTTGGGCATTGCCACCCCAAAGCCGGGTGATTTTGTCACCGATGGCAACGGCCGCTACGGCATTCGTTTTGAGCGCATTGTCAACAAGATATCCTTCTCCCGCGCAGTCGGCAATGAGCCCCAACGCGTAGAAGAGTTTGCTCGCGAGTTTGCTCGCATGTGTCTGCAACTGCATAACACACACTTGCCCGCAGGCGCTTTTCCAGATATCAAAGCTGTAAACTTGAAACTCCTGGAAGAGAATCCATACTTCACCTCAGCAGAAAAAGAAAAAGTGGCTGCCTTCATTCAGGCTGCCCCTGACGGCGACACAGCAATTCACGGAGACCTGCAATTCAGCAACGCCATTGCCGCTGACGGACAGAAGTTTTTCATCGACCTGGGCGACTTTGCTTGCGGCTGTCCCCTCTTCGACCTCGGCATGGTGCTGCTATGCTGCTGCTACGATAGCGAAGATTTTGTGAGAGAAGTTTTCCACATGGAATTAGCCACTGCCAAAGAATTTTGGGTTTACTTCGCTAAAGAATACTTCGGCAAAGATGTCGATCTCGTCGCCTTAGACAAAAAGCTGCGCCCTTACGCCGGATTAAAAGTGCTCATTATCGAACGTAATGCGGGTATGCACTTCCCGGAATTTCACGCTCTATTGAAAGACATCCTATAGTTTATACAAACAATTCTGTAAAGGCAAACTTTTCACTATCAAACAGTCCTTTGTCCGTAAGTTTCAATTTTGGAATCACCGGTAAAGCCATGAATCCCAATGTCATAAACGGAGCAATAAATTGGCATCCCAAACGGAAGGAGACAGCCGCTATTTTATCAAACTGGTAGGCGACCTCTTCTCCGCTGCATGGGCTTATCAGTCCGGCAACCGGCAAAGACATGCTCTTAAACACGGGCTTTCCATCCTGCATTTCACACACTGCCAAACCGCCTTTCAGGGATATCAAATGATTCACTACGGCCAGCAATGCCTCATCGGTAGCGCCAATGGCAATCAAATTATGGCTATCATGGGCAATCGTTGAAGCCAAAGCCCCTTCTTTTAATCCAAATCCTTTAATAAAAGCCACTTGCGGTTTGGCAGGCGTATAACGATTATAGACCACCATCTTCAACACATCGTGTTCCAAATCGGAAACCACATTACCCTCTTTTACCAAAGGTTCCACCACCTCAACATCGGTAAGCAAAGAACCATCAGAAGACACGATGACCCGCATTTGGCGACTTAACGGTTCAACGCGAAGATCTTTCAACTCAATAGGCTGCGCCTGAAAATTGTTCGGCCAAGAATTTGTTGATTCTTGCTCTTTAGCAGCAATATGTCCTTCATAATATTCATGCAAAGCAACATTGTTGACATTTCCTTCAAATACTTCTCCGGAAATATAAGTTTGAAGCACATTCAAATCCCGAAGGTTATCTACCACTATAAAATCTGCCGCATCGCCAGGTTGCAGCAACCCGCAAGGAATGTGATAATGTTCCACTGGATTCACCGTAGCAGCGCGCAAGACATTCCAAAATGGGTAGTCCAATGCCAGAGCTCGTTTTACCAACTGGTTGATATGGCCGTCGAGCAGTTCATCAGGATGCTTGTCATCCGAACAGAACATCAGTTTGTCGGGACAATCCTGGAGCAACGGCGACAGCGCATCAAAGTCGTGCGCAGCGCTGCCTTCTCTAATCAGCACCTTCATTCCCAGCTGCACTCTTTGTTGTGCCTCCTCAATGGTCGTACACTCATGATCCGTAGAGATGCCCGCTGCAACGTATTTTTCCAAATCAGCGCCTAACAAGCCCGGAGCGTGGCCGTCCACGGGTTTGCCCGCATGGAGAGACGCCTCGATTTTGCGCAGCACCTCAGCATCACCCGACAGCACACCCGGAAAATTCATCATTTCTGCCAAGCCATAGATATCGGGATTTTTCATAAGCGGTTCAATTTCTGCAGAAGAAATGGCAAATCCATTCGTCTCAAATGGCGTTGCCGGCACACAGGATGGCGCGCAAAAACAGAAATGAAATGGCGTCTTTTTCGAATTTTCAATCATAAATTCAACACCTTTTACGCCCAACACATTGGCAATTTCGTGTGGGTCCGTTACGACGCCTACAGTACCATGGCGGGAAGCCAAAATGGCAAAATTCTCCGGCAAAAGCATAGAACTCTCAATATGCACGTGCGCATCTATGAACCCAGGCATAAGGTACTGCTCTTCGACTTTATCCGAAAGAGAAATGCTAACAATATGGTGATTTTCTATGGTTACGACGCCATCATAAATCTTTTGATTTCGAACATCTACAATATGACCACTGATTTCTTTTTTCATAAACTCATTCAAAATAGGAGTGCAAAGATAGTATTATTTACCTCAACTTTTATACCACGAACAACAATCCATTGTCCAATTTAATAAGACTATCATTAAAAATTATATTTTTGCCACCTCTTAAAAAGGAAATAACTATTATAATAATACACTGTTTATGAGCAACTTATTAAGCAAATGCTTTGGTTTCGATTCCACACAGCATAAAGTTAAAACCGAAATACTGGCGGGCATTACGACTTTTATCACGATGGCATACATACTAGCCGTCAACCCAGCCATTTTCAGTCCGCTGGCCGCTCAAGGCATGGACACTGGCGCTGTATTCACAGCTACGGCATTGGCTGCCCTCATCGGCACCCTGGTGATGGCTTTCTATGCTAAAATGCCATTGGGATTAGCGCCTGGCATGGGTTTGAATGCCTTCTTTGTCTATACCATCTGTCTCGCCATGGGGCACACCTGGCAGTTTGCCTTAACGGCTATTTTATTAGAAGGAATCCTATTCATTCTCCTTACCGTTACCAATATCCGAACCTGGATAGTAGAAGCCATCCCCTCATCCTTAAAGAAAGCCATTGGGGCGGGCATCGGCCTCTTCATCGCCTTCATCGGGATGCAGAATGCGGGCATCATCGTCAAGAGCGACGCAACCTTAGTGACATTGGGAAACATCACCCATGGAACGGCACTTCTGGCCTGCATAGGTCTGATTATCACAGGCACGCTGATGCATTTCAAAGTCAAGGGCGGACTTTTATGGGGCATCTTGGCAACTACCTTCATCGGATTGCTGCCCATTTACCAAATCACAGGACCAGATGGTGAGATTTGCCGTGGAGCCATCACCGTCATGCGCGGCGTGCTCTCCACACCGCCTTCCATTGCTCCCATATTCTGCCAATTCGAATGGGGTGAGATTTTCACCTTCGACATGCTCATTGTCGTGCTGACCTTCCTTTTCATTGATGTTTTCGACACGATGGGCACTTTAATTGCCGTCTCGTCAAAAGTTGCAATTGAGGACGACCGCAAGCGACTCAACCAGGCCTTCATGGCTGACGCTGTTGCCACTGTCGCAGGCGCTTGCTTAGGTACCAACACCACTACCACATACGTAGAAAGCGCGTCCGGCATTGCCCAAGGCGGACGAACAGGGCTCACGGCTTTCACCATTGCAATATGCTTCGCCATCGCACTGCTTTTTGCCCCTATATTCTTGGCCATCCCCGCAGCCGCTATCGCCCCCGCACTTATCATTGTCGGCCTCTTCATGATTACCACCATTCAAGACATCAACTTCAGCGACATAACAGAAGGCGTCCCCGCCTTCATCACCATCATTGCTATGCCCTTGGCTTACAGCATCTCTGATGGCATTCTGCTCGGCATCATCTTCTATGTTGCCCTCAACGCATGTGCTGGAAAGTTCAAGAAAATCAATGCGACCATGTGGGTGCTCGCCTTGCTGTTTGTATTAAAATACATCTTCATCTAAACTCTTTTCCCTTTTTCATAAAAAGATTTAGAACTTTTTATGATTTAGAACTGTAAATATTATTAAATCTTATATATTTGTAAAAAAATATATAAGATGAACTTATCGAATTATCCTATTGTCAAAATTCTAATTCCTTATGCAATTGGCATAATTGCAACCTATTATTGTCATTTTTTACAACATAATGGTCTATTCCTATGGTTTGCAACGATTGCAATTTGGTTGTTAAGTGCTTGTTTTTTACGGATTAAAAATTATTATTGGCAATGGTTTCGAGATTTGACCTTGGCGATAGGATTCATTTTTGCGGGCATATTCACCACTAATTTCCATTATCTCGCCCTGCCTACTGAAGTCGAGCAAGAGCATATGGCCCAAAACCGCAATTGGCACTGCCGTATTGTAGATTTTCCAGTATCCAAAGAAAAGAGTATCAAGATTATTGTAGAAGCCCTAGGAGCTCCCAAAGGAGTAGAATTGCCCAAGTACCAAACCCAAAAGATGCTACTCTACTTGCAGAAAAGTCCTGAGACTGCAAAGTTATCATACGGTGATGAGCTCTTCTTCTCCGCAAAGTTGACTGCCTTTACCGCTCCAAGCAATCTCGATGCATTCGACAATCAAACATACATGCGGCGGAAAGGTATTTTCTGGACAGGTTATGTCAGCAACACGGCCTGGCAGCAAGTTGGGCATCAGACGCCAAACTTCCTTAAAGCACAATCGCACAACATACAGCAGCGATTGTCCTCCGCTTTTGCCACTTCGGGTATGAACGGCCGCGAGTACGACATCATCAAAGCCATCCTTTTGGGCGATGATGACACCATGGAGCCCGAACTGAAAGCAGCGTATGCCGCCGCGGGCGTCAGTCATATCCTCTGTGTGTCAGGCATGCATGTCGGCATCATCTTCATGATCATGGACTTCATCCTCAAACCCATGGACTTAGCGAAAGGCACGCGCCGCCTCAAGGCCATCCTGCTGCTATTGGTCATCTGGCTTTACGCCAACATCACAGGGCTGTCGCCCTCTGTGACGCGCTCGGCCACCATGTTCACTTTTGTAACCATCGGTTCGCTCATCCAACGAAACACCAACATCTTCCATAGCCTGCTGGCATCACTTTTCATCCTATTGGCAATCAACCCCTTACTACTATTTGAAGTGGGATTCCAACTCAGTTATTTGGCCGTTTTTGGCATCGTTCTATTCCAGCCCATCATCGTGGAAATTTATCACTGCAAAACCAAAGTCGGCAACTATTTTTGGGAATTGATGTCTGTATCCTTCGCCGCCCACCTCAGCACCTTCCCCATCTCCATCTTC
>JAKSMD010000129.1 GCA_024400815.1 Bacteroidales bacterium | reverse complement strand
AGACTCTGATAAATAACCAACAAATTTTAATATTATGAAAAAGCACTTTACCCTTTTAGCAACGACCCTCTTTCTCCTCGGCACCGTTCTCACCGCCTCCGCCCAGGGCGAGTGGAAGTGGGCGCACTATTGGAGCGGCGGTGATGAATCGGCAAGCAACTATTACAATAAAATCATCAACACAGCCTTTGACGATGATGGCAATATCTATGTCTATGGCTCAATGGGAGGACATGCTGTTTTTGATGGAGAACTATTCCATTATGATAACCACCCCCAAGTACTCTCTGACGATGAGCGGGCTATTTTGTTAACCAAATTTGATACATCTGGAAATATGTTGTGGTATAAGGTGGTGAAAAGCAGTACCGAAATGGCTTTCCCCTTGTGGATGGAGGTTCGAAACGACAAAATCACTATTGCGGGAAATTGCGGCTTTTATGGAAGCTCTCCTGATGACTGGCTGTATTATTTGGACACACTTGTTTTTAGAAATCAAATCAACAACATTCCTATGGAACAACAAGTATTACCGTTTAAAGCATACAGCAGGTGGACGTTCTTTGCCCAAATGGATTTGGACGGCAATCTGTTAGAAGACCATTTTGTGGTGGCGTATTCAAGAGAAAAGATTGTAAATGGATCAGATTCCATCAGAAAAAATACGTATTTGTGTATGAATGATATTAGCCCTATACACATAGGAGATGACGGGAACGTGTACGTATATACTCCCATACAGTACGCAGGAAACGAAAACCAACCCTACACAATAGTCGTTGATGAAGATTCAAACAAAACATACAACCAATATTTTCCCGGCAGTGCGAATGCTTCGTGGTACATATACAATTTCATTTTATATAAATTCTCGTCCAATTGGGAGTTGGAATTTGCGAAGCCACTTGTTGCTGAAACCGAAGGAATAGCACCGTATAGCGGACAACAACCGGGAGATTATGTCAAGTATCAGTTCGAACCCCATTTAGAGGGCTTGTCTTTTGATGACAATGATAACATGTATGTAACGGGCTTTATCCGATTATTCCAGTCTTTGCCAGGTCTGGGAGGGGAATTGAACCAATACCCTGTACATATATGGTGGGACAGTTCACATGTCCAAACCATGCATGATATTTCTTCTGCGAACAGGCTTAATTTCATAGTAAAGTACAACACATCCGGCAATGTCCAGTGGTGCAACCAACTTTCATCAAGATGCGGTAACAATCCGAATCTTCGCCCTATGGCCCGCTGGGGAAGGAGTTGTGTTATGGGAAATTCTGTTTTCGTTTTAGGTGACGGTGGATATACCGTCTCTAATAACTCCCTATTATACTTTGACGGGGAGGACTCGCCACTTCTGTATTATCAGGAAGACTCTGACCATATTGGTTTTTTTGTCAGATATAACAAATATGACGGTAGATACGTCAACCAAGGAGTAGTACCAATGGTGACTTCTGGGACGGACAGACAACCCTTCTGTATAAACAACAAGGTTTTTGGAGTTGGCCCTTATAATTTGGCTGGTCAAGGAAGAATATTGATACAGTGGGGAGGGGATGGCTCTTTTATCAAAGCTGACACCTTGATTGGTGACAAAATGCAGGATGGTATGCTGATTGTGAATGAAAACGGTTACCTTTTTACCAGCGTAACAGCCATAGGGCCAGTACAGTTTGGAAATAATTTTTTGGTAACTTGCCCATCTTCACAATCCAGTGCCGTGTTCGCCCTTCGTCACGACCCGTCCATCTTGGAGCCCTACCCCGAAGACACCACTGGCATCGCGGACCGTGGAAGTCTCAGTCGTGCGGTGGTGCGTGCGTACCCCAATCCCACCACGGACAAGGTGACGGTGGAAGTGATGATGCCCCTTGAGGATGACGAAATCTATTTGGGAGACGTCACCACCAATTACAATATGAAGTGCGTCACGGTCACGGACCTCACGGGGAAAGTGGTCTTGCAACGCGCCGTGAGCGGCACCCGTGCGGAACTGGACTTCAGCGCCCTGCCCGCCGGCACCTACATCATCACCGCAAGCGGCGAGATGGGCAAATGGGAAGGAAAGGTGGTGAAGAAGTAACGAGAGGGTTTAGGGCTCAGGGGTTAGGGTTTAGGTGGGTGACAACGTAAATCACAGGCGGTTGTAGGGACACGATTCATCGCGTACGCCGGGACGAGTCGCTGCCGCTCCATATCCACCAATTAGAATAATTAAAATTATTAAAATAATTATTCTCAATTCTAATTGGTGGAAAGTCCGCCGTAGGCGCATCTATGCTGCTCAAGCAGAGCGATGTCTTTGGAAGATAAAAATAAATATCCATTCATAATGGAAATAAATATCCATTCATAATGGAAATCAGGCCAAACTTAAAAAATAATCGTATTTTTGCATTTGAAAAAAATATTGACGTTATGATTACAAAGACTGACATACAGAACGTTATATCGCAACAAATGCGTATTATGGCTTCTTCGACTTCTTATCCGAGAGAGCAACTTTCGGAGATAGCGATACCCTATCCGGGTTTTGCCTACATCATTTCAGGCATCAGAAGATGCGGCAAAAGCACGCTTGTGGGGCAACTCTTGCAGCCTCGGATGGACGATTCGATCTATGTAAAATTCGACACCCCGCGTCTGTATGGATTCACCATCGAGCAGTTCCGACTTCTGGATGCCATCATAGACGAAAACAAACCGAAATATCTTTTCTTTGACGAGATACAGGTGGTAGAAGGCTGGGAGGTTTATGTGATGGGCAAACTCGACGAGGGCTACAACGTGGTGGTAACAGGCAGCAATGCCACTATGCTGAGCAAAGAACTCGGCACTCGACTGACGGGCCGCCACATTGCCAAAACGCTCTATCCGTTCTCCTATAGCGAATACGTGGGATATCTCAACAAGGAGTATTGTGCCAGCAGCCTTCGAGAATACATGGCAGATGGAGGATTTCCATCCTACCTCAAGCTTGGCGACGAGGAGGTGCTGGCACAGCTAACCGAGGACGTGCTCTACCGCGACATTATGGTGCGCTATGGTATCAAGGAAAGCCTGCCTCTGAAAAAGCTGGCCACCTATCTTGCCAGCAACTGCGCCCGCCTTACCAGTGCCAACAATCTGAGGGATGTCATCGGGGTGAAATCTTCCCAGACGGTGATAGACTATTTTTCATACCTCAGCGATGCCTACCTATTCCACTTTGTGAGCAAGTTCAGCTACTCGTATAGGAGTCAGCAGCTCAATCCCAAAAAGGTATATTGCATCGACACAGGTCTGCAATCGGTGCTCACCACCTCGTTCTCGCAGGATGCTGGCCGTAAGTTGGAGAATATGGTGTACTTGGAGCTGTTGCGCCGTGGTGGCGAGATACACTACTTTGTCGAACGCGGCAGCGAGTGCGACTTTGTGGTGAGCCACAAGAATAAGGTGGATGCAGCCATACAGGTATGCCTGGAAATAGACGATGTGAACCGAGTCCGTGAGGTAAAAGGTCTGTTGTCGGCTATGTCGGCGTTCGACCTGTCGCAGGGGGTCATCCTCACCGAGAACCAAAACGACACCTTGACAGAAGACGGCCGACGGATAGACATTGTGCCTGTCTGGCAATGGTGCCGCCGATAGTCCCTGATACATAATCCGACAAATTTTAAAGCACTTTACGAAACTCTTATCCCCCTAAGGAAAAATGTCGTTCTCAGCCTGCAAAATGACCTATAGGCCTAAAAACTCTTAACTTCTTATCGTCTTAATTTCTTATATGGAGTATGCTCCAGTTCAGCTATTTTACCAAAGTCTGATAGTGGGCCCATTTTATTTTGAATGAAATTTGGGCATCCACCAACTGGTCTTGCGCCTGCCTGTACAGGGTTTGCGCCTTCAAAAGTTCAGAAATAGGTATCATTCCCGCCTGATAATTTACCAATGAAGTCTGGGAATTAATCTCGGCATCTTGAACCGTCACTTTCATCAATTCGATTTGATCGGCGGCTTCTGCCAAATTATTCCAGGCCTGCTGTACCTCCAACATCATCTTTTGGGTCAGGTCGTTACGGTCATTTTCAGCCTTCTGAATCATAATTTTCTGCTGTTGGATCTTATAGGCGGTTTCCCACCAGTTGGTTAGCGGAACTTGCACCGTGGCAAAAGCCAGACCATTGAATTTATAACGGTCCAGTATCAAATTTCCGTACGAGGCCCCTGCTCCAACCATAATATGTGGCAGCGTTTCCCCAATCGTAATTTTCTTCTTCAGCTGCTCGGCACGCACATTCAGATTCAGCAGTTGCGATTCTTTTCGGCGCGACACAGCCGAGGCTGCGTCTTTTTCTTCCAACTCAACAGGATAATCTCCAATCACATCCGTCAATTGCAGATTTTCGGAATATTCCACGCCAATCACCTGACACAAAGCCATCGTGGCCAAAACGATTCCATTATTGACCTTCAACATATTGGATTTGAATTCGTTTTGCTTCAGCACTACCTTTAATTGGTCGTTTTGGGTCACCAGACCTGCCTCTTTGGCTGCAGAAACATCTCTATAAAGCGTGTCCAGGAAAACCATTGCCTGCTGCAAGGTTTTCTTTTTCTCCTGAAGCGAAACCACCAGCCAATAGCCCTCTTCCGTTTGCTGCATCAATTTTTCCCTGGTCAGTTCATTTTGCAACTCGGCCGCCTCAACACCCACTTTGGCCAATTTGCTGCCATTCACAATCTGTCCTCCCATAAACACAGGCTGGACGGCCGTGGCACCTACTGTCATTCCCTTTTCGCACAATGATATGCTATTGGGCAAGCCCATTGTGGCTCCATATTCGGCATACATATTGTAAAGCATTTGACGTGCTTCCGCGTTTTTCACGTCTTCAATGCCAAATTCAATCAATGGATTAAGCGTTTGGTAGCCGCCCGCCACGACGCTGATATTGGGAAAATATTTGGTCAGCACCTGATTTTGCACTTTGCGTGCCGCCAGCACATCCAATGCCGCATTTTTCACCGCCACGTTATTCTGCAATGCCAACGACTTGCAACTATCCAGCGATAGCGACTGAGCGGAAGCAAACGGCATCGCAAGACACAACAACATTACGGTAATGATGTGTTTTTTAAGATGTTTTACCAAGGCTAAATTCATTTTTTTATCATTACTTTCGAAAAGTTGCCAATAGCAAACCGGCAAGAGTGTTACCACAAAGGGGAAAGAAAAAATCGTACCGAAGCAGATGACCACACCCATAGGCATCCAAAGGGAAGTATGGGCGATAATCATCGGCACCACACCCAAAGCCGCAGCGGCAGAAGTCAAAAAAATG
>JAKSMD010000128.1 GCA_024400815.1 Bacteroidales bacterium | reverse complement strand
GTTCGTGGCAATGAAGAGGTTAGTGCTCCGACTGCCCAACCGACAGATCAGACGGCAGAGACACCGAAGGCCGAACCTGCAGCAGTCGATAAGATGCCGGAAACCACAACGGGTTCAGCATCAGCACAATCTCAAACGATTTACCATAAAATCAATAGTGGTGAAACACTCTCAATGATTGCGCGCAAGTACCAAGTTACCGTGCAACAAATTAAGCAGTGGAATCATCTTGAATCGGATATGATACGGGCTGGCGAAAGTTTGAAAATAGAGACACAAGTCGCTGCCGCTCAAAAAGAGGATGCGGCAGCACAAACTACAGCCATGCCGGCTCCGAAACAGAATGTGACACCAACACCGACGCAGCCTAAACCGATCTATCATAAGATTAAAAAAGGTGAGACACTTTCACAAATAGCTCAAAAATATCATGTTTCGGTAAAACAACTGAAGCAATGGAATCACCTCAAATCTGATATGATTCGTGAGGGTGAAAAATTGAAGATTATTCGCAAATAATAGCACTATGAAGAAGAATTTAATCGCTTTTGCCGCTCTTTTGCTGTTGGGCATTTTCAATGCCCTGATGGCACAACCGGCGCCTACTTGCTATCGCATAACTTTGACAGACAAGCAGAATAATCCGTATTCTGTCAACAATCCTTCTGCGTATTTGTCGGAGCGCGCAATCGCCAAAAGAGTACGATTTAATATTCCGATTACGGAGCAAGATTTGCCTGTGAATCCGCAATATATTCAGCAAATACAACAGCAAGATGCTGCTATTCGTGTGCTTTGTACTTCAAAATGGAGCAATACAGTAACGATTTATTGTCCAGATAGTTTGAAGTTGTCTCAAATACAGCAATTGTCTTTTGTGTCAGACATCCTGCCTGTGGCGAATTATCCTTTGGATATCCTTCAAGGTGCAAATGCAGTTCCTGAAGTTACGGAATACCCCGTGGTTTCTAATCCTATGCGCGACTCTATTGTTCCTTATGATTATGGATATGCTTACGATCAGATTGTCATACACAATGGCCATTTGCTGCACAATCTCGGGTTCCGTGGTGACAGCATGCTGATTGTGGTTTTTGATGCTGGCTGGGATGGTGTAGATACCAGTTCTTATTTCCGCCCGTTGTTTGAAAATGGGCAAATCTGGGGCACTCGCGATTTGATTCCTTGGTCCGACAATGTATTCAATGGTCACTATCATGGTACTTTGGTAACCTCTACGATGTCTATGCTTCAGGAGAGCGCAATGGTGGGCACGGCACCCCATGCCAATTATTATTTTATCCGCTCTGAGGAACCGAATATGGAAGAACTTATTGAAGAGGATTTTTGGGCACAAGCTGCCGAGATTGCGGATAGTTTGGGCGCAGATGTCATAAATTCTTCTTTGGGATATTCACAATTTGCCGATTTTCCGCAATGCGATTATACTTATGCCAGTACGGATGGTGTCACCAGCATTGCTTCTCGGGCAGCTACCACTTTGGGACAGAAGGGCGTTGTGGTTTGTGTGAGTGCCGGCAACGACGGAAACAATGAATGGTATCATATCAGTCGCCCTGCTGATGCTTTTGATATTCTGACAGTTGGAGCCGTGGATTTCTTTGGCCAAGCTGCTAGATTCTCTTCTCGTGGTCCATCTTATGACGGGCGGGTTAAACCCGATATCGCCTCTGTTGGCGTGAGCACCGTTTGTATTTGGCCTGGCGACTTTTTAGGTACGGCGGATGGTACTAGCTTGGCAGGTCCTGTGGCTGCTGGCCTTTGCGCTTGCTTATGGCAGGCACTCCCTAACGCCACTTCTACAGAACTGATGCAGATTATCCGCGAAAGCGGCTCTTGCTATCAAAATCCTAACGATTCTTTGGGTTATGGCATTCCTGACTTCTATGCTGCTTATGCCAATCATGTTGCTGTTGACGAATATGTGCAGCGTCCCGTTGAAGTTTTTCCGAATCCATGTACCTATTTCTTGAAAATGGCCAATCCGGATGGCAAGGTAACGCAGGTTGAAATTTACACTGAAAACGGTGTTTTGGTAAAATCCTTTACTCCGAAAGCCGATTATATTATCCAGATGGATGTGCAAGATTTGCCCGTTGGCTTCTATGTTGGAAAGTCCTATCAAAATGGGACCCCGACACAATATTTCAAGTTTGTGAAAAACTAATTTTGCCTCTTCACAGTACCTTATTATGGCTGTTTTTTCTATTAACAGTCTTTGTTGAAAGATATTTTTCCCTGATTCCGCATAAAATAGTCGGATAAGCTATACTTTTGCCGTAAACCCAATGCGGTAGGAATAAAATATTTTTAACAATGAAAACGAACAAATTATTAGACAATGTATTGTCTATGTATTATCCGCGTCTCTGTGTGGGTTGCGGGAATGCTTTGCAGCAAAATGAGGAATTGCTATGCCTCCATTGCTTGCTGCATTTGCCGGAAACGAATTATTTCAGAGAACATGACAATCCGCTGAAATTGATATTTGCGGGTCGTGTGAAGGTAGAAGAAGTATCTTCTTTGTTGTTCTATAAAAAAGGAAATTCTGTGCAGAACATGTTGCATGCACTTAAATATAAAGGTAAAAAGGAACTGGGTTCTTTTTTAGGTTCCTATTATGGCGAAAAACTGATACAAGAACCCAGATATCAGCAAATAGATTACATCATTCCAATTCCTTTGCATCCCAAGAAACAGCAAAAACGCGGTTATAACCAAAGCGAATGGATCGCTATAGGATTGAGCCAAGGGATGAACGTTCCTTACACGAATGAGGTGCTGTTGCGTACCACTTTCACCGAGACGCAAACGAAAAAAAGTCGGTTCAATCGTTGGGAAAATGTGAAAGAGGTTTTTGCTGTACAAAATGCTGATGTGTTTGCGGGCAAGCATCTTTTGGTGTGCGATGATGTGTTAACGACGGGAGCAACTATGGAAGCCGCCATTCAACAATTACTTACCATAGAGGGGGTGAAGATAAGTGTGGTGACATTAGCCACCGCCCATAATTAGTGCTTTTTGGAGTTCAGCACATGCAATTTCCAAGCCTCGGTGCTTCCCATTTTAATGCAGGAGACCCGATATTTGTATTTTCCATCGGGAAGGTCGTCCATCATAATCTTGACCATCTTTTGCAAAGTGCTGGTGTCCGTAAATTCGCCGTCTGCAAGCATTTTTTCTTCATCCAGTTTTTTCCTAAATCGTTTTCCTTGATGGTTTTTAACACGAGTGGCCATTTTCATTTTGTAGATGTCTTGTTTTTTATGGACGTTTACAAAAAACGCCTTTTCCCCGAATTCAACATAGAATTCAGCGATAGCCGACATGGGAAAGCCATGCATGCGCGGTTGCAGCAGTTGTATGTTTTGCGCGATGATTTGCAAGTTGTGCAAGACTAAGCTGTCTTCAATGATGGCTTTTGAATGGACATAGTTGTTGGAGAGGGCGGTCCGAGTGATTCCAGCTGAATCAATGGTGGAGATAAAGCGTATGGCATAATCGGGCATGGAATGCACCGTTTCCAAATATTGTGACAGTTTATTCCAAATATCATGGTAAATAGTGTCATAGTGCTCGGGATACCATTCTTTGTAATTGAGAATAGTGTCATTTTTGTAAACCATAAATTGCACCAAACTGTCTAATTTTGCTCCGATAGAAGCGGAAAAACCTTCTTTTTCTAAATTTTTAGATACTAAATCTGCTTTTTCAATAGCATCTAAAAAATATTTTTGTGTTTTTTCAAAATCATTCTGTTTTTCGGCCGCTTTAGATTTGTCTAGCAAATCGTAAATGCTGACCAGTTGTTGGATGGTTTCTGTTCGCGTATGTGTAGTATCCGTGATATCCAAATGCTCATCTTGAGCGTATTGAAAGGCGTCTTCGTAATATTTGAGCGCACCCGAAAAGGATTGGGCATTTTCCAATTGCCTTGCATTGCGCATCATAGATTCGAAATGAAGGTATTTTTTACAAAGCAGAATCTTTTGGTTGATTTTTTCGGTGGTGCTGCGATTGAGATTTTTTGATTTTTTAGCTTCAAAATAGAAGTTTTGTGCCTCGAAATACAATTTTCGACTTATGCAGGAATCGCCTTTGAGCAGGATTTTATCTGTTGCGGAATTGCTTTTGTGCGAATTTCTTTTCTGTGCTGTACACGGGTTGACAAGCCATATTAGGCTTAGGAGAATGAGAAGGGTGTAGAGTCTTGTATTTTTCATGGCGGCAAAAATACAATTATCTAAGAAAAATTGCGTTAATTCGCAGTCTCAAATACTAACAATAACATAATACATAAAAAATGAAGAAAATTTTAGGAATTGGCAATGCCTTAGTCGATGTTTTGATTCATATTGAAGATGATAATATTTTAGCACAAAATAAATTGGATAAAGGTGGCATGGTGATGATTGATGCTGACCGCAAAAGAGAGATTCACGAAGCTATTCGAGATTTTGAACAGGCATGCGCTACCGGTGGTTCTACTTCTAATACGATTCACGGTTTGGCACGACTGGGTGCGCCTGCTGGATATATCGGTAAAATTGGTCGTGATGAGATGGGTGAATTCTTCCGTAGAGAAATGCGCCGCTTTGGTGTAACTCCGCATTTGGTTGAATCCGATGTGGATACGGGTATTGCTACCACTTTCATTTCAGCAGATGCAGAAAGAACATTTGCCACCTATCTTGGTGCAGCGGCAATGATGACGCCTGAAGAGCTGGATGCGGAGGTTATCGGACAGTACGATTGCATTCACGTTGAAGGTTATCTGATTTTCAACCACGATTTGATTTTGCGTGTTTGCCAAATTGCAAAGGAAAAAGGTCTGCGCATTTCTATGGATATGGCAAGTTACAATATCATCGAAGCCAATTATGATTTCGTGAAAATGCTCCTCACCGATTATGTGGATATCATTTTTGCTAATGAAGAAGAGGCAAAGGCATTTACTGGCAAAGAGGGCGTCGAGGCCTTAAATGTGCTTTCCGAATATTGCCCAATCGCTATTGTGAAAATTGGCAAGGACGGTTCTTTGATTAAAATGAATGGCGAAATTACTACTATCGCACCGGTGGATGCTGTTCGTCGCGACACTACCGGCGCTGGCGACATCTACGCATCTGGATTCCTATATGGCTTGTTGAACGATTATTCTGCTCAAAAAGCCGGCGATTTGGCTTCTTATCTTTCTGCAAAAATGATTGAAGTGATTGGCGCTAAACTTCCAGATGAGGTTTGGAATGATGTAAAATGTAAATTTTTCGAATAATTTTGTTGAGACGGTGCATTCCACCGTCTCATTTTTTTTATCGCAAAAGGGCTACTATTAACCCTAAAACAAAAAAGACGATGCATCGCATCGCCTTTCTGTAGAGCCACTTGTGAGACTTGAACTCGCGACCTACGCATTACGAATGCGTCGCTCTA
>JAKSMD010000127.1 GCA_024400815.1 Bacteroidales bacterium | reverse complement strand
GTTTAAACAGCGACTCCAAAAAGTCAATGTCAAGGTCAATGGTCAAAGTCTCAAAAGTAGAGAAGTAGAAAGGTAGAGAAGTAGAGCGGGGGCTCCAAAATGCCAATGACCATACACATATTAGAGTAATATATATATTAACTAATATGCTAAAATATTTATTACCTTTCATTTACATCCCCACAGATAGGGTATGTGTGGCCGCAGTCAGAAACTTAGCGGCTAAAGTTGTTCTGCTACGATTTCGGCGATGTCCTTGACTTCTGTTTGGGTCCCGTGCATGAAGGCTTTTTTGCACATAGGGCAGGCGGTAGCGATGACGTCAGGTTGTGGCTGCATGAGGTTGTCAAGTGCCGTGTTGCGGATAGTGGTTTGCTGGTCAAGAGAGAGTACCGTGTTGCCAAGGTTCATACCGCAGCAGAGACTGTTTTCTTTCTCATTCTTGGTCTTGAGCAGTGTTGCAACGGCTTTGAGCACTTTGCGCGGTTCTTTGTAGATGCCGCATCCGCGTCCCAATTCGCATGGATCGTGGTAAGTTACTTTCAAATCGCCTTTCTTCACTTTCAACTTGCCCGATTTTATCAGCATATTTATATATTCCGTATGGTGATAAATTGGGATGTTGAGTTTATATTCTTTCGTAAATGATTGGTAGCAAATAGGACAAGAAGTGATGAGTGCCGTTGCGCCCGACTTGATGATGAGTTCAGTGTTTTTCAACCGCAATTGGGTGGCTTGGCTGTTGAATCCTTGTTGCAGGAGCGGGCGGCCGCAGCAGATCGTGCTGTTTTGGTCCATAAACCAGTATTTCTGTCCTACTGCTTTGAAAATCGTCTCCATAGACTCTGTGATGCCTGGAGTAAGATGAGACATGCATCCGCCAAAGTAGGCAACACGTCCGATGGCGTTGAATCCTTGGATTTTGAGTAGGTAGTTGTAGTTCTCGGTTTGATCCAGTTCGTTTTTGTCGCGTGACATCCGTCGAATATTCATCAAGTCGATGTTTACGGGACATTCTTCGGCGCAGCGGTTGCACATAAGACAGTTCTTGCCGGCCTCGATGATGTCTTTGTGGTGTTCGAGGTTCCTTAAGTTACGAAGCAAATACACGGATTGAACTTCTGTGATGCCAAGGTCTTTGTACAATGGACAGTGGTCGATGCACATGCCGCAACGAGAGCATGCGGAGAGTTCGAATTTGGTGAAACCGGTGATTTTGGTGTGTTCTTTAACCCCCAATCTGCGGAAGAAAATCAGGAAGATTTCCGTAAAGATGTGCATGTAGCGGGTGAATGGGAGTAGGACGAAGAATAAGCATAGGTCGATGGAATACAAAGTCCAGAAGGGAAGCTCTAAGACTCCGGCCACTTGTGGGCTGAACCAGTTTCCGATAGTTTGTGTGAGAAAGCCGCCATTCCCATACAGACAAGCGGTGGCCGACTCGCTGAGCAGGCGCAGAGGGAAGATGCCCCACAAGGAGAACTTGATGGCATTGTCCATCATCGTATGCTTGGTGGTGCGCTTCATGCCCAAAATGCGCGATTGGATTTTCTTGACAAAGGCAAGGAAAACGCCGGATAAAACATAGAGCAGCAGCAGATCCATGAGTTGAGTGAAGATCATGGCTGTCTGGTTCTCTGGCGGCGTGTGGTGGAAATAACGATAGAAGATGGCCACCCAGAAGTGGAAGTTCTTAGGGGTTCCGATACGGCTTTCAATGGCGCCCACGAAAATCAGGAGAAACCATCCGAAGGCGATGCTGCGATGCATGTAGCCGAGTCGCCAATTTTTCTTAGTGATGCGTAAGTGCAGCAAACATTCCGTGAACATCTCCCATACGGCAGGCAGCAGTTTGCCTTTTAAGATGTTCTTGCGGATAATCATTCTCTGTTGGAGGTCGAATTGACGAATCCAACGTACATATTTATAACAGCAGATAACGAGAAGCGCAATCGCACCCAGTACGAAGGGCAGTACAAAGGGACTGAAATTTTCCATTATCCAATAATTTCGTTAGTATTAGTGAGAATTTGTCGCATGTTGATGATAAGAGAACGCAAGTTGACACCGCGCGGGCATACCAGCGTGCATTTGCCACAGAGCATGCATTTCTGTAATTCTTTTTCTAATTTGTCAAACTGACCGCGACGGAAATAGCAGTGCGTTTTACGGATGTTGAAGTCAGTAAATTGACGTGCAGAGCAGGTCGCAGTGCAACCGCCACATCCAATGCAACGTTTATAGGAAGGAACGATTTCCTGTAGCCGTTTTACTTTTTCTAAGTTAGCAGCAGAGAGTTTAATGGAACGAGTCTGAGCTATCGAAAATCCAAAATTACCCATAATAGTTTGCTTTATTAATAAAAACGATGAAGGGTGGAATGCCTATTACTTGAGCACTTTCTCTCGAAATTCCATTCCGCCGGTGACTTCGAAAATTTTATGGATTTCATCCATGTCTTCGTGCGGAATATTGCGCAGTGCGCCCGCGCCATCTCCATGATAGTTGGCTCCCAATTTCGGGGCTACATCTTCAATGTTCTCAATGAACCATTCCCAGATGGGGCCTTGTTCCACATGGCGTTCAGGAACTACGCGGTCAGGATGCACGCAATAGCCGATGTCCAATATGTTTTGGCAGGTTTCATTCATAAGCTGGATTTGTTGCAATCCCATGTGACTATCTTTGAAGTAGCCAAGTTCTTGAGAGATTTTGCGCAGAATATTGATGATTTCACCAGGCGCATTGCCGCGCGGACAGCGGGGTTTGCAAGACATACATTGTCCGCAATACCAGATGGTGTCGGAGCGCATCAGTCTTTCTATAGACGCTTCGTCGCCACGTTGGACCGTGTCGCAAATGCGGCGAGGATCATAATCGTAGAACTCGGCTGCAGGGCAAACTGCCGTGCACATGCCACAATTCATACACGCCTTCAGCGCTTCTTCGTAACGAAGGTCCTTTTTGATGAGATCTACCAGATTTCCCATATTAGTTGAATTTAACGCGATTGAGTTTCATGAGGTTGAAGAGCAGTCGAGGCAGTGGTTTGGTTCGGTCTTTCTTCATCAAGTGAATGCCTATGTTGAGTTTGCTGATGATAGGGATCTTGTGCGTTTCTACCAGTTCAATGAGCGTGCCGTCAGGATCTTCAATGTAGGTAAAGTGCCCCGATGCCTGTCCCATGTCGAATTGGGACTTGTTGGCGCAGCTGTCAACCGTGAATGGATAACCTTTTTCTTGGCACCATTTTTCAATTTCGCGCATGTTGACGACATCAAAACAAATCTGGATGAAGCCAGGATCACCCCAGTAGCGGCCTTCGTAGATTTTACGCGGTGTTCTGTCTAATGCTTGTACCAATTCGATGGTTCCAGTTCCGTATAGTTCGGCAAATGGTCCTGTGTGCGGTTTGGAACGGCCTAACAACAGTCTGCGGTAGTTTTGAGTGCCGCCGCGCAAAGTCTGCCAATCGCTGAAAATGCCATTCTTATCATATATAATGGTGTCGTATCCTAAGAGGTCGCGGTATACTTCTAATGCTTTGTCGATGTCGGTTACGCCAATCATAGCGCCAACGATGCCGCCGGAATAGTTGTCTTCATCGATAAAGACATAATTGTCTTCCACTACTTGGAAACAGTTGCCAGCAGGGTCGTGCACATAGAATGTGGCAATGCCGCGCGGATCGGTGTAAATCGGGGTAATATGATCGCATTTCTGCGACAATTCTTCGTGATAAGATTCTATGTTGCTGCTTTTTATTTTGGCAATAAAAATGCCCAGATCGCCCACGTTTATATCAAATGTGGGCGGAACAGGGGTGCGGTCTGAGTATTGCCATATTTCGAAACCACCGCCGCCTTGAAGGTTGGCTGCGATGCATGCGTGTCTTTTTTGAGGTTTGTTGCCCGTATAAGGCAACATCAATTCAGCAACCGTATCGTCTTCCAGTATGCGAATGTCCATGTGAAAACGCTCTGCATACCATTTCCAAGATGCTTT
The DNA here is from genome assembly GCA_024400815.1 of Bacteroidales bacterium. Taxonomy (GTDB): domain Bacteria; phylum Bacteroidota; class Bacteroidia; order Bacteroidales; family WCHB1-69; genus F23-D06. The sequence continues at coordinate 1,468 of JAKSMD010000127.1, read as the reverse complement.
CATATCGGTGGTGCCGATGCCAATTTGCTGAATGCCAGTGATGTTATAATTATACATTTTTTTATGCTTTAGGACCGCAAAAGTACAAAATTATTTGGAACAAAAACATGTGAAGAGAGGATGCCTGTGTGATGATGGTTAAGCTATCATAATCTCAGCGCCTTTGCGGTTGCAAAGTCCATGGCCGTAGTTTCCAACAGCAGCATTCCCACATAGCGAACCGCCAAACAATGCGTTTCACATAGCACTTTTTTTTGTATCTTTGCCGCCTATTTTATGTTTATTGTACTTATGAAAAAATCATTGAAAATCATTGTTCTGTTAGTGTTTGCTGTGCTGCTGAATATCAATGCTTTCGCACAGAAAACAGGAAAAAACGATAGCGCTGTTCTTACGGTTAACATCCAGAACAACACTTTCTCTCAGGTAAGTCTCATCAATGCTTACGGCAAGGATAGGGTGACTTATGCTACTGCGGATATCAAAAATGACGCATTTACCATGAAGTTGGATTTGCCAGGTGATATCTATCGTTTTGATTTCGGTTCTGAAAATTATATGCTCGTTGTGGTAAAACCTGGCGAGAAAATAAATATGACGATAGATGCCGATGATCTTCAAAGTGTGGTGAGCGTGTCAGGTTCTCCTTCTATGGATTTTGTGAAGGAAGCCACTTCTTTCACGCTTCTCAAAAAGGTGGTGCTCGACAGTTTGAATGAGGCGCTTCAAAATGACCCGCAACAGAAGTATTGGGGACGCCAAGCCCAAACGATCAATCAATATACGCAAACCAATGCGGATATTGACCGCTACCTCTTGTCCGCATTTGACAATATGGATACGTTAAAGGCCCTGATGGAAAAATATGTTTCCAATGGCAAAATCAAGGGCTCTAACTTGGACTATTTCGTGGCTGCCGCTAACAAAACTTTGAAGGATTTCGATAGAAACTATCGTCCATTTGCCAATTATCTGGAAAATGTTGACAGTTATTACAATTTTACCGAAAAGCAGATGCCGCAATATCCCGAATATTATACCCTGCGTAGCAATTACATCATGGAGGTGAATGCTCGCTATGACCGTGCAAAACGCTCTTTGGGTACGCATATGGAAGAGATTACGAAACTGATTGCCGAGCGCGACAGTTTGGTTTATAACAATCTTTTCGATAAAGGTAAAAACAAGGTTACCTGGGCTATGCAGGTCGTCAACAAATTCGCTCCTATTGTGGATGAAATCGCTAAAGAGCACCAGGCATGGCATCGCCAATTGGATGTCAACCAAGACCTTCCTACGAATTTGGTGGAACAAGCGCAATCTATTGTTAAAAATATTGTGGGCTCCTATCAATCTCAATACAATGAAAATGATATTTATTTGAACAATAAGGTTAAGGATTTGATTCGCGAACACAAGTCCGATGTGGCCGTTTTGATGTTCTTGGATATGTATCCGCGTGAGCAGA
>JAKSMD010000126.1 GCA_024400815.1 Bacteroidales bacterium | reverse complement strand
CTCAGGTACAGAACCGGCAAATCCAGCAAGTCGGATGTCACAAGATAGAGTATCAGCACTATTCTCCCTGTGCGTCCATTGCCATCGTAGAACGGATGGATACTCTCGAACTGATGGTGGATGATAGCCATCTTGATGAGCGGGTCCAAGTCGCAGATGCTTTCATCGTTGATAAACTTTTCAAGATTCTCCATGTATGATTCAATGGCCTGACCGTCCTGTGGCGGAGTAAAAACCACTTCGCCGGAATTGTTTTTAAGCACAGTACCCGGCACCCGCCTGAAACCTGCCGTATTCTTCTCTAACCGCTGCTGAACCTCAATGATAGTATTCTGTTTGAGTATGCGTGTTTTGCGCACCTTGGAGAATCCCGCAAGCAGAGCTTCGCGATAGTTCATCACCTCTTTTTCTGCGGCACGGAGCATTTTATTGTTTGATAGCAGATCGGCTTTGTACAAATCATCCTGAGTGGTGATGATATTCTCCACTTCGCTACTGTCCTTAGCTTCCTGCATGGCAAGTGTGTTGATCAGGATATTCTCGTTTGGTATGGTTTGAGCCACCCCCTTCAGCTCAGCAAGTTTTCTGTTGGCCCTGTTCAGTTGCCGGAGAACCGCCTTCGATTCCAAGTCGTATGGAAGTGGAAGATAAGGTATCGTATATTCTTTTGCCATAGCTTATCCGTTTTCAAACATCCGATTTGCAAATTCCTCTTCGGTGAGCACCACTTTCCAGTTCTCGTCGTCGCGGCGCAGGTTGGGCAGCGTGTTGTCGCCGTTCACATAGATGAGGTCGAACTCCGAATCATGGGTGCGGAAGTCCATGCGCCGGAAGAACTCGTTGAGGGCTTCGTTGCCAATCTCGTTGCAGTTGCGCCATATCACCAAGGTGCGCAGCTTGTCGCGGTGGGTGCGGCCAATGACGACGCAGATGTTGCTGTCGCGGTACCAGCCTTCCGTTTCCACTTCCAGGCCGATGAGGTAGTTGAAGGTCTCCACCATATCGACGGGCGTGTCAACCAGCTCGTTGTCCTTGGTGGTCTTCAGCGTCATGGCAAAGGGGTTCTCGAACATTTTCAGATTCAGGAGCGAATCCTTGGTTTCGGTGTCGAGCATGTAGCTGAGCATGTAGCTCTCCCTGAAACCTTCGTTGGCGCTGATGGCGGTCTGCCTTTGCTTCACCTCTAAGTTGTTCAGCGTGTCCTCGTATTGCTCCAAACGGATGTATTTGAAACACTGGCTGATGCCGTTGCGCGAAATGGGCTTGCCCTCGCGCCAATCTGTTGAATAGATGACTTTTTCGATGCGGGGTTTTGATAAAATATCAAAGTAGAAATTCATTTCACACTCTATAAACTTTCTTCCTCGCTCATCATCTCTTTCTTGCAGAATAACAGCATGAGCAGTTGTTGATGAACCAGCAAAGTAATCCATTATTATATCTGCATTATTCGTTGACACATTGGCAACTTTAGAGATGAACTCAACAGGTTTTGGCTTTATAGAATCAATGAAAGATTTATCAAGTGATTCTCCAAACATATCTAAAAGCATTTTTGTACCATCTGCTGTTGTTTTCACATCATTCCACAATGTAGTTACGGTATCACCTTTCCCTTGAGCCTCAAATTTATATCTTTTATAGGCAGGTTTGGTGTTGCCGCTTTTGCCAAATAAAATTCGACCTTTTGCTAATAATTCTTTAACCGTGTCTTCTTCAAAACGCCAACATCTGCCAGAAGGAGGATAAAAAGTTACCCCTGTTAAAGGGTTTGTAATACCATAGGACAAATTTTCTCTAACATTAGGAGCATCCATTGGGTCGAGTTTCCAAGGACCATTAGGGTCATTGTCTGGATTAATAAAGCCTTCTTCCTTTGCTTTAACTCTGAATTCAGCTTTTCTGTCTGTTAGAAGACGTTTGTTTATGGTAAAGAAAGTTGTATGGTTAATTGCTCCAGAAATGAGTGCATCATTTGAAACAGATTTACGGCTATTCCAAATAATATCAGCAACGAAATTCTCTTCACCAAACAAATTATCTAAATTGAGTTTCACATTAGCATACTCTCCATCATCTGTGCTGATAAAGACACATCCACATTCTTTGAGCATTTGTTTACTTAATGCGACTCTGTCCCTCATCATTGAAGCCCATGATGAGTGTTGATAATTATCCTTATAGGCAAAAGCGTTATCACTTCCCGTATTGTACGGCGGGTCAATATACACACACTTTACGCTTTTTGCATACTTTTCCTGCAACAGTTCCAAAGCCTGGAAATTCTCGCTGTTGATGAGCAGGCCATTGCACTGTTCGTCGATGTTTTCCATGCTGGCTATGAGCTTGTGCTTGAAGGCGGCGGTGAAGAAAGCCGTGTCGAGCACAAGGAAAGGGTTCTGCTTGAGGAACTCTTCGGTAAGCGGCACGCTGTAAGCCTCAGCGAGCATGTCGCCCTTTATCTCATCAATGGCGAAGAGGCGCACCCATTCCTCGCGCTGTCTGTCATTTGCAATGATTTCGGGGTATAGCTCTTCCGGTACGCGGTCGAGGGTGATGCAGTAGTCGCTCTGCACCACAAATTTCTTCTTCAGCCAGAGACGTTTCTGGAAGTCTTCCAACTGGGCCAACATGCGGATAATCTTGTCGCCCACCTGCTTTATGGCCTTTATCATGGTGAGCTGGCCAGAGATGTGGGTGGCGTCGAGGTCGTCCAAGTGCATCACTTCGTTCTTGATGTAGAAATCAAGCTCGCGGCGCAGGAAGCCGCCAAGGTCCTTGTGTATGAAGTAGTCGAACGAGTTTTTGGCGGTGTAGTCGGTCAGGTGCTTTTCCAGCAAAGTGCGGTTGGCATCCTTGGCGGTCGGCGCCTTGGTGGTGAGCAGTTCCATGAAGGCCTCAGGCACCGCGGGCCGGATGGCCGCGAAAGCCTCGGCGAGAAGCGCATCCTGCTTGGTGGCCTTCGGCATCAGCTCGTAGGTGAAATAGATGTTGAGTCCGTCGGCGTCCGCTTCAAGGAAAGGCTGTCCTTCTTCGGCATACAAGGCGAAGCGTCGTTCCATGTTGTTGGCCGCCTTGTTGTTGTTCTGCTCGGTCGAGGCGTCTTTCAGCACGAAATGCACCTTGCGGCGGCTTGTGGGCAGCACGAAGCTGTAGTCGCGGAAATACTCCGACGATTTTATATAGTACTGGTCGGCATTGGCCCAGTGGAGCTTCACTTCCTCGCCGTTGTAAGGAATGGCGTAGGTGTTGTCCTTGTAGCGGCGCTTTGAGATGAAGTCGCCGTTGTCGTAATAGCGGCTGAAGAAGGTGACGAGGTGCGAGAACACGTCGTTTTGCAGGGCGGCTGTGTCGGCAGCCTGTTCCAATTTCGCCTTGAGCTGCTGATATTCGGGGCTGTTGTCAGCCGAAGCGCCAAACGAAGCAGCCTGCGCCTCAATCTCCTTCATGCGCGCCATGATGGGAGCGGCATCGCCGGCGCCAGCTTCATTGAGCACCTTTGTGACCTGGGGCAGCAGTTCATGCTCAAGGAAGTGCATGATGTCGCTGCGTTTCTGGTTCATGATGCGGTAGATGCCGAAGTCGAGTTCGGCATGGTCCATCATGAATATTTCCTTGAGTTTCGCTACGAAGGCGTTGTAGTAGTTTGTGGACATGGTTAGGTGAAAACTTTAGTTCAGGATTGCCCTGATATTATCCTGTATTTTTATTATTGCATTGTCGTTCGTATTAAGCGCGGTGGCACTATAGATGGAATGCTTAATAAAACCATCCACCGTACAATCGGCCATGCCAATCCGGATCCTTAAGGCATGAATGGCTGATAAAATCTCGGCATTATTTGACACCTTAGCTTTCTCATCGTCAATCAACTGTTTATATCCCTTTTTAAAATATAGCTTTACAAGTTGAAAGATGTAGCAATAAAGCGTATGACCTTGTAGATTATGAAGCACATCATCCGCCTGCCAACTGGCAAATGCCAATAATTCTGCCGAACTTTCTTTCTGCTTTGCAGCAAAATGGGAAGTTCCCTCAATCGATGTCTGCCACTTTGAAAGACTTGTCCAATAATCGGTAGGAGAAAAACAAATAGCACCTAATGCCGATGAGATTTCGTTTACACTGAAAGTGTCAGGAAGTGGATTTGTTCCTTGATGATACAAATTTTGACGGTGGATGTTTGAGGCAACACAAAGTTTCACAGCATTACCCAAGGCATCAGCAAGACCATTGAAAAAGTTATCCCAATCAACATCTGAAACAACGGTTTTCATGTGCTGCCAAATACTCAACAGATTCATTGTCTTGGCTTCCAACAGATGATTTTCAATAGAATAATACTCTGTGTGAATCACATATTTATCATTCCTAATACTATCTGAATAAGAATGATAATCAACCAATAAGTCATAATCGGCATCAACAGCAACAACCTTGAACTTACCTAAACCAGACACTTTCATCAAGGCATCCTTGCCGGAAGCGACAAGAGAATTTCCATTAGCATCTTTTTGTTGCAAAGCATTCTCCGAGGCTTTCTTTAAGCTAAAAACGCCGACTTCAAGATAATTGCCACTCACACAATTAAACATTCTTTTCCAAAATGGGACATCTTCTTCATCTTCAACAAGCACAAGCAGCGGGGCTTTCTTCTCACGATAAAACACGGAAGAATCAGCAACATACTTTGATGTAGGACTTGGAACTGATGAATGTGTATGTGAAACAAATTCTTCCATTGTCATTTTTGTTTCGTCTTGATATCGTTCACATTGATAGCCCGTTGTTCCCATCCTTCATGCAAAATAGAAGGAGAATGTGTCGCAATGATAAGCTGCATATTAGGATTCAATTCACGCATTACGCGAATAAGCTGTTGCTGCCAACCAATATGGAGAGAGATTTCTGGCTCATCCCAGAATGAGATATATCCACGTCCATTTTGAGTAAGTGTTGACAATAGCAAAATAAGCATTTGTTTCTCTCCTGAAGAAAGTTGCGACACTTTCACAAGTTCTCCATCGTCATTCAATTTGAATTTGAGTGTTCCGTCCTCTTCATCCTCATACCATTTTTTGTCAAAAAACAATTGATTACAAAACACTTCTGCTTTATCATGTCTCGAGAATATTGTTTGTATCTTCTCAGAATCACCATTCTGCAAATATTTTCTTGACATTTTTGAAAGCATAGAGACATATCTATATAAATCATTCACTTCAAAATAAAGCATAAGATCCAGTTCTGAGCGGATGTCATCATGAGAAGACTTTATTTCACTTTCAACAGACTCCGGATACCTAAAAGAATCAAATGTTGAAACAACATCAATGTCAATAGGAAGATCTTCATAATCTACTATTATATTCTCACGGTACCAGGAAACGACCTTTTCACCTTTTTCGTCAGTTTCAACTACGGCCCTACATTCATCTGAAAATTGGATAATTGCACTTTGATAAGACCTATCAATATACTT
>JAKSMD010000125.1 GCA_024400815.1 Bacteroidales bacterium | reverse complement strand
GCTGTCGAGAATCTCATCACGCAGGGAAATGTTCCTGCGGACGGACAAGCTGTTGCAAAAACCTATAAGCTGAAAGGCGGAGAAATCCTCTCGGTTGAACGCCCTGAGCCACAGCCGACAGATGCGGTTCCTGAGAATATTCAGGGCCATAGAGTTCGGAGATCACATCCTTAGCAGCAGACAAAGCGAAAGCGGAAAGATTCACGGAGTCCGTTCTCATATAGGTGATGTAACCGGCTTCGTAAAGTTGCTGAGCCACCACCATCGTCTTGCTAACAGAGAAGCCCAACTTACGAGCGGCTTCCTGCTGCAAGGTAGAAGTGGTAAAAGGTGGTGCAGGACTCTTCTTGCCCGGCGATTTTTCAATAGCATCAATTTTGAAATCCGCGTTTTTGCATGCTTCCAAGAAAGCAACGGCATTTTCCTGCTTATTGAATTTCTTATTCAGTTCGCCCGTCAATTCGATTTTCACATCGCGTTCCGGATAGAAAAGACCTTCAACCTTATAGGATGAGGTGCTATTGAATTTTTCGATTTCATGTTCGCGTTCCACAATCAACTTAACAGCCACCGATTGCACACGGCCAGCAGAAAGTTGGGGCTTCACCTTTCTCCACAATACAGGAGAGAGTTCGAAACCAACCAAACGGTCAAGCCCTCGCCGGGCTTGCTGCGCATCTACCAAGTTCACATCCAACTCACGCGGATTGGCCAAAGCGGCTTCAATGGCATTCTTGGTGATTTCGTGGAATACGATACGTTTTACTTTGGCAGGATCCATTTTGGTGACCTCCATCAAATGCCATGAAATAGCCTCCCCCTCGCGGTCATCATCGGTTGCGAGCCAGATCACTTCTGCCTCTTCTGCCTTTTTCTTGATATCACTAATCAATGCTTTTTTATCATCCAGAACAATGTATTTCGGTTCAAAATTCTTGGAGATGTCTATGCCAAGATCCTTCTGCGGCAAGTCGCGGACATGCCCCTTACTGGAAATGACGGTAAAGTCCTTTCCGATGAACTTTTGGATAGTCTTTGCTTTAGCAGGAGACTCGACGATAATAAGATTTTTACTCATATATTTTATTTTTGTTTTTTCTATATAAAAAAAGGCACCCTTATTTTTCATTTTCAACGGGCACGTAATGATACCCTAACATAGCATCCACTTTGTCATATTGGCGGGTTCGGATAAATTCACGAATCGTGGCAGAATGCACTGCGGCATCTTGCAACATAAACTCCGGGATTTCCACCACCTGCAATTGATGCGCCGCACAAATTCCTTCAATTTGCTGTCGACTGCCCTCGCGGTTGTGTCCCAGCGCATGATTGGGACCCATAACCAAGGCCGCAGCATGCAGTTTCCCAATCACAATTTTTTCCAAAAATTCGGAATAGGAAAGCAAGGAAAACGCCTTCGTAAATGGTACAACTACGACTGCCTCAACGCCCTGTGCTTCAATAAGTCGCAAATTATCATCTAAAGTGTTGATATTGAAACAACCGGAATGCGGGCGGAGCAGTTGTTGCGGATGCGGATGGAAGGTCCTCACTGCGCTTGGGTCATTGATTGGGACGGCCGTACTGCAAAGATATTGCAATATGCGACAGTGTCCGAGATGCACCCCATCGAAAGAACCGATGGCCACAACCGGTCGCTGCAACCCAGCAATCTCGTCCAAACTTCTAAAGACCTTCATCAACCTACTGTTTAAGAACTATCTCAATTTTGCACCAGCTTCGCGTTCGAATGCGAAGATCAACTTATTCATCACCTTGTTGATTTCTTCATCTGTCAAAGTCTTGTTCGGATTTTGAAGAACGAAGTTCAAAGCGTAGGATTTCTTGCCTTCTTCTAAGTTCTCGCCTTCATAGACATCAAACAAAGAGATGCTCTTCACCAACTTAGAACCGTATTTATAGCCGATTCTTTCCAAAGTATCGTAAGTGACTGCTTTGTCGACCACTAATGCCAAGTCACGTTTCACGGACGGGAAGGACGCAATTTGTTCATATTTCACTTGTCGGCCTGTGGTTTGTTCAAGCAGGACGGCCAAATTGAATTCAGCATAATAAACCGGTTTCTTCAAGCCGAAATATTTCAGCACTGCCGGTTGAAGCAGTCCAACAGTGGCAACGATTTGCTCGCCACAGCAGTAGGAAACCTTATCGCAAAACATACGGTTTTCGCCTTCCGTCGTAATGGAAAGTTTATCCATTGGGAAGTTGACCTTTGCCATGACATTTTCAACCATATTTTTAAGATAATAGAGGTCAAGATCTTGTGCCTTGCGGTTCCAGGTATCTTCTGCATCTTTACCTGTCACAAACATAGCAAGTTCTTGGCGTTCCAAGAAACGAACTGTAACATCGTCATCCTTAGCTGCCGCCGTATTCAGGCGATAGGTCTTGCCGAATTCAAAGAGGCGCAGGTTTGCGTTTTTGTTATTCACATTACGCACCACATTTTCCAAACCATTGAAAAGCAGGGTCTGGCGCATCATATTCAGTTCGCTGCTCAATGGGTTCAGCAACTTAACGGCTTCATTTTCATTGATAAAGTCAAAATGTTCAGAATATTCATATTTTGACAAAGAGTTATTCATCACTTCAAAAAAGCCGCAGTCAGCCAAATAATTGGATATCACCATCTGCTGTTGGTAAGCAGGATCCGCATTTTGACCTGCTGAAATACGATAGCTGATGATGTCTGGAATTTCAATATTGTTATAGCCGTAAATACGGAGAATTTCTTCAATCAAGTCGATAGGACGGGTTACGTCGGCCTTATTCAAAGGAACCGTAACGCGGAGTTGGTCTTCGCCAGAGGTTTGCACTTCCATGCCGAGGAGCAGCAAAATCTTGGAAACAGTCTGTTTGTCGATAACCTTGCCGGCCACTTTGTTGACGTCATTATAAAGCAATGTGATTTGGCATGGTTCAATTTTGGTAGGATAGTTATCCACCACATCGGAAATCACGCTTGCGCCGGTGAGTTCTTGAATAAGTTCAGCAGCACGTTTGATTGCATAGACGGTGATGTCAGGATCGCAGCCGCGTTCATAGCGGAAAGAAGCGTCCGTTTTGAGGCCATGGCGTTTGGCTGTTTTACGAATAGAAACCGGATTAAAATAAGCGCTTTCGAGGAACACGCGAGTCGTATTGTCCGTAACCCCAGAATGCAGGCCGCCATAAACGCCCGCGATGCACATACCTTCTTCGGCATTGCAGATCATCAAATCATCTACACTAAGTTTAACTTCATTGCCATCCAAAGTAACAAACGGTGTGCCTTCGGGGAGGTTCTTGACGATAACCTGGTTGCCTTTAATCTTATCAGCATCAAAAGCATGCATCGGCTGTCCCAATTCCAACATGATGAATTGCGTAATATCAACCACATTATTAATGGGGCGGATGCCTACAGATTTCAGTTTCGTTTGCAACCATTCTGGAGAATCCGCAACATGCACATTGTCGAAAAGCAAGCCCGTGTAACGCGGACAGTCTTTCTTATTTTCAACTGTAATATCCACGCGGAACTGCACATTGGCGAGCGGTTTGATTTCAGGGGCACTCGGCAAAATCAGAGGGGAGCACGCTTTGCCGTCTTGAATCAGGGCAGCATACAAATCGCGAGCGACGCCCACATGGGAAATGGCATCGCAACGATTCGGAGTCAAACCGATTTCGAAAATAGTGTCCGTTTCAATATGGAAATATTCGGAAGCTGGCGTTCCAGGAACAGCCAATGGGTCTAAGACCATAATGCCGTCATGGGAAGCGCCCAAGCCGATTTCATCTTCAGCGCAAATCATACCTTCTGAAGGTTCTCCACGCAATTTTGATTTCTTGATGGTAAAAGATTCGTCGCCGGAATACAGCGTAGTGCCGATAGTAGCGACCACCACTTTTTGTCCAGCAGCCACATTAGGGGCGCCACAAACGATATGAAGCGGTTCATCGCCACCTACGTTCACGGTCGTAACATGAAGATGATCGGAATTAGGATGAGCTTCGCAGGTGAGCACTTCGCCAATCACAAGACCTTTCAATCCACCTTTTACGGTTTCAAAGGTTTCCATGCCTTCTACTTCAAGACCACAGTTTGTCAAATAGACGCTGGTTTCGTCAGCTGACAAGTCAAAAGTCAGCAAATCTTTCAGCCATTTGTAAGAGATTTTCATAGGGTATATTATTGATTTTTAACTAATTAACACTTTTATCCAAATTCATTTTTGGAAGCTGCAAATATAATATATATATATAAGATATTAGAGGTGATTTTCAAAAAAAACAAAAAAAAAGCATCTCCGCTGAAATACGCATCGGATTTTCGAACGGAGATGCCTTATATTGTATTGATTTTCAAATATAAAACAGGTTAAGGAACAGGGTCATAGCCGCTACCGCCCCAAGGGTTGCAGGAGACGATTCGTTTCAAGGTGAGCCAACCGCCTTTGAAAGGTCCGTATTTGCGGATGGCCTCCAAACCATAATTGGAACAAGTCGGGGTATAGCGACAAGAACGACCGATCAGCGGAGATAGCGTCCACTGATAGAGTTTGATAAAGCCAATCATGATAGCCGCAAGACCTTTGCAGAAGAGTGTCCAAATCTTTTTCATAGCGGCAATTCAGCTTCTATTTTGTGCAATTTGGCATTCAGTTTCCGAACCGCAAATTGGAGCGTAGCAAAATCTGCCAGTTCTGAACCGACATATATCCAGCACATCTGCAAGTGGAGTGCGCGATGTTCAGGATTTTCAAAATAGAATTTCTGCAATCGATATGATTCGCGCAGCAGGCGTTTGAGGCGATTTCTATCAACGGCGTGCTTAAAGCGTCGTTTCGGGACCACAACGGCCAAAGAAGCATCCCGTTTTGCCTTTTCTTCTGCAAAACGATAATAGCATTTGATGGGATAGGCATTCACGCAGGCGCGCGAATCCACCAATTCTTTAATCAGAAGTGAGGATTTGATTTTATCACCGGAAGAAAAGCCGAAATTATCTTCTGCGGGTTGCATATTCTTTCAAGTACGCATCCATAGCATCCGTAATGGACGGGAATTCCTTCGTAGGAGCCGTAATCTGGGCTGTCAAACCATATTCTGCAAGAGCGTCAACCACAGAGGAACCCAAAGCAGCAAAAGCGACCTCTTCTTGCTTGAAATCGGGATAATTTTCATGCAGTGACTTTGCGCCATTCGGACTGAAAAGGGCAATCAAATCGTATTTCTCAATGTCAATGTCATGCACCAAATCTGCAGAAGATGTAGTGAATACGACAGCTTCATCGAATTTGATTTCGTTAGCGGTCATATAATCCTTCATCGCCTGAGTTGCGCCATTCTGACCACAAGGAATCAGCATGTTAAGCTCCTTGTTTTTCAGCAGCAAATCGCAGAAATTATCAAAAGAAGAATCTTTAGATGCGAAAATCTTGCGTTTTCTATATTGGACATAGCGTTGCAAATAAAGGGCGGTGGA
>JAKSMD010000124.1 GCA_024400815.1 Bacteroidales bacterium | reverse complement strand
TCAGCAGGTGAATCTTTTTTGTCGAAAAGGATGGGAAAGGTGTCAAAAAAGGAAATTGGCAATTTCGGCTCACGAGCCCCAGGCGGCCAGGATTTTCGGAGAACATGCAGTCAAATTGAAAATTTATAATTTATAATTGAGAATTATGGAGACTCCCAAAAGGTCAATGTCAAGGTCAAAAGTCAAAGTTTCAAGTTTCAGGTTTCAAGAAAGTCACTCGGGAAATCAAGGGCCGTACTTGATGGCAAATAGTTTAAGGTTTAAAGTTTAAACAGCGACTCCAAAAAGTCAATGTCAAGGTCAATGGTCAAAGTCTCAAAGTAGAGAAGTAGAAAAGTAGAGGGGTGACTCCAAAATGCTAACGGCCAATGGCAACCACAGGCAAATCACTCCTTCAGTTTGGAGTCGATGATAATCGTCACAGGACCGTCATTGAGGAGTTCCACTTTCATATCGGCGCCAAAGACGCCCTTTTGGACCGGACAAGCGCATTCTTTAGACAGCAGTTCGCAATAAAGCTCGTACATCGGCACAGCCAAATCATGACCAGCGGCCCGAATATAGGATGGACGATTGCCCTTGCGAGTGGAGGCCGTAAGTGTAAACTGCGAAACCGCCAGCAATTCGCCAGCGACCTCTTTTACCGACAGATTCATTACGCCCTGCGCATCGTCAAAAATACGCATATTAGCCGTCTTGGCTGCCAACCAGGCCGCATCAGCAGCAGTGTCCTCGTGTTCTACGCCAACCAATATCAACAAGCCCTTACCTATTTCAGACTCTTTCCGTCCGTCAATCGTCACAGATGCATGAGATACTCTTTGTATGACTAAGCGCATAATTGTGTTTTTAAGAATTCTATTTCTTCCTCTTTTAACATTTCAGGTTTTACGATCGCTAACAGCTGATCATCCTGCAAGATATGCCAATCGCCACCTACCTGCCGCATAGTGCAATTAGCGGCTATGCCGTTGAATCTCTTCAAATGAAACGGACCTTTATTATCATAGGAAATAATCACGCGATCATCCTCAAATTTGAAAAATTCAGGAATATAACGGTTGCGATACGCAATCCACAAAGAACATCCAATGATAAGCAAAAAATCAAACACGTAATAAATCACTCTCCACAAGGTATTTGATGGGGCCAAAAACTTTATGGCAAGGACAATTATAAGCAGCATAATCATTCCCACGGCATTGCGGCGAGAGATCTTTTTCAGCGAACATTTAATAATCTTACTCATGTTTACATAATATTAATTAGCGATAGAACGGTATTCTTACATTTTCAAAGACGCGAACGGCATAATTGCCTTTGAATCCTGGCGATAGAATGGGCAGACAAAGCAGCGCACGATAGCCTTCTTCTGCAAATTCCGGTAGAGGGCCAGGGTCTTGCACACGCACATGACTCACATGGCCGTCTTCTTCCACCACATAATGAACGCCAACCCTACAATTCCCAAACTTGAACACACTGGCCAGATGTGGAAATAGCACATAGCCAACCAGATAATCATAAACCTCCATTTCGCCATTAAAGAGCACCGGCGGATAAGAATTGGTATCATCGGGGTTCAAACTGGTAGAATCGTAATATATCAGGAGATTTTCTTCGTAAAGATAAAGCAATTCATTGATATTGCCCAAGAGGGTCAAGGCCTGTTCGTGGTTGCGGCTGCCGGCTTGCAACAGCCAATACTTAGCCGAATCCACGAGCACAGAGGCGCCCGCGTCGTTCAGCGAGACGAGTTGGTCGTAGTAGCGGGCACCCATCTTGAAGATGGCTTCCGTATGGCCCTGCATTGCGGCCCTTTGTATCCACTGCCAGCCGACTGTTTCGTTCTGTTCCACGCCAGTGCCATAGAGATACATCAACCCGAGATAATACTGCGCATCTACAACACCTTGATCGGCGGCTTTTTTGTAGAGGGCAGCGGCTTTCTGTATGTTGGATTCGGTGCCCACGCCATAGGTAATGCATTGAGCCAGTTTATATTGTGCTGGGGCATACTTTTGCGCCGTTGCCGCCGCAAACCATTTATATGCCTTCGTATTAGAGGCCTTCACGCCAACGCCATCCATATAGGCAATACCCAAACGAAACTGCGCTTTTGCATCGCCCGCCTTGGCTTGCAACTGCAGTTGCCCGAGATTACTACTGCTGACGGCATGCACCACTTGCGCATTTATTATTCCTTGCGCAAAAAGTAGTATCATACAACAAGCACAGACTAACAGATTCTTCTTCATATCTTCTTTGAAACTGCAAAAATACAAGAATTAATGAGAATTGATCATTGAAAATTGAGAATTATGGAAGTGGGCTGACATACTTTGGTTTTTTTTGTAATTTTGCGCACCATTTTTAGAGATATATTAATAAAAACATATTCTATGAAAAAGACATTTACACTTTTCTTGGCTTGTATCGCAATGATGATTGCCACACAGGCACAGACACTTCTATCCGAAAGTTTCGAATCTTTTGAAATCCCTGCCGGATGGATTCGGATTGACAATGACGGCGACCTCTACAACTGGGATCCGATGAACGCATTCACCGGCTACAACGGTGGCTCCTGCATCATATCTGCATCTTACAATGGTGGAGCGCTCACACCGGACAACTGGCTCATCACTTCGCCCGTAAATCTGACTTCCAATGCTGTGCTGACATTCTACGTCGCCGGTTCCGATCCCGAATATTACCAAGAAAACTACTCCGTCTATATTTCCACGACGGGCAACAACATCTCCGATTTCACCACCCTGCTGACCACGGGTGTCACCACCAACAACTTCGTGCAGCAATCCGTGGATCTCTCCGCTTATACCGGTCAGACTGTTTATATTGCTTTCCGCCATCACAACTGCACTGACCAATACTGTTTGAGACTGGATGAAGTCGTTGTTCTCGCTGAAACCACCAGTCCCACTATCGAGGCACTTCCTCAAAGCGTTGATTTCGGAGAAGTATCCTTCCCAGGATGCCACCATTCCCAAATTTCCGTCAATGGCTATATGTTGACCGGAGACATCACTGCCACTACTGCAGCCCCGTTCTCCATTTCCACAGACGGCACCAACTACGGAACTTCCGCCACGCTGAACTCTGCAGGTGGCAAAATCTACATCCGCTACAACCCCACCACTGCCGGCCAAACCAATGGCACCGTCACCTTGTCAAGCTCGGGTGCAGGCAACACCACCGTCAATGTCAGTGCCAATGCCAAAGAGTGCCACAACACTCCCCTGCCATACGTTTTCGATTTCAACAACAATGAAATGGCAAAATGCTGGAGCACAGTCGATGTCAACCACGATGCTGCCGCAGGCGGCTATGGTGAAATAGAAATCAGCACAGAGGCCGGTTTTGCAGTGTATGGCTTCTCTTCAGAAAATGATGCCGATGACTGGTTGATCTCTCCGTCCTTCACCTTAGGCAACGGCGCGGCTGCCACTTTCGGCTATTCCGCAACGGCAAACATGACCGGTTACGTGGCTCCTGAAAAATACGAGGTTTACATCATTCCTGACGGCCAGACCTACGAAAATGCCACCCTCGTGATTCCTGTTCAGGAAATCGACAACACAGAATGGCTCACCCAAATGGTTGACCTTTCCGCATTCGCCGGACAGACATTGCAAGTCGCCATCCATGTGGTTTCCGATGTCAACGCCTTCGTCTTCGGTGTCAACCACTTCACACTTAGCAACAACGTGGTCGGTGTTGAAGAATATGATCTGCACACCAGCCTCTATCCAAACCCCGCAAGCACACAGATGCACGTATATGCATCTTCCCCAATGCGCAGCATCAGCATCTACTCCATCTCCGGACAGTTGCTCCAAACAATTGATGCAAGCGGAGAACAAACTGATATCAACGTCACAAACCTCTCCAATGGCCTGTATCTGATGAAAATCAACACCGAGAACGGCGTGGTGACGCGCAAGTTCAACGTGGTAAGATAGACGTAGGCTCTTGACCGTCGGCCTTTAGCTTTTGTTCTAAAGATATAAGAGCCCGTCGGCATTTGCTGACGGGCTCTTATTTTTCAACATACAATCATCTTCGACTAATGCTTTGAGAACCTGAACCATCTTTATCCTACAGGTACAAAACGAAAAAAAGCTCCACACACAGTTTCTTTTTTACTATCTTTGCGATCGCTATTTTATTCTTGGATTTTCCAATATCATTCATATAGAAAACTTGTTTGGAGGCCGTTAAAACTATGAAACATCAAATTATAACACTAATGATTGTGTTGGGATTTGTCTGTTGTTGCAAGGATTCAAAGCCATCGAATAATAGTACTCCTCCTGATAATGATGGGGTATTGTTTCTTGGCGAAGTAAACTATTCCCCAACAGACACCGTTTATCCTATCCTTATCACAGATTCTATCCAAAAAACTCATATAGTAACGATGTTACGGAACAAGTTCGTTCCGCAAGAAGACGACTTTCATTTTTTCGATTTGGAAGAAGGAAAATATTATCTTTTATGAAAATTTCTGATTGTAAATTGTATGCTTGTGGGACCCTCGGGGTGGGCTTCAAACTTTCGCCAATATTTTATTATAGATGTTAATAGTCATAGCAGTGTCCATATAATGAGTTTGTCAAATAATATCAATAACTTTTATTTATTTGATAATTTGACAGTTAATAGTATTGAGTATCCTGACAGGTTCTGGCACGACGCAGAATTCTTCGATCATTTTTTTGATGCGGAAAGCACTACATTTAAACTGATAAATACGATTATAGAAACAGACTCTCTATCTCCCATATCTACAAAAGAATTTGAAAAAACAATAAAGTGGAAAGATGTATATGAATATCTTGTGCCGCAAGTTCAGTAAAAATCCTACTAAATTTTTTTCACCCCATATCGTGACGGGGAGTAACATAAAGAAAATTATTAGACGCAAAACCGCTGCGACCGCAGGGAGCGAAGCGGAATCTCCAACGTTTGCCACGTCACGCGACCGCGTAGGAATCTCTCTACAATACGGGAGGGATAATTCCGATTTTTTTTGTATGTTTGCGGCACACAAAAATTCACAGAGATGTTAGAACTAATAATTGTAGCAGTAATCACGTGGCTTATACTGAAAGACGGGGTAAGCAGTGGTCGTGGCAGCTGCAATCCTCTCAAATAAGAACATCTTGTCCCACATCATTGTTTTTAACAAAAGAAAATTATAAGACGCAAAACATAAATGTTCCAGAACTTTTATAACAATCCGAAAAAAACTGAAAATATCGTTTGCAAAAAGAATTAACTCATTCTAATAATAAACCACTGATGACGAAAAAAGAACAAATCCAACTATTTGAGTCCAAACAGGTAAGAACCGTTTGGGACGACGAACAGGGAAAATGGTATTTTTCTGTGGTAGATGTTTGCGCCGTGTTGAGCGAAAGCAAGAACCCGCAAACGTATTGGCGCGTTTTAAAGAAACGTCTAATAGACGAGG
>JAKSMD010000123.1 GCA_024400815.1 Bacteroidales bacterium | reverse complement strand
TTTTTAAAAATTCAATCAGATTGCGCATTAAAGACTAATTAGCGTTTTTCTGCGAATTCTCTACCGGCACGAAGGCAAGCGATATTCGTATTCACGATATCTTCACCCTTGCGTGCGAAGTTTTCTCTAACAGCATCTTCGATTTCTTCGAATGGAATGCCGAGGTATGGAGATGCAGCACCTAAGATAACCATGTTAGCGGAACGAGCAGAGCCAAGATCCTTAGCAATTTGGTCAGCATTGATGACAACCTTGTTTTTGAGGCCATCGAGTTCAGCAGACAATTTGTCGAAATCCGGGTAGTTAGGAATGTTAACGAACGGTTGGTCATTGGTAATCAACCAGCCCGTTTCTTTGTTCAACCAAGGAAGGTAACGGAGAGATTCCATAGGTTCCACAGAGATAATCATATCAGCCTTGCCCATAGGGATAAGGTCTGAAGCGATTTCTTGGTCAGACAAACGGAAGTGGGATTGAACATCACCACCACGTTGACTCATTCCGTGAACTTCGGCTTGTTTCATAAACATGCCTCTTTTGACGGCTGCATAGCCGACGATTGTTGCGATAGACAAGATGCCTTGTCCACCAACACCTGCTAATATAATGTCAATTTTCATTTTAATTCAGTTTTGTTGTTTATAGATGGAATTAGAATCTCAAAAAGATATTCCGAATCCAACGGAGACCATCTTTTTTCAATCCTCAACTCTCGATTATCAATTCTTAATTCTTCTTAGCGGCTTGTTGTTTCTTCATACGGCGGCTGAGTGTCTGGATACATTCACGCGTCGGGATGATAACAGAAACGCCTTCGTATTCGAGTTCCTTTTGGATGAGGGCCACGTTTTCTTCGTGTTGTGCCTTAAGCGGAGTGATACGGTGGATGTGTTCTTCCTTAACGCCGAGGCCCTTGCAAATTTCGCCGAGAACGCCGAGAGCGTGAGAATCTTGACCACCAGTCATACCGGTCGTGCTGTTGTCGAGAATCATCACCGTAACAGGAGTGTTTTCGTAAATGCAGTCCAACAAGGAAGTCATACCGCTGTGCGTGAAGGTGGAGTCACCGATAACAGCGAGAACCGGACGCATGCCAGCATCGGCAGCACCCTTAGCCATGGTGATAGAAGCACCCATATCCACAGTCGTGTAGATAGCGTTGTATGGAGGAAGAGCACCGAGAGTGTAGCAGCCGATATCAGCGAAGACTTTACCAGCACCGTATTTCTCCATAGCAGCATTGATAGCGTTATAGGAGTCGATATGAGGACAGCCAACGCACAATGCTGGAGGTCTTGGAACCACGAGTTCAGGAACAGGAGCACCATATGTGTCGGGCAAACCGAGTGCTTTAGCTACGAGATTCGGGTTGAGTTCGCCATCGCGTGGGAGTTCGCCAGAAAGACGACCGATGATTTTGCCTGTTCTGTTGAGGAGGCCGCGAACTTGTTCTTCAATGAAAGGATAACCTTCTTCAGCGACAAGAACGGTTTCGCATTCGTCAACCATCTTTTCGATGAGTTTCTTAGGCAACGGGTATTGAGAAATCTTCAATACTGGATAAGGACATTTGCCATCGAAATTCTCCATCAAGTAGTTGTAAGCAATACCAGAAGCGATAACACCCATTTTCTTGTCATCGCCATCGATATACTTGTTATATGGAGAATTAAGGGATTCGTTTTCAAAAGCATCTTGTTTGCCAAGGAGGTTGCGATAGTTTACGCGAGCGATAGCTGGCAAAAGGATGAATTGTTTCTTATTGTCGAGCAAATGAAGTTCATTTTGCGGACGTTCTGCTTTGCGTTCAACACCGGAACGGGAGTGAGAAAGACGGGTTGTCAAACGAATCAAAACCGGGGTGTTGTATTTTTCTGAATAGTCGAAAGCAGCGTACGTGATATCGTAAGCTTCTTGTTGGTTGGACGGTTCGAAAGAAGGAATCAACGCAAACTTAGCATAGTAGCGAGAGTCTTGTTCGTCTTGTGAAGAGTGCATTGACGGGTCGTCAGCCACAACAACTACGAGGCCGCCATTAGCGCCTGTGATTGCGGAGTTCATGAACGGGTCTGCAGCCACGTTCAAACCGACGTGCTTCATGCAAACCATGGCGCGTTTGCCAGCGTATGACATACCGATAGCGGATTCCATAGCGGTTTTTTCGTTACCAGCCCAAATGCTGTGTACTTCGCCAGCGCGACCTTGTTTTGAATTTTGGATAAATTCTGTAATTTCAGTAGAAGGAGTACCTGGATAGGCGTAAACTCCGGACAAGCCAGCGTCCAATGCAGCTTGGGCAACGGCTTCATCTCCTAAGAAAAGTGTTTTAGACATAAAGAAACTTTTTTATTTAATATATTGATTAATAATTATTTGAATTATAAAAACAGCCTTAAATATGGAGTTGCAAATATATATAAAATTCCGCTTGCCCGAACACGATATTTTTCCATTATTTTCGAAAAATCCATTCGAGCCAGGAATCATTCTCCGCCACAACCACTCATAATTATGGCTGGCCGCTAAAAAAGCAAATCTTTATTTCTACAAATCATCTATAGCCGCTTGACGAACTTTTTCCGAATTCTGCTTGTCGAAATAGCGTAGCATTACCCTTGCTCTTGTATATTCTGCATTCACAATGGACAGCTCAATGTCGCCATTAGGCGTACTAAAAGTAGTGAACCATTTATATTCACCAGATTTAATATTCAACATTTTAAGATCATCACTCTCACCGACATAACTAGTAAAAACTTCCTCTTTCATATCTGGGGTTCCGTACTTTTCAGTCAACATATCCTTCAAGTTTTCATATTCATTATTTACAGCAGACCATGTGTCATAAGGAGTGAATAACACCGCAATCATATTGACGAGATCATTTCCTTTGAGCGTGGAAACCGCCACCATGCAATTTTTATATCCGGCGAAATCTCCAGACAAAATGGTAACCCCATCTTGCGTTCCCTTATACACAAACCCTTTCTCCACCATCTTCTGGGTATAAGATTTTAGTGTGCCATCAATAGGTACGCCCTTGAAAGAAAGATGTTGTGATTGCGAGAAAACATTTACGGCCGCCAAAACAGCCACACATAGCATAAAGAACTTTTTCATAATCATTATATTTAGAATATTCGCGGCAAAAATACAACATGGCAGTGACAGATTCTGTCACAAATTCAAATATTTTTCCCTAATAATTCATTTATTACAATTTGATTTTCCTCATTTCACCCATCCGCCTACTTTTCCAATTTTTTCTTATCTTTGCGCTCTAAAAATTTCAAACGATTATCCTATTAAATTAAACCACTATGTATTTGAACCAGAAACTCTATGTGGCCCACTCTTCCAACGGCCCAATCTACTTAACCGGCAATATGTGCAACCGACATGGTCTTATCGCTGGCGCAACCGGCACGGGTAAGACGGTATCCCTGCAAGTACTGGCGGAGACCTTTAGTCAAGCCGGCGTGCCCTGCTTTATGGCAGATATGAAGGGCGACCTCTCTGGCATCAGTCAAACCGGCAAAATGTCCAGCTTCATAGAGAAACGCTGCCAAGAATTCGGCATCCAAGACCCTGAATTCCAGCCTTGTCCAGTTCGCTTTTACGATGTTTACGGCGAACAAGGCTACCCTATGCGCACCACGATCACCGCTATGGGTCCTCAATTGCTGGCCCGCATGATGGACCTCAATGAAACGCAAGCTGGCGTTCTCAACATCGTTTTCAAAATTGCTGACGACAAAGAATTGCTCCTCATTGACTTGAAGGACCTCCGTTTGATGCTCGACTTTGTGGCCAAGAACGCTTCTATGTTCACCACCACTTACGGGAATGTATCCTCCGCCAGCATCGGCGCCATCCAACGTGCCATCCTCGCCATCGAATCTGAAGGCGGCGACAAATTCTTCGGCGAGCCGGCCTTCGATGTGAACGACCTCCTGGATGTGGAAAACGGCAAAGGCGTGATGAGCGTGCTGGCAGCGGACAAACTGATGCTCAACCCGAAACTCTACAGCACCTACCTGCTGTGGCTGATGACAGAACTCTACGCGACCCTTCCTGAAATTGGCGACCCCGAGCTTCCCAAACTCATCTTCTTCTTCGACGAAGCACACATGCTCTTCGACGGCACATCCAAAGCCCTTGTGGACAAGCTCGAACAGGTTATCCGCCTCATTCGTTCTAAGGGCGTCGGCATATACTTCATCACACAATCTCCAACGGACATTCCAGACAACATCTTGGCTCAATTGAGCAACCGCGTACAACATGCGTTGCGCGCATTTACTCCTAAAGAGCAAAAAGAGGTTCGTGCCGCCGCTGAGACCTTCCGCACGAACCCAACATTCAGCACAGAAGAGGCTATTATGAATCTGGAAACCGGCGAAGCGCTTGTCTCCTTCTTGGATGAAAAGGGTGCGCCAAGCGTCGTTGAACGCGCGCGCATTCTCTTCCCGCTCAGTCAAATTGGCGCCATCACAGAAGGACAACGTATTGACATCCAAAACGCTGTTCCTGCCCGCATCAAAGGATATGCGCAATTCACTGACCGTGAGAGCGCTTACGAAGTACTGGTAGCCGCAAATGAGGAAGCGGAAGCCATCAAAATCAAGGAGCAAGAAGCAAAAGAAGCGGAAAAGGCGGAAAAGCTGGCTCAAAAGGAAGCGGAAAAAGCAGAAAAAGAAGCTGCTAAAGCGCAAAAAGAAGCCGAAAAAATTCAAAAAGCGGAAGAAAAAGAGGCTGCTAAAAAAGCCAAAGAAGCGGAACAGAAGTCTTCCAAATGGAAACGCACCATTTTTGGCACCATGATTGGCGCCGTGGTCAGCAGCGTGGCTCGCAGCATTGGCACAAAAGTGGGCAAAGCTGTCACGGGATCCGTATCCAAAGGCGAGAAAAAAAGCACTGGCGGCGACATCCTTGGCAAAGCAGCAAAATCTGCCACCACTACCGTCACCCGCAAAATCACTGAAGAAGCTCTAAAGTCTATCTTTAAGAAATAGTTAGTATCGATAATTGATAATTGAAAATTGACAATTGAAATGAAAAAAATAATCACCATCATGCTCTGCCTATTCACCATGGGCGTGGCTTATTCACAAAGCAGTTCCGCACATATCAAGTTCATGGGTGTGGAAGTCAATGGGCAAGTTAGCACCGTTGAACAGCGTTTAACCACCAAAGGTTTTTCCAAAACCAAGGACGACATGTACAAAGGCAAGTTCTCTGGCTATGAGGTCAAACTCAAATTGCAGAAGACCGTGAAATCCAAAACCGTTTACGGGATTGTCGTTCTGTTCGGCGAAGATGCCACCCACGAAGATTTGGTGGAACTTGCCAACTCCTTGAATGAAAAATACGGCACCGAAAACGCCTTCACCAACAACGAAGACGGACTGGTCGGCATTGAACTACCCGAAGGCAGCATCGTCCTCAACTTCAATGAGAAAACGCTCAGTTATCTGGACAAAGCCAATATGCAGAAGAACAAGAAAGAGTCTAAAGAAGACCTG
>JAKSMD010000122.1 GCA_024400815.1 Bacteroidales bacterium | reverse complement strand
AGAAATAATCTTAAAATAGCTTAATTATGAGTCGTTCATTAAAAAAAGGTCCATTTATACACTACAAATTGGAACAACGCGTAATCGCTGCTCAAGAATCAGGTAAGAAATCTACTATCAAAACCTGGTCACGCGCTTCTATGATTTCTCCGGATTTCGTAGGCCTTACTATCGCTGTTCACAATGGCAACAAATTCATCCCTGTTTACGTAACCGAAAACATGGTTGGCCATAAATTGGGTGAATTCGCTCCTACCCGTATATTCAGAGGACACGCAGGCAGTAAAGATAAAGGTTCCAAATAATTTATCTTAACAATTAGATTATTCCCTTCCTTAGATATTTATTTATCACTCTATATAAAAAACCTCTCCTTCCCGGAGAGGTTTTTTTTTGCTTTGACTGTTGATATTGACTTTAACTTTTGGGGAGGGCTATAGAGATACTACCCCTATGGGGTTGCTAAGATTACGGCTACGCCGTGAAAATTATATGAACAGGTCATTACCTTTTTTGCTTTGAAACGTTAGCTTTAGGTTTATAGCTATTAGCCTTAACCATTGATCCTTAAACTTTAAACAAAAATAGGGCAGCACCGAAGCACTGCCCTACTCTATTATATTAAAGATGTATTAGTCACCCAAAGTAGCAACCATCACAGCCTTGATGGTGTGCATACGGTTTTCAGCTTCGTCGAATACGATAGAGTTTTCAGATTCGAAAACATCTTCCGTAACTTCAATGCCGTCCAAACCGAATTGTGCGTTCACATCGCGACCAACTTGGGTTTCAAGGTTGTGGTATGCAGGAAGACAATGCATGAATTTGCATTTAGGATTGCCTGTCATAGCCATCATTTCCTTGTTAACTTGGTAAGGTTTCAAGAGGTTGATACGTTCTTTCCATACTTCAGCAGGTTCGCCCATGGAAACCCAAACATCGGTATAAAGGAAGTCGCAGCCTTTAACGCCCTTCTTAACATCGTCAGTAACGGTCAATTTAGCGCCAGTTTCCTTAGCGATTTTTTGGCAAGTCTTAACGAGTTCTTTGTCCGGTTGAAGGCCCTTAGGAGCCACAATACGAACATCCATACCCATTTTAACACCACCAACCATCAAAGAGTTACCCATATTGAAACGAGCATCTCCGAGGTAAGCGTAAGTAACTTGGTTGAGTGGTTTGTCAACATGTTCGCTCATGGTGAGGAAGTCAGCCAGAATCTGTGTCGGGTGGAATTCATTGGTCAAGCCATTCCATACAGGGACACCAGCGTGTTTAGCAAGTTCTTCAACGGTGGTTTGTTTGAAGCCACGATATTCAATACCGTCGAACATACGACCGAGAACGCGAGCGGTATCAGCCATAGATTCTTTAATACCAATTTGAGAACCAGTAGGTCCAAGGTAAGTAACGTGAGCACCTTGATCGTAAGCGGCAACTTCGAATGCGCAACGAGTACGGGTGGAAGTTTTTTCGAAAATCAAAGCGATGTTCTTGCCTTTGAGGCGAGGTTGTTCAGTACCTGCATATTTAGCGCGTTTGAGGTCGCGAGCGAGGTCCAACATATATTGAATTTCTTTTGGAGTGAAATCCAACAATTTCAAGAAGTTTCTGTTTCTTAAATTGAAAGCCATAATAAAAAAGGTTAAATTTGAAAATTAAATATTAAGTAATTGAATTTTGATATTCGTGTTATTGACTATCTGAATTGAAATCATTGTCCGCGGAATCCTTTAGTTTGCGACGATAGACGAGGATTGGGGCAAAAAAAATTGCAGCGACAGCAAGAGTTGCACCCCCCACGAAAATCATCACCTGGCTCTTCATAAGAAGTCCGACAAGCAAGACAACAGCGGACACACAAAATAATTTTTTGAAAAAAGCCAGACAAGAAGGCGCTTGGGCAAGTTTTTTAAATGTATCATTCATAATTCAGATATTAAGCACATTTAATTAGCAACGATTCTGGTGCCACAACTTTCATCGCCCAGTTTGCCAGCTTCGGTAATGATACAGGTATGGCCGGTCTTTTCGACAAACATAATAGCGGCACGCATTTTCGGAGCCATAGAGCCTTCTGTAAACTGACCATCAGCAAGATGCTTCTTAGCTTCAGCAACGGTGATAACGTCCAAAGCCTGCTCATTGGGTTTGCGGAAATTGATATAGACTTTAGGGACATCGGTAAGGATGTAGAATTCATCAGCATCAATTTCAACTGCGGTAATCGCAGAAGCCAAGTCCTTGTCGATAACGGCTTGCACTCCTTGCAAATAGCCATCCTTCATAGCCACAGGTATGCCGCCGCCTCCCACAGTGACCACCACGACACCCATGTCAGCCAACTGGCGCACGAGCTTGATGTTCTGGATGCGTATGGGCTTCGGCGAAGCGACCACTTTGCGCCAGCCATTGCCCTTCGGGTCTTCGCGATAGATATCGCCGGTTTCAGCATGATTGGCATCAGCCTCTTCTTTCGTAACATACGGGCCAACCGGTTTGGTGGGATTCTGGAACAACGGGTCGTTGCCGTCCACTTCCACGTGAGTCAGCAAAGTTACCGTGTCGCGTTCAATTTTTTCTTCAGCAAAGATATGGCGCATACCTTCTTCAATCAAAGCGCCAATGGAGCCCTGGGTTTCTGCCACGCAGAAATTCAATGGCATAGATTCTACAGAGAAGGTCTCTTTACCGGCTTTATGTTGCAACATCACATTGCCGACTTGGGGTCCATTGCCATGGCCAATAACCATGCGATAGCCCGCTTTCATCATCGGCACCAAGCAACGGCAAGTTGCGGTGACGTTTTCGAGTTGTTCTGCATAAGTGCCTTTTTGATTACTTTTCAATAAAGCATTGCCGCCAAAGGCAATAACGGCGAGTTTGTTTTGTGCCACGTTTATAATTATTTAGAGATTAATGAACTGTGAACTGGTTTAGCTTTTAGGATTAATGAGAGTTTGTGGAGGAGCTCTTGTGCCTTAAACTTTAAACCGTAAACTTCTTTACCAGATACGGGCGCGCTTTTCAGGAGCGATGTACATTGGGTCGCCTGCTTTGACATTGAAGGCCTTGTAGAAGGCGTCAATATGTGGGATGGTGCCGTTTACACGCCATTTGCCTAAGGAGTGCGGGTCTTCTTTTGTGCGACGCAATATTTCTTCAGGACGGATGTTGTTAGCCCAAACGCCGGCGTAAGCCAAGAAGAAACGTTGTTCTGGAGTGAAGCCGTCCATAACGCCATTGATAGTGCCTTCAGACATGGCTTTTTGGAGAGCGGTGAAGGAGACATTCAAGCCGCCATTATCGGCAATATTCTCACCTAATGTGAAAGTGCCGTTAGCGAAAACGCCAGAAGCCACTTCGATAGCATTGAAATGGTCAACAAGCACTTGGGCGCGTTGGGTGAAGGCATCTGCATCTTCCTTCGTCCACCAATCCACCAAGTTGCCGTGAAGGTCATAGTTTCTGCCTTGGTCGTCGAATCCGTGTGTCATTTCGTGTCCAATAACCACACCGATAGCGCCATAGTTGAAAGCATCATCCGCATTCATATCGAAGAACGGCGGTTGAAGGATACCTGCTGGGAAGCAGATTTCATTGGTATTGGGTTCGTAATAAGCGTTAACCGTTTGAGGGGTCATAAGCCATTCGGTCTTGTCCACCGGTTTGCCAATTTTCTGCAATTGGTAAGCGGTTTCAAAGCGGCGTGCTCGGCAGATATTTGCATAATAGCTATCGTTTTGAATAGTCAACGCGCTATAGTCTCTCCATTTGTCGGGGTAGCCTACCTTGACAGTGAATGCGGCGAGTTTTTCGAGAGCGGCCTTTTTGGTAGCATCCGTCATCCAAGCGGATTGTTTGATGCGTTCGCCAAGAGCCCATTGCAGGTTTTTAACCATTTGCTCCATGCGAGATTTGGCTTCAGCAGGGAAATAGGCTTTCACATACATCTGGCCTAAAGCTTCGCCCATACAGCCATCCACCGTATTGATGACGCGTTTCCAACGCGGACTATTTTCTTGTTTGCCAGAAAGCACCTTGCCATAGAAATCGAAATCGGTATTTACGAATTCATCACCCAAATAGGGAGCAGCCGCATTAATCACATTCCAAGCCAGATAAGCACGGATAACATCCATATCGGCGGTAGCGAGGATATGGTTCAAACCGACGAAATAGTCTGGTTGGCCCACATTCACCACATCCACAGAAAGGTTGAGATGTTTCATATAAAGACTCAGGTTGATAGAAGGAATCAAGAGTTGAGCTTCTTTTACCGTCATCTTATTGACCGTCTTATACGGGTCGCGCATTGTGGTTTTGTCCATGAAATAGTTAGCCATCATAGACTCCATGGCAAGCACGCGTTTGGCGAGTTCTTTTTCAGAGCCCTTGCAGCCGGCAAATTCCGTGTAGCCCGACAATTTGAACATCGTGGTCATTAAGTTGACATACTCGTCACGGATGTTCTTCTGACCAGCTTCCAGATAATAGTCACGGTCGCCGATGCCGAGCCCTGTTTGCCACAAGTAAGCGATGGTCATATCGCTATTGTCAGGGTCAGCAGAGCCAAAGAGACCGAAGAAAGGGTTGAGTCCGTCGAGAGCCATCTCGGCAAGCTTGACGGTCAAGTCTCTACGGGTAAGTTTTGCAATGGCGGTGAGTTCTTGTTCAATAGGTTTTGCGCCCTGTTGATTCAAAGTAGCGCTATCCATACCTATTTTATAGAGGTCGCCGACTTTCTGTTCTACAGAGCCGGCCTCGCTCTTCTTTTTGGAAAGGCCCAGGACGAGGTCTTTCAGTTGTTTTTGGTTGTTTTCAGCCAAAACATCGAAACTACCATAGCGAGCATACTCGGCACCCAGAGGGTTGAGGGCAATCCAGCCGCCGCAGGCGTATTGGTAGAAGTCCTGAGCAGGACTAACCGATTTATCCAGATTACTCAATGTAACACCGGATTTATTCTTTTTAGGTTTCACTTTAGTCGTCATAGGTTTTGAACTAGAAAAAACAAAAAAACAAATTGCCAATGACAAAGTTAAAATACTAAACTTTTTCATAAACTTCTTATTGATTATCAATATAATAAAAACAAAAACTCCTCTTCTCAGAGGAGAGCGCAAATATACATCATTTTCTTAATAAACCAACATATATACAACAATAAAATGAGTTATTGCCCAACGCAATGCGTACGAAGCAACACGCGGCGAGGCAACCCCAAAACGAGTTGCAAGCAAATAGGATTTTCACAAATCACGCGAAAAGGCTTTATCCCCCCTGGATAAAGCCTCAATCTACGTTATAGCCAATACGTTCGACCTTTTCGACATGGTCGATTTGTTGGAGTGTTTCTATCAAATTGGTAAGGGCGCGCACACTTTGAATATAGAGCATCAGCGTACCGGTGAATACATTGTTTTTGGTTTCAATATTAAGCGAACGAATATTCAAATCCATTTGAGAAGTGACAATATCAATAATTTCCTTAATTTTTTTCTCTTTCGGTTTAATAAAAATATCATAAA
>JAKSMD010000121.1 GCA_024400815.1 Bacteroidales bacterium | reverse complement strand
AGAATGGATTTTAGTAGACCCTTTTTTGCCGGCAAGAGTAATATTGTCCAACTGATATTCCTGCTGCTGTTTGTGTTGGCAGGTATGATTATCTTTAGTGCACTGGCAACTTTGGTGTGCTCGGCAATATATGACACTACAACATGGAGTAAAGCCGCTAATCCAGCGGCTTTTCTTCGTATAACCCAAACAATCACTTCCATTGGATCATTTTTGCTTCCTGCATTGCTGTTTTCGTTTTGCCAAGATAAAAAATGGTTCCATTTCAATGCCTGTGACCGCCAACCGCACTATTTGCTTGTAAATGTTACGCTAGTGCTGTCTATTGTGCTGTTGCCTATTGTGGCGGCATTGGCGGGTTGGAATGAAAGCATGGTCTTGCCAGAAAAACTCTCTGGCATTGAAAAATGGATGCGCTCAATGGAAGATACGGTGGCTCAAATGCAGTATGTCATGACTTTCCAACATACTTATGGCACTTTGATCGCCAATATGTTGGTGCTGGCCCTGTTGCCCGCAGTCTGCGAGGAGTTTATCTTCCAAGGTGCGCTGCAACGCTTTTTGCATAAGAATTGCCACATGACTCATGCTGCCATTTGGATTACAGCATTTGTGTTCAGTACCATTCACATGGAGTTTTATGGCTTCTTGCCGAGATTTTTACTGGGCGTTTATTTGGGTTACCTCTACTATTGGAGCCGCTCGCTGTGGCTGCCGATTTTGGCGCATTTTCTCCATAATGCCCTCTCCTTGTTGGTGGATTTTACCTTTGCAGGACGCGGCATCCTTATCGACCAGGTGCGCTTTACCGATATTCGCGGCGCTGTTCCTATGCTGC
Source organism: Bacteroidales bacterium (assembly GCA_024400815.1). Classification (GTDB taxonomy): domain Bacteria; phylum Bacteroidota; class Bacteroidia; order Bacteroidales; family WCHB1-69; genus F23-D06. Next base: position 4,725 of record JAKSMD010000121.1, on the reverse strand, counting down.
TGACTTGCTCCCTGGTGACGGCCATGAGCTTGGTGTTCATGTGGAAAGTGCAAAAGGATTTCAATACGCCTGAATGGGATTAAAAATCAATAAATTATAGCAAGATAATAATAAAAAAAAGACGCAGCGAACTGCGTCTTTTTTTATCTCAGTCGGGGTGATCCGACTCGAACGGACGACCCCTTGCACCCCATGCAAGTGCGCTAAGCCAACTGCGCCACACCCCGAACTTTTGAGGCTGCAAAAATACACTTTTTTTTATCTACTTGTACGCGGTTTAGAATTTTTTTTGAAACATGTGTTTATGACCTTGCGGACGGATTTGCTATTTTGCATTTTATTGACTATCTTTGCTTTCTTTTTGGTAAAGACGTCATGTCTTCCGTGACTTGTTTGTAAATTACTGATGTTAAACAATTTATAATAGGATTTTATGAAAAAGATCTATTGCGTTTTACTGGTCTTGTGCTGCATGCTCCAAGTAGGTGCTCAAAATGTGAATTTGAATGAGGCTGCTGCTGCTGCCTCAGCGTTTCTTCGTGCCAATGGGAGGAGCTCTTCTCATTGTGTGAAGGTGGTGAAAAATACAGATGCGGACACGCTTTTGTATATTTTCAATGCAGAAAATTGTTTCGTGGTGGTGGGCGCGGACAAGCGCGTGCCGCCGATTTTGGCCTTTACGGACCATCAACTCTATTCCGATGCGGATGTGATTCCGCCCGTGCAAATGTGGCTGGACAATTATGCTGCGCAGATTTCGGATTTGAAACAGTCTTCTGCTGCAGTTCAAACCCTACATCCAGATTGGACTAAGCTGGCCGCGCGCGAAACCGCCTTCCGCGATGTGGCTTCGGTGGCTCCGCTGATGAAGTCTCATTGGGGACAGGGCGAATACTATAACTACTACTGCCCGCGCGATTTTTCGGGCGAGAATAGTCGTGTGGTTACGGGTTGTGTCGCTACGGCTATGTCGCAATTGATTTACTATTATCGATTCCCGCAAACGGGGGTCGGCAGTTATTCGTATCTGGACTCCACCTATGGCGTTCAATCCACGGATTATGGCGCTTCAACCTACGATTATGCGGCCATGTGCGATGAACCTACCTCCATCAATCCTGCGATCTCTAAGCTGATACGCGATTTCGGTGTGGGCGTGGATATGGTTTACGGTCCGGATGGCTCCGGTATGTACAATCATAGCGCAGCCTATGTGCTTCGTACATATTTCAAATATGCCCCGGAAACAGAATACCTTTTCCGTGATTCTACGAATCTGGATTGGGATAGCGTATTGGTGTCACATCTGAACCGCCAAATGCCGCTTTATTATGCTGGTTGGAGTACGCCCAATATCAACGGCCATGGCTTTATTTGTGATGGCTATCGCCTTGTGGATAGCAATTACTACTATCATTTCAATTTTGGATGGGATGGCTCCTCAGATGGTTATTTCTATACGAATGCGTTGAATTTGGCGGGTACGCATTTCAATCTTTCACAAGAAGTGATTGTGAATGCTTATCCCGATACGCTCAATTATACCTATCCTGCAGTTCAACCGTTGACAGGGGTTACGACGCTGACCTCTGCGCAGGGCTCTTTTACGGATGGCAGTTTGGATTATGCTCCTTATGCAAATAATATGGACTATACATGGAAAATCTGTCCGCAAGTTGTCAAATTGACCGGTATCGATTTGGATGTGGATTATGATTTGGCTGCTGGCGATACGCTCTATATTCTTCCGCTGAACTCCACTGCTTACGAAGGAACTGCAATTACAGGCGATAGCGGCACGCTTCATTTGAGCTGGGCCTTGGATTCTGTGATGGTTCGCTTTGTTACGGACAACACCGATAGCCGCTTGGGCTTCCGCTTCAATTACACGACGACGAAAACCGTATATTGCCAAGATAGTCAAAGTTATACCTCTCAGACGGGCACGCTGACAGATGGTAGTGAAGATGAAATGTACAATGACTTAACCAATTGCAAATTTAGAATCATCTTAAATGGCGTTACGGGTATCTCTTTGCATTTCCGTGAGTTTGATCTGGAAGAGGGTCACGATTTCCTGTATGTCTTCGATAATACGGCAACGAACGCCCATCTTTTAGATACCTATACGGGTACAATGACAGACACGGTGATTATTTATGATAAAAAACGATTGGCTTTTGTCTTTGAATCTGATGAACAAAATAATGCTCCTGGCTTCGTCATCGATTACGCTGGTGGCCAAGTGGGTGTGGATGATTTTGAAGCAGCCTCCTTGTGTGTCTATCCGAATCCCGCTACCCATGTGTTGAATGTCAAAGATGAAAACAATATGGATAAAATCATGGTCCGCGACTTGTTGGGTAGAGTGGTGAAGTGCGAATTTCCAAAGGATGTTCAAACGCAACTTTCGGTCGAAGACTTGTCAAAAGGCGTTTACCTTTTGCAGATTTTCACAGGAAATGAGATGAAAACAGTAAAGTTTGTAAAGCAATAAATTGAGAATAATATTACCTGTAAAAAAATAATTTTATGAGACAAATCCGACAACTATTCATACTGATTCTTTTATCAATGACCGCAGTGATCTCTTATGCGAACAATGATTCAACAAATGGCTATGAAGTGAATAACATCATCGCAGCCATCCAAGCAAAGTCCACCATGCCTGCTGCTTTAGTAGAAAGAGGCGTGAAGCAAGTGGCTGCTCTTTGGACTACAGAGGACGGTACGCAGCAGGAGTTTGAACGCTTTTGCTATGACAATTTCTGTAAAACCCTGGAAGAAAAGACGGTGCTTTTCAATCGTATTTGCGATAATTTTGAAACTATATTTGGTCATGATAATCGTGTGGCTATTGAATTGCAGAGACCAGAACAGGTGGTGGGCTATCCATCAACTTCAGTAGATCAGCTCTTTAGCGCATACAATGGTTTGGCTCATTTTCAAGAGGATATGTATGCCAGCAAGTTGGCCTTCGTGGTGATTCTGAATTTTCCGCATTTTACATTAAAAGAAAAACAGCAAAATGGATCCAGATGGTCCGATTTGGAATGGGGATTTGTCCGCTTGGGCGATGTTTTCACTTCCCGTGTGCTCGCATCTGTGGAATTGAATCTTTCCAATGTGATGGCCGCTGCCAACAATTATATCGACAATTATAATGTGGATATGCAGCAGGTCGGCAGTTATTACAATGAGTTCTATTGGGAGAATTCGTTGCCACTGATTACGCATTGGGGACTCCGTGACGAAATCAAAGCTGCTTATGCCGATAAGGAAAAAGGCCTGCACAAGCAGATGGTCATTTACGATGTGATGAAACGCATCATCCAAGGAGAAGTTCCGACCGTGGTGACTCGCCATAATTGGGACTATAAGTGGTATCCTTCTACGAATCAGATTATGATGAACGGTATTGAAATTTTGACCGATGGTCTTGAGAAAAAATCCCGTTATCAGTATCTTTTGGACTTCTTCCATGCGGAAAAAGCCGCTGATGAATATTGTCAAGGCAATTCTACTTTCATTGACCGTAAGTTTGAAGATGAATATGAAATCTCTGTCGAAGAAGCTGAAACGTTATTCAAAGAGGTGTTGGCATCCCCTCAAGTGAAACAGGTCGCCGACTTGATTTCCAAGCGCATGGGCAGAAAATTGCAACCTTTTGATATATGGTATGATGGCTTTAAAGAGCGCAGCAATGTGGACCAATCTAAGTTGGATGAATTGGTGAAGCAAAAATACCCGACAAAAGATGCTTTCGCTAAGGATTTGCCTAACATTTTAACGAAATTGGGCTTCACAAAAGAAATGGCTTCTTTTATCTGCAGCCATGTCTCGGTAGATGCTTCTGTGGGAGCAGGACATGCGTGGGAATCCAAGATGAAATGTGACAATTCAATGCTCAGAACGCGTGTCGGCGAAGATGGTATGGACTATAAAGGCTACAATATCGGGGTTCATGAATTTGGTCATAATGTGGAACAGACGATTTCCTTGCATTATGTTCCCAACTATTTCCTGACGGGCGTTCCTAATACTGCCTTTACCGAAGCATTGGCCTTCGTGTTCCAAGGCAAAGACCTTCAACTGTTGGGTCTTGATACGGCAGATAAAACTTTGTCAGAAGACCTCAATGCAGTTGACTTGTTCTGGCAATGCTATGAAATCATGGGCGTCTCCATGGTTGATATCCAAGTCTGGAAATGGATGTATGCCAATCCGAATGCCGATGCTGCTCAACTGAAAGAAGCTGTACTTGCGATTGCCAAAGATGTCTGGAACCAATATTATGCCCCTGTTTTTAAGATGAAAGACGAAACGATTTTGGCAGTATATTCCCACATGATTATTGATCCGTTGTACTTGTCGGCTTATCCAATAGGTCATCTTATTGATTTCCAACTGGAAACGTATTTGAAAGACAAGAATATGGGTGAGGAAGTGACGCGTATCTACAAGTTGGGTCGTTTAATTCCTGACTTGTGGATGGAACGTGCTATGGGACAGAAATTGTCCACTCAGCCCCTCTTGGAACGTACCTCCATGGCTGTTAAGAATCTCTCGAAAAAGAAATAAGAAAGGGGTAAGACGTTTATGCGTAGTTACTTATTATGGTGTACAGTCACCCATCAGAGATATGATGTAAAAGCATTTGATGAACATGACGCAGTTGACAGACTGGCGTACAGGCTCAAAGTGCCGAAGGACTGTATTGATATT
>JAKSMD010000120.1 GCA_024400815.1 Bacteroidales bacterium | reverse complement strand
ACATCTTTAAATGGAGCCAAATAGAATGACTGTTTCTTATTATCATAATCACCGTGAGCAGGCCAATTCTTAATGGCTTGCGATGGATTAGGAACAGTATGGTTGTGGCTATTGTAGGTATTGATATGTTGATCAACTTCTGCACGCGTCATTTTGAACATCTTATCCCAAGCGGCGCAATCCTCTTGAGCGATTTCAGCCAAACCATCTACGGACAGAGGGCCAGTCCAGAAGTCGTCACCAACTTGACGGAAACGAACGGCTGCCAACTTGATTTGGTTGTTATCATCCAAACCACCAATCCACAAAGCTGCAGCAAACATTGAACACTGACCAGAACCTTTAGGAACTTCATATTCTGCCAACTCCTTATTCCACATGGTACCATTGGTTTCGATGTAGGCACGAACATTATTAATTGTTAACTCATTTGAGTTGGTTGCAGACAAACACTTAGCAGAGCCAGCCTTTGCATTTGCCTTTGCCCGTTTTGCAGGATCACCGACCCATTTTTCCGCCTGCATGGTTCCGCCTGCAAGCAGAAGTAAAAGAGCTATCAAAAACAAACTTTTTACTGTATTCTTCATGATATATATTTTTTATTTTTTCAAACTTTACAAGAAATATTAGAATCCAAATTGAAGACCAAGGCTAACCTGAGTAGGTCTGCTATAATTAGAAGGATCACGCATAAACATATTATAGTAATTAGTATATGAGTTCACATCAGTTTGAGACTGGATGTAAGCTTGGTATTCAGCGGCAGACAAGAAACCATCATCATCTGGATTTCCTGTATAGTCATACACATAGAGAATGTTCTTGATATTGAAGATATTGGTAATATCCAAGTAAATATTCAAATAACCAGGTTTAACACCTTTTGGATTTCCATCTTTATCCTTGGCATCTTTTCCATAGAGATTCAACATAAAGGACTTATAGAGACGAAGGTCGCAATTGAAAGTCCAAGGTCTGCTTGAACCATAAAGAGTACCTTGCAAACGAGATGTACCATAACCTGTAATTGAGTGAGGAGTTGTTGAACGGCTATAAGGCATACCTGAAGCAGCTTTTAACAACAAAGTAATACCAGCGTTCTGGAACCATTTAATTTCCTTAACCGTGTTCGTTCCTTTTTTAACGATTCTTGAAACAGGACCATCATAATCAACACCGCCGTCAAAACTGAAATCGATATTGGCACCAATAGCGTGACGTTGGTCAAATGACAAGTTAACCAAGGTTCTCAAGTTTGGCTGACCAGAAGCGATGATAGCGGAGTTTGAAGTAGCGGAAGAACCAGTACCTTTTGCAAACTGCAAAGTATAGTTGGCATGGAAAGATACGTGTTTAATTCTTCTCAATTCATAGCTAATAGTGAAACCTTGAACTGTACCAAAGTCCATATTCTTATATGAATAATAAGTGGTAGGATAAGCACCCGTATAACGGAATGACTGAATTTGGTCACGTTTTTCAGAATAGTAGGCAGCAATACTCAATGCTGATTTTTCACCGATTTTCTGGCGGAAACCGATTTCATATTCAATACTTCTCTGTGGTTTCAAATTAGGATTACTAATAATGCTCGTTGCATAATCTTCGATAAACATATAAGTAATAGGGTTGATTTGAATATCCGTAGGACGGGAAGTTACAATGTCATAGTTGGCATAGAACAAAGAGTTGTCGGATACCGGGAAAGAGAAAGAGATACGAGGCATAACCGACCAGTTTGGAGAATATTTGGTAAATGCATCGGCTTCAACCTTCGTAATATCTGTTTCATCCAATTTGTTTTTCAAGATAGGACCGGCCGTATTCAAAGACAAGTCTGTTTCTGGGTCTGTTACAAGGTCACCATTGGCATCATACCAATCGTCACCGCTACGATAACCGATGATGGAAGCGTCGAAATTATCCGGATTCAAGTTATCCATATAATAGCTTCTTTGGTTAACATACACATACCAATCATCATTGGCACCGTCCAATAAAGTCTTGTTATTGAATCCTAAAGCTTTAAGTTCCTTAACGGTGTAAGCATCGCGGAACAAATAACCATCTTTTAACACGTCTTGATGAGCATCGAAGTAGTCAACACGTACACCAACACGGAACAACAGACTGTTGATAGAGAATTTATCCTGCAAATAGAATGCTAAATAAGTAGGTTCGTATGCACCAATTTCGTAAGTTCTCTTACCATTTTTCTTGGTAAAGAAGTCTTTAATAGATGCGCCGCCTCTATATCTATTACCCAAAGCATCATAACCATTGTAAGAAACGATACCACCGTGGCCTGTACCAACAACCAATTCTTCGGTTGAGAATAATGACAAGCCGCCCATATCGTTATACTGGTTAGGAGTAATGTCATCAACGTCAACCCATTCTCTCATACCAACGCCAAGTTTGCTACGAATGTTTTGTGCGAAGCTACCTTCTGACACTGCACCCAAGGCACGGTCGAACCAAACATAGATGTCGCCATCATAGCCATTGAAATCGATAGAATGTTGGTTAATGAAGTCTTGTCTTTGTTCAGCATTATACCAAGAAGGCATTTGTGCATCCAAATAAACAGGGTGATTAATATCGATTTCCGAGTTGTGCAAGTTGGCCACCTGACGCATTAAAGTCCAAATGCTACGAGCACTTACACTATAACTGCGGGAAATGATTTTTTCAAATTCAAAACCAAATTTCAATTCATTATCTGCCAAGTTCATTGTAACGGCTGCCTTAAGTCCAATAACATCAGATTGGGACTTGCCATAACCCGAATAGGTAATACCAGGAGATGTTGCCATACCGTAAGGTGAAGAAGGAGTTTGACCATTCAGCAGGGCACCGAATTGAGAATAAAGGTTTTCATCGTATGGGGTAGGATTGGTTGGATCCATATCATACTGATGAATAAAATCAGGAGTAAACATATCATAGAAGTTCTGGGTATAGAAAACCAAGCCAGGATTCAAGTTACCAGCTTCAAAAGTATGGAGGGTATCCAGACGGTTATTCATTCTATATATATTACCATAATATGTTATACCGGTTTGAGGGTCTAAGTAAGAACTTTCGGCATCAGAATATTTTTCAGCAAAATGGGATTTAAAACGACCAATCCAACCATAGTTGAACAAATTATTCTTATGCGTAACATCTTGTGATATGGAGTTTGTACGAGTATAGTTTAAGTTGACATCGTACATAACATTCTTCAAGATTGCCACACCCGTGGTGTCCGTGTACACTCTATGATTCAAACGGGCACTTACACGCAAGGTGTTTTGAATTGATTCAGGGTTATTCTGTGCATTAAACAATGCACTTGAAGCGCCCCAGCTTTTTCCTTTATAATATTCATAGGAAGCGTTGAATGCCAAACGAATATTATGCGTTCTTCCCATAACGAATTCCAACTTACCCTGAGCCAGATAATTCCAATATCCGGCGTGGTCTTTTACTCTTTGTCTTTCAAATGCTTCAGAGCCGAGGTATTCAGAGGCCAATTGGGTTACGCCGTAGGCATTTTGAGGATACAGAATTGGGTTTTCGCTAATTTTTGAAATGGTTTCTGGGGTAGCACGCCAGTTACCTGGGGTTTTCCAGCTTCCCTTACCCCAAGGGCTCGGGTCTTTAGAATAAGAAACTTCGCCGCTAATCATAAAACCGATACGAGCGGGGTCGTCTCTTTTCTTACCTTTCAAGATAGGACCGGAAACGTTAGCTGCCACCAAGAAATTGTTATAACCTTCCAAAGAACCACGTAATTCGACAGAACCGTGGAAATCCTTAGAAGCCGGTTTGGTGGTAATAACGGTGAAACTGGTACCATCACCCAATTCGGCAGGGATACCACCCTGAATCAACTGGGCTTCTTCAACGGTACTCATAGCCACACCGGCATTACCTCTCATTCTTACACCGTCAACAATCATCTGCTGGCCATCTGAACGGTTACCACGAACAGAAGTCATAGAACCGTCAACACTCGAAACACCTTCCAAATTGGAAAGGGCTGCGGTAATTGAACGGCCAGGGGTTTTACGAACCGCGTCACCACTCAAACGAGCCGAAGACGTGGTGTTATCTTTATCAAAGACAGGGGGTTCCCAAGTGACTTCAACGACATCCAAGTCTGTGGCACAGTTGATTTTGAAGTCAACGAATTGTACGTTGTCAACCTTCACAACCAAACCCGTTTTCTTCATAGTTTTCTTACAAGTCATTTCAGCATTGGCTTCAATGTCGTAAGTGCCTGGCTGAATGCCAAACAATTGATACTCTCCTTTTGCGTCAGCCATTGCGTAGTTGACCACCTTGTCTTCCAATTTCAGATAGATGTTCGTGTACGCTAATGGTTCTCCTGTCTGGTCAGTTACAACACCCTTAATCGTTCCCGATTGAGAATAGGCAAAGCCAGAAAAAAGGATGATCACTCCGAGTGTAAAGAGTAATTTTTTCATCATAGCTATTATTTTATATTAAACATTAAATTTCGTTACTTTTTTAGGCGGTAAAGTTACAAAAAAAATCAAAATCCTACTATATATATGTGAGATAAATTCAAAAAAAATGCAAATATCTAATTATAAGGATTTTCCAAAATCTCCTTATAGATGACTGCCTTTCTTAATTCTTGCGGGTCTGAAAAATCGATCCCATTTGTTTCCTCTTCATTTTCAGAATCTTGCAGAATGACTTGGGATTCGTTTTGAGAAATTGTCTCCTCTTGACGGGCATAATCCGTTTCTTTCTCCCGAACTTCCTCATATGTAAAGTAAGGCTCAGATTTAGGAGAATTTTCGTTAAAATTGTCATTTTCCATAGTTGAATTTTCCCCGGCGGCAGCCATCTCAAAATCATTTTCGGATTCTTTTTCGAATTCAATTTCGTCACTGACAAACGGGGCGGCTCTATACGTTGATTTTTGCTTTTTCTTCCGCTTCACGAGTCCACTAATTACCGCAATGGCTATCATTAAAAGCAGGGAACCTATTTCTTCTAAATCCATAATTCGTCCATTTTAAATCATTTGCAAATGTACGAATTATTCAAAAACAAAATAGTGTCGGATGCAATTAAAAAATCACTTGAAATTAAAAAAATAATTCATAAAGAAATTCCAGAAAGTGACAACTCCCACGGCAATGAGCTTAGAAAAATAAAAATTAAGCTTCAATTTGCCATTTAACAGGTAGATAACGGCATTATTTATGCCCAACCCGATGAGTGAAATCACAAAAAAGGTAAAATATTGCACGCCAATTTGCGCGTCTTTGCTTTGGAACGTCCATAGTCTATTCAAGAAAAAATTGGAGGTGGCAGCTAAAACAAAGCCAATGGAATTGGAAATGTATTTGTTGATTTTCAGCCATTCCTTACAGACATACGTTGAGCCAAAGTCAACAAGCATACCGCTGCCGCCGACGAGACAGAACTTGATAAATTTCCATAAAAAGGCCTTATTCAACATAAAAATGGCTTTTACATAAAAAAAGCCAAACTTTCGTTTGGCTTTTTGTGTTCCAGCTGGGATTCGAACCCAGGACCCCATCCTTAAAAGGGATGTGCTCTA
>JAKSMD010000012.1 GCA_024400815.1 Bacteroidales bacterium | reverse complement strand
ACCACCTGCTTGGCTGGAGACATACTGCAAGTGTCGGACGCTCTCGTTATCATTGATCCGCTTGAAGTCAAACACTTGGCAACGGGACAGAATCGTTGGCAAAATCTTATGTTTCTCGGTCGTAGCCATAATGAACTTAGCATAGGCCGGCGGTTCTTCCAGCGTTTTCAAGAAAGCATTGAAGGCACTGCCGGAAAGCATGTGAACCTCATCGATAATATAGACCTTGTATTTGGCACCTTGAGGGGGAATCTGGACTTGTTCCACCAAAGAGCGCATGTCATCCACAGAGTTATTCGAAGCAGCATCCAGTTCGAACACATTGAAAGAAGCGGAATCGTTGAACGCTTTGCAGGAGTCGCACTCATTGCAAGGTTCGAAATCCTCCGTCGGCTGAAGGCAATTCAAGGCCTTAGCAAAAATACGCGCACAGGTCGTTTTGCCAACCCCACGCGGTCCGCAGAAAAGGAAGGCTTGGGCAACCTGTTTGGTTTTCACGGCATTTTTCAAAGTGGATGTAATGGCATCTTGACCCACCACAGAGTGGAATGTAGAAGGTCTGTATTTACGAGCTGAAACAATAAAATTATCCATATTTGTTTTTCAAAATTTATGAGCGGCAAACATAAATAAAAATTCTCGTTTTGCCAACCTTTTTTTATAAGAGAAAAAAACAAAAAAATATACGGGAATACGAATAGTTTTTATATCTTTGCCCGATTTGATTATTATGGTAAAGAGCACTTGTAATATATTGATAATGGTATTATTAGCTGCTTCGGTGAATGTTTGTGCCGCTGCTATTTCAAGCCCGGTTCTTACATTTTCGAGCAGTTATACGGCTGTCCAAGACAATTTTGGGCAACCCTCCAACGATAAGAAGCCCAAGAAAGAGCATACCAAAGCGGTTAAGAAGGTAACCTTCGAGACGTTCGACCAGAGTTACGAAAAGGCCATGCGTTTTTACAACAACAAGCAATACCTTTCTGCTGCCAGTCTGTTCGAAGAGCTCTACCCGCTTTCTATCGGCACGCCGAAGGCAGACACGATTCTCTATCTGTTCGCCCACAGCTACTATATGAATGCGGATTACAGCATGGCGGCCTTCCACTTCCGCGACTATGTCCGTCGCTATCCGAACTCCGAAAGAACGGAAGACGCCTTCTATTACTGCATTTCCGCCATCTATAAGACGAGTCCTGATTACAATCTTGACCAGTCCAATACGGAATATGCCATTGAGCAAATCAAAGCCTTCATTCAGGCTTATCCCAACAATTCCCACTTGGAAGAATGCAACTTGATGCTCGACAATCTCCGGCTCAAGTTGGCGCGTAAAGATTTGGAAAAATTGAAGTTGTATTACAACACAGACCATTACGAGGCCTGTCAAATCGCCGCTAAAAACTTTTTCAACGAATATGCCTACTCGCCCTTGATGCCAGAAGCCATCTACTATCTGGTGCAAAACAACTACGAATACGCCAAACGAAGCGTTGAAAAGAAAAAGGATGAGCGCTATAAAGCCTGCTTGGACGCCTGTCTTAAAATGCAGACCAGTTACCCAGACTGCAAATACATGAAGGAGACTGAAAAGATAGAGCAAGATGTCAGAAAACAATTGGAAAAATATAATAATAACAATCAATAAATAAATATGAAAGCTGCAGATTACAAAAAACTCAAAATTGATCTTTTTGCAAAGACAAAGGACATTAGAAAGTACGACAAAGACACGAACAACTATTACAAGAGCATCGTGATCATGTCCAAGAGAGCGGACCAAATTGCTGCTGACTTGAAACAAGAGTTCCAAGAAAGTTCTCAACAATTCAGTTCCAGCAACGACACTTTGGAAGAGGTATATGAAAACCGCGAGCAAATAGAATTGTCCAAATTCTACGAACAGCTCCCGAAGCCGACCCAAATGGCTTTGTACGAATTTGAAAACGACCAAGTCTATTTCAAAGACGCAGATAGCGAATAATCAAAAAATGGAAGCAATGACGGGCAAGCACATAGTCATCGGGATTACGGGAGGCATTGCCGCCTACAAAACCATGTTTTTGATTCGGTTGTTCAAGAGCAGCGGTTGTGAGGTTCGCGTGGTAGCCACGCGCAGCGCACTGCAATTCGTCACGCCGCTCACCATTGAGACCCTATCGCAAAACAAGCTGTACAGCGACTTGTTTGACCCCACCGAGCATCGGGACGTCCAGCATATCAGCATGGCAGACTGGGCCGACTGTGTAGTTGTGGCGCCCGCCACCGCAAACATTATCGGCAAGTATGCCTGCGGCATAGCCGACGATGCTCTCTCCACCATGCTATTGGCCTGTCAGAAGCCCATCTTCATCGCTCCGGCTATGAACGACAAAATGTTCGCAGAGCCGACCGTACAACACAACATCGAACTGCTACGACAAAAGGGATGCCACATCATCGCTCCTACGAGCGGTTTTTTGGCATGCGGCACTTCCGGCAACGGAAGAATGGAAGAACCTGAAAATATCTTTACCATAATCAATCAATATTTTGCTGCACAACAGCGCTTTTCAGGTCGCAAAGTGATGATTACCGCTGGGCCCACCTATGAGCCCATCGACCCCGTAAGATTCATTGGGAACCATTCTTCCGGACTTATGGGATTCTCCCTTGCAGAAGCCGCCGCTGAGCAAGGCGCGGAAGTCACCCTCATTACGGGTCCTACTTCCCTGACCACCCGCCACCCGAACATTCAGCGCGTGGATGTAACCACCGCCGAGCAAATGTACCAGCAATGTATGGCCGTCGTTGAAAGTCAGGACATTATGATTATGTCAGCTGCCGTTGCGGATTACACTCCGGCAGAAGTCGCACCGGAGAAAATCAAGAAGAACTGCGACAATCTCGAACTCCATCTCACTAAGACCAAAGACATTCTGGCCTCCATCGGCAAAATCAAACGCCCAACGCAAACACTCGTTGGCTTTGCCTTAGAGACGGAACACGAAATCGAGAATGCGCAAAAAAAGCTGCATAATAAAAACGCAGATGTCATCGTTCTCAACTCACTGCGAACCAAAGGTGCCGGCTTCCGCACAGCCACCAACAAAGTCATCATGCTCACTAAGGCAGGCGATGCTTTTGAAAGTGAACTGAAAAGCAAAGCCGACATTGCGAAGGACATTTTGAACCTTATATATAAATTGAATAGCCACGAATAAAATACAACGATGAAACGAACCTTGTTAACTTGCCTGCTCTTCCTCTTCATTGGAGCTATTTCGGCACAGGATTTCCAATGTCAAGTGTCTGTCAATGCGAACCAAGTGACCGGCAACGGCAACCAACAAAGATACAACGACTTGCAACAGAAGTTGTACACCTTCATTCATGAGCGGAAATGGTGTCAATACACGCTGAAGACCAACGAGCGCATTGAATGTGCTTTGCAAATCAACCTGACCGAAGTTGCCGGCGATGTGATGAAAGGCACTATGAACATCATTCTCCAAAGACCCGTTTACAAGGCCAGTTACAAGACCACACTCGTCAACTTTCAAGATAAGAACATCCAATTCACCTACGCTGAAGGCGATCCTTTGGAATATGCAGACAACACCAATTTGTCGCAATTCACCTCATTGATTGCCTATTACCTCAATCTTTTCTTGGCCGTGGAATTCGATTCATTCTCCATGAACGGCGGTGCTCCCTACTACAACAACTGCCAGTCCATCGTAAACTTGAATCAATCGTCCAAAGAAAAGGGGTGGAATGTCGCAGAAAGCGGACAAAACAACCGCTACTGGATTACCGAAAATCTCACCAACAGCACTTACAGCAAAGTTCACGATTTCTATTACCAATATCACCGTTTGGGTCTGGATGTGATGAACGAAACCCCTGACGCAGGACGGGCTGTCATTTTGGAAAGTCTCAAACTGCTTCAGCAAGTCAACGCCCAAAAATCCAACTTGGCTATCGTCAGAATTATTTGCAACACCAAATACGAAGAAATCATCAACATCTTCAAAGAAGGTATGCCGAGTGAAAAGACGCAAGTGGTGAACATCATGAAACAGATCGACCCGACGAACTCTTCCAAATACGACGCTATTAACTCCACCAGCAAATAGTCAACATGCTGCAGGCCCTGCAAATCGAGAATTATGCGCTCATCCGGTCATTAAGCATCACTTTTGACCAGGGGTTCACCGTTATCACAGGTGAGACCGGCGCCGGCAAGTCCATTCTCATGGGGGCGCTGTCTCTAATACTCGGGAACCGTGCCGACACCGACATTCTTTACGACAAAGAGCGCAAATGCATAGTGGAAGGAACCTTCAACATAAGCACACTTTCTTTGCAGTCTTTTTTCGAGGAGAACGATTTAGATTATCAGGACACGACCATCATCCGCCGGGAAATCAATGAGAAAGGAAAGTCGCGTGCCTTCATCAATGACACGCCAGTAACACTCAACACACTGAAAAATCTTGCTTCTATCCTCATTGACATCCACTCACAACATCAAAACTTGCTCATCAACGATTCTGGGTTCCGCCTCAACATCATTGACCAATATGCGCAGAATCAAGAGACTCGAGCAGCCTACCGTGAGAGTCTAACTCAATGGCGACGCACCGAGGAGAAGTACAATCAACTCAAGCAGCAATGTGCCGATGCCGCACTGCAACAGGAATTCCACAATTTTACTGTCAAGGAGTTAGAACAAGCGCACCTGCAACCTGAAGAGCAAACGCAAACGGAGCAAAATATCGAGTTGCTCAGTCACGCCGAAGAAATCAAAGAGCACCTCTACAGAGCTGCCCAACAACTTTCAGAGCAAGATGGGGAAACCATTTTGCAGCAACTGAAATCTGTAGAATCCGAGTGCAGTGCCTTGACTCATCTGGGCAATGACTACCAAGAGATCGCCAATCGACTGCATAATGCAATCATTGAAATCCAAGACTTATCTTATGAAATAAGTCGTAAAGAGGCCGAAGTCGAAGTCAACCCACAAGAGTTGGACCGTCTAAACGAACGCATTGACCTCATCTATACATTAGAAAAAAAATACCAAGTAGAAAATATACAAGGTTTGCTCGACCTGAAAGCGCAACTGGAAGAAACTTTATTGCATTATACTGACAACCAGGAAGCTTTGGACCAAGCGGAGTCTGATCGTGCCCGCTTAGAGAAGCAAACCATACAATTAGCACAAAAGCTAACTAAATCCAGACAAGCCGTTTTGTCTAAGTTAGAGAAATCTATGATGCAACGGCTGAGTCTGTTAGGCATGTCCAACTGTCAATTCAGCATCAAATTAGAAACCACCGACGCCGTTCACGACAACGGCATGGACCAAGCGATATTTCTATTTTCAGCGAACAAAGGCGTAGCGCCGGCAGATGTTAGCAAAATAGCATCCGGCGGCGAGATGTCCCGACTCATGTTAGCCCTCAAGTCTATCATCACGGATTCCGTGCTGCTGCCGACCGTCATTTTTGATGAAATCGACACGGGAATTTCTGGAGAGACTGCCAACAAAGTTGCGAAAGTAATGTCATTATTGGCCGAAGGTCACCAGGTCATAGCCATCACCCATCTGCCCCAAATAGCGGCCACTGGCAAGCAGCACTATTTGGTTTTCAAAGAAACATCTCAGGGTCAGACGACCACCAATCTTAAAATGCTCACAAACAGCGAACGGGAGCAGGCCATTGCAACCATGCTGAGCGGTGCGCATGTCACCGAATCCGCTATCGCAACCGCTCGCGAACTCATACAATCCAAAACACAATCTTGAACTTTATCACAATGAATATGAAACGAACCCTTCTTTGCATTATCGGAGTCTTATTTCTCGTCTGTTCAGTCCAAGCGCAGCGCGCGCACAGCCAGCAAGAGCATAAATTCGTATATATGACCTCCTTTGGTTATGCTAGCGGATTAAGCAAAATTGATCTGTCAGATCAAAATGGCGGTATTTTGAAGACAGTTTACAATAAGAACCCCAACTTCCAAATCAACCAACTGTTGGCCTACCAGTTCAACAATTATTTCTATATGGGCATTGGCGCCGGTTTAGATTTTTGGAAATACACGGCATTCGTTCCGGTATATTTGAATTTCAGCGTCAATATGATTGACAAAAAAATATCCCCTATGGCGTATGTGAACCTCGGTTATGGTTTCAAATGGTATCTCCAATCCAAGCCAGAGACCATGGACAGAGTTGTCCACGGCACCAGTGCAGGTCCTATGGGCGAAGGCGGTCTGGGCATCCGTCTCAAATTCAACAGCAAAGTATCCTTAGTGATAGCAGGTTGTTATAAAGCACAATATTCCGACATTCGCTACACGGTTCCTAAACCTGGCGAGCAGGATTTCTCGGCCTACTCCACTAATGCAGTTCAAAAAATATTGTATCATTTTGCCGGCGTCCGCGTAGGCATACTATATTAATATTAATGCTATGGCAGAAAATCTCACCTATACCGAAGCTTTCAAGCAACTTCAGGACATTGTTCAACAGATGGAGAATGCCGACATCTCTGTAGATGATTTGTCCGAAAACATCAAAAAGGCCACCAAACTCATCAAAATCTGTAAAGACAAACTGACGAAAACGGAAGAAGAAGTCAACAAGACCATTGCCGAACTCTCATAAGATGTCCACATTCGACCTGATAGACCACGATATTGAGTCCTACTGCGAAGCGCACACGACTCCCGAAAGCGAATTACTATACCGTCTCAACCGTCAAACGCACTTGGAGACCATCAATCCGCGCATGTTATCGGGACAGTTGCAGGGGGAGTTTTTATCCATGGTTTCTAAGATGATTCATCCCAAACACATCTTAGAAGTTGGCACTTTCACGGGGTATTCGGCAATTTGTCTGGCCGGCGGTTTACAGGCCGGAGGAGAATTACACACCATAGAAGTCAACATCGAATACGAAGACCGAATTCGGCAATATGTGGACGCGGCAGGTTATCGCGACCGCATCCAATTGCATATTGGCGATGCCAAAGAGTTGATCAGTCAACTTGATTATCCCTGGGACTTGGTTTTCATAGATGCAGAGAAAGAAGACTATGGCAATTACTACGAAGCGGTCTTACCGAAAGTGAAGCAGCACGGATTTATCTTGGTTGACAACACCTTATGGAATGGGAAAGTAACTCAAGAAGTAGTCCGCAATGACCGCGACACCCAAGCGATATTAGCTTTCAACGACCGCGTTCAGAAAGACGAGCGGGTTCGAAACTTACTATTGCCGTTCCGAGACGGCATCATGATGATAGAAAAACTATAACTATGCGCATAGACATACTAACACTTTTTCCAGAGATGTTCACCGGAGTTTTAGGATGTTCCATTCTAAAGCGTGCGATAGACAAATCCTATTTGGAAGTGTACACGCATGACATCCGCGCGTACACCACCGACAAGCATCATCGAGCAGACGACTATCCCTTTGGGGGCGGTGCTGGCATGGTGATGATGATAGAGCCGATAGCACGCTGCATCGAGCATCTGCAAAGCGAACGGACATACGACGCCATCTACTTGATGGCGCCCGACGGCAAGCAATTCGACCAGCACAAAGCCAACGAAATGTCTATGCTGAACAACATCATGATTTTGTGCGGGCATTACAAAGGCGTAGATGAGCGCGTGCGCGAGCTTTACATAACAGAAGATTTAAGCATCGGCGATTATGTGCTTTCCGGCGGAGAACTGGCAGCCATGGTCATCACCGATTCCTTGGCGCGCATCATCCCCGGGGTTATCGGCGACGGGACCTCCGCACTATCAGACTCCTTCCAAGACGACCTGCTCTCCGCTCCTGTATATACACGTCCCGCCGACTTTCGTGGGCACCGCGTACCCGACGTATTGCTTTCTGGCAATGACAAACTCATAGCAGAATGGACGATGAACCAGCAACTGCAGCGCACCCAAGAGCGCCGTCCTGACCTACTTGAAAAATAAGAAATTGATGAACGCTATCGCAGGACTTTTCTCAAAAAACTGGCATTTCAATATATTCTTTGCCCTGCTGCTGCTCAGTGCGGCCACCCTACCCTTTACTACCTACTTGATGCTTCCCATCGCCATGCTCATGCTACTCAACTGGATAATAGAATGGCAATGGAAAAACAAATGGCAGCATATCATAGCCAACAAAAGAGGACTTGCCCTCATCATTTTCACTTTAATATGCCTCACCGTCATTTACGGAGTGACGATATCCTACAACAAAGGACATGCCAAGTCGTACTTCGACTGCTACCTGTGGTTCTTCACAGCCCCCATAGTCATGTTACCTTATGTGCCAACTTTGCTGACCAAGCAAAGAATCCGACAGACATTAGGCATTTTTGCAGCAGGGACCACCATCCACATCTTAGTGCTTTTCTGCGTTGCTCTTTATCGTTTTATTCTGACCGGCAACCACTATTTTTTCTTTTACGGCAGTTTTTCATTGCTCTACCACCCGACCTACATCTCCATGTACGCCACATTGGCATTTTATATTGTATTATACTATTTATATAATAAGAGAAAAGCATTATCTACTGGTCTAATTATAGCACTGACGGCCGTACTTGCCCTCCTTTTTGCAGGTATCATCTGCCTCAGTTCCAAAGCGGCCATACTCGTATTCGGCGTACTTACCATCCTATGGTTTTTCTACCTATTAAAAACCACAAAAAAAAGAGTTATTGGAGGAATTTGCTTAGGTATTTTCGCACTGGGGTTGTTCCTTTTCATGCAAAAATCAGATTCTTATGTACTGGGCAGATTCCATAACACCGTCAAACAGTTGTCTCAAAGACATGAAAATCCCAATAGCTATAACAGCACCCAAATACGATTGTCAACATGGAAATCCTCTTGGGAAGTCGCCCAAAACAACCTGCCCTGGGGCGTAGGCACTGGCGACGCCATCGACGAATTGAGTCTCCATGCCATCCAACACAATTATAAAAACCTCATCGGCCACCGGTTCAATGCACACAACCAATATTTGCAGAACCTACTTACCACGGGGATTCCGGGAATCATCATTCTGCTGATATACTGTTTTTACCCACTCGTTTGCGGTATCAAACGGCACGACATACTCTACAGTTCATTTGCCCTCATCCTTATATTAAATATATTAGTAGAATCAATGTTTGAGGTACGTGCAGGTGTAGATTTCATTGCAATAACAAATGTGCTGCTCTACTTGAGGAGCGAACCAGAACACAAACTTCCCATGGCTTAATTTTAACAATATTTTGTTAAAATTAAATTATTTTTAACTAATTGAATATTTTTGTATTTTTGCAGCGTCATTAATGGTTCCAGCCAAACCGTTATGATATGCTACCATGTTTACGATTATTATTCGCACAACAATATATTTCAATTAGTTAACAAAACAAAAAAAAATCATGATCCATCAACAAAACACGCCCTTACATGAGCATTCAAAACTTATCCAAGAATTTCCAAAACTCAGAACGGCAATCCTACTTTGGATTCTCATTAACAGTTTAGCAACAAATTTGCACGCACAGCCGTGTTCTATAAAGTTGAATGTGACCACGGCGCCATCCACCTGCCAAGCCAACGGTGAAATCCACTGCACATTATCAGACACAGCGGGCTCTATTTTAGAGCAGATACGATACACCTATATTCCGCAGGTCGGGTTGGACAGCATCACCCACACTGAGTTGCCAGACATCACGCAATTGCGGCCGGGAAAATATAGCGTCATCGTATCCGCCCTCTGTGCCACCCAGCAGGCACAATCCGAAGCTTTCACCATCATCAGCGACACCATAACGAATATCGTAATCGGACAAGAGTACGATGTGCCTCGCTGCGGGATCCCTTACAACATCTTTTCATTCTCAGCGCCCTACGGCATCGTGCCCGCATTCGAATGCACCCATAACGGCAAAGTGCAAATAAACATTGAAGACGGCATTTTTCCCTATGTTATTGACATCTGGAAAATTCATGGTGCGGACACCATATTTTACAAGACTGCCACCTTCGACCAGCACCAACACGATGGCATCAACCCCTTAAAATACGATTACTTCAACTATTACACCATCGACAGCTTAGAAATTGGCGACTACTATTTTCTTTGTCATGATGGCTGCGGATACTACATGCCGGCGCTCAGCGCAACAGTACCGCGCATAAAACACAGTCATTTGTCCCAGCGCGACCTTCTACGAAACAGTTCGGGAGACCTCTACAGCAACAACATTATCACTTTCAAGAAAATATTCAGCAATATACCAGGCGACGGCAGCAACGACGACTATTACAGATACAGCAATCAATGGGAACAGCATTACGAATACCGATTCATAAACCCCAACACTCGCGGAGCACAGGACACGACGCCCTGGCGCCTCATTCCCACATCGCCCTCTTCTGAAATCATGCTTTACGACACCGTAAGCGCTGCCGCCGACTATAGTCAACTTTGGTATCAAAACATCACCCTACAAACAAGGCTGGTCCCCTGTTCCGACACCATTATATCTTCCAAATTCAAGATTTATCCGCAATACGACAATAGCGACTTCACCTCATTAAAAACACTTTACAACCATTCCATTCCAAGTTATTATGACAGCTGTGGGTATCATAGTGGACTAACCGAACGAGACTATGGCATTCTGAACATCTCCTTTTTACATTCCAATTTACAATGTACAAATATCGGCGACAGCGTGAATTGCCACGAATATTTTGGTTACACGACCGCCGGGACCTTAAACACCAGTTCGCTTGGGGTAAAATACCACAACTACATCACCTTCCCTCTCAGATACAAAGTTACAAATCTTAGTGCAGATACGGTTATAACATTTAGCGAAACGGATGCATTAAAATACCAGTGGGTATTTTCCTGGAAAGGAGATCCGCAATGGGATGGAGACAGCGTAGTCATTGAGATTTTCGATGCCAACTACAACCCCTTATATGCAACAGCTCGATATTACGACTACTACGGGTTCAGTCAGCGAACGCCCGACTATTTTCACCCCGTAAAATGGATCAGTTTGCTTGAAGAAACATCGCAGCACTATTGTCCCGATTCCGAGCACAGCATCAGTTTATATCAGGCCTATGGTTCTCCCACAGCGACCTGGTCATCCAACAGCGACATGTACACCTACTTCGGAGACACCATCCGCATCATTGAAAGTCCCCATGGAAATGCCTACAACTTCATAGCCACAAGCAACATACCAGAAACTTGGAATTACACTAAAGAGCACTCCGAAACAGCATTCGATATCTCATTCGGGACCTATGAAGAACCGGGGTCTCACAGTATCCGCCCCACCATCAAACTAACGGCGACAGGTCTCCCCAACGGGCGTTATGTCTGGGTGGTTTCATATCCTTGCGAAATGAAAAACGACACCATTGTCCAAGACATCAACTATCTGCACATTCCTGACACAGCGGTTAAGCCCACCTTCTTATTCGAACCACAATGCAGCAGATTGGAAATCATACCTGTGGCCGGATCCTTTGCCTACAATGGAACGAATTTGGACACCTACTTTGACATTCGTTCTGAAGGCATACTCAACCACTCCATCAATGCGATACAACTTGGAGACACCCTATCAGCCGGCATTTTAGGAAACTACACATTGAGCATGTACGCACTCCCCGACGAAAATCCGGAATTGTTATCGCAAAACCCTTGCTATGTTTGGGACAGCATCATCGTTTGGGACGGCAATCGATTTGCTTTAGACTACCTTTACGCCTATGTTTGCGATGCGCATGACGAAACAGGATTTGTACGCGTTAGAAGCAAACATGGCGTAGAGCCATACACATACAAACTATATGATGCCCCCGACGGCAGTGGCAATGTCATAGCCACCAACAACGACGGCGACTTTTGGGACATTCCATGCCATCTCGGGCAAGGCATGTCATTAGAACTCACTGACGATTGCGCATCGCATTTCATCACCAACTTTACCATCAACAATCTCAAAGAAATCCGAAAGGGATGGGCTGAAGACAATCAGCACGATCTGCACATGTACATTGGCGACACCTGTCATTTCTACGGTATCTCCTTGGGTGAGGTGGAATATGTTTGGACAGGACCCAACGGATTTGAAGCACACACGCAGAACACCATACTGCCCATAACAGACGAACTGCAGTCTGGTCGATATTATGTAGCCATATATGGCAGTGGATGCGATATTATTCAGGACAGTCTCACCCTCTTTGTGAGAGGTGTTCCGTGTCCAGACGCCATTGACTTTGAAGGGAGCCATTACACCGCGGTTCGCATCGACAATTTATGCTGGACACAACGCAACTTGGAGTCACGATTTTATGCGGACGGACGAGCCATCCAAGACACTTACGGGTACATATCCTATGAATTTCCCGATAAAGCTGAAAACATTCGAATCTTCGGTCGATTATACAATTGGCACCAAGCCACCGATTCCGCACACACCGTCATAGTGGACGATATTGGTCACATTCGCGGCATTTGTCCCGAAGGATGGTACTTGCCCGACCGCTCCCAATATGAAATGCTGAGCACGCATGGGGCTTATGCGCTTCGTTCTGCGGATTATTGGATCAATGAAAGTAGCGGAAACAACAGCACCGGTTTTGCGGCTTTGCCCGCCGGTTTTTACAATGGCAGCACAGAACGCTACGAAAATCTGCTCGGCGAAACTCGTTTTTGGTCCAGTTCTCCTGAAATTTATTCCGAAAACACCAACAGCGAACAATCCATTTTCAGTTGCGAATCCCTACTACACAGGCATTCCGAAAAGGAAAATGCCTACTCAATACGCTGTATATTGGCAGAATGAAAAAATAATAATTTTTTTACTAACAGGTAGTTGTGAAATATAGATTTTTTTTGTACTTTTGCCGCCCAAAATAATAAGGAATATTAATCATTAAAAAACGATAGAAAAAATGTCAAGAGTTTGCCAAATTACAGGAAAGAAAGCGATAGTTGGTAACAATGTTTCACACTCCAACATCAAAACGAAGAGAACATTCAAGCCAAACTTGCATACTAAAAAATTCTATGTTCCAGAATTAGATGAATGGGTTTACCTCAAAGTTTCCGCACACGGAATGCGCGACATCAACAAAAAAGGCATTTACAAATGCCTCGTTGAAGCTGCTGAAAAAGGTATCTTATAATCCTTCAAAAAGAAGAAATACGAGCTGCTGTAGTAATGCTATTACAGCAGCTTTTTTTTTCTAACCACACAATATTTTTATCATTTAGGCGTATATAGTCCGGTTTCATTTTTCAAATCATCTTGAATAAAAAATTCATCTTAACGGTCATACTACTATGGGCAAGTGTTTTGGTCCTATTCGGGCAAAAAGTCACTTTGCGCGGCACCGTACAAGATGAAGAAGGACAGCCCATTGAGCACACCATCATCCAAGTGTTGGACCACGACATTCAGACCATCTCCAATGATTACGGTCAATTCGTACTCGACCTTCCGGAAAGCACTACGCTGCGCATCTATTTCCAACAAATCAGTCACAAGGACACGGTCATCACAGTTCGACTGAACAAGAAGGAAACGCAAAATATCACCGTGCTGATGCGCACCATTGGCAATCGGCTGGAGCAAGTCAACATTCGCAGCAACAACGAATCAGGATACATTCATGTTGATCCTCGGTTATCCTTCCAGATGCCCTCGCCTAACGGCGGCATGGAGTCCCTGATAAAGATGCTGCCTGGCACCTCCTCCACCAATGAGTTAAGTTCGCAATACAATGTACGCGGCGGCAATTTTGATGAGAACCTCGTCTTCGTCAACGACATCCAAATCTACCGTCCATTTTTGGTACGCAGCGCCCAGCAAGAAGGAATGAGTTTTGTCAACACTGACTTGACCGGCAACGTCATCTTCTCCGCTGGCGGCTTTGAAGCGAAATACGGTGACAAGATGTCCTCTGTTTTGGACGTCCAATATAAAGAGCCCACCCAATATGGCGGGTCCATCTCTGCCAGCATGTTAGGCGCCACCGCTCACGCGGAAGGCAAGGTGGACAGCTGCTTTTCTTTCTTGGTCGGCGTCCGCTTCAAGTCCAGCGCCTACTTGCTCAAGTCCATGCAAACCACCGGTGACTACAAGCCCCGTTTCTTCGACACGCAAATGCTGCTCAATTGGGACATCACCAAAAAATTCAGCATCAGCTTGTTGGGCAACTTCACCCACAACAAGTACCTCTACCAGCCAGAAAGCCGCGAGACCGATTTTGGCAACGTCAGCGAATTTCGTCGTTTGACCGTCTATTTTGACGGTCAAGAGATCGACAAATACGAAAACTACCTCGGCGGCCTGACCTTTCATTTCCGCCCGAACGACCGCAACTACCTGAAGTTCATCATCTCCTCCTATTTTGCCAAGGAGAGTGAATCTTACGATATCCAAGGTCAATATTTTTTGAGCGATTTGGAAGCCGACCTCGGCAATGAAGATGGTGAAATTGCTCAAGAAGTCTCCGTTCGTTCCTATGGAACCTACTTGGAACACGCCCGCAATCACATCAAATCCGTAGTGTCTGCTGCCGATTTGCGCGGCGAGCACAAACTGCCTTACCACAACACTTTATCTTGGGGCATCAAAGCACAAAACGAAATCATCCACGACCAGATCAAAGAGTGGACCATGTACGACTCTTCGGGCTACACCCTGCCTTACATTCCCATGCCCGTAGGAGACTCCATTCCATTGGACGACCCATCCCGCATCTTGACGTTTGGCGAAGACAATTACCTGACTGCTTTCAACGATTTGAGCACTTTCCGCTTTACTGGATTCATACAAGACCTCTGGAAGATTGATGGCGACAGCAGCAAATTTATGCTCAACGCTGGACTCCGATGCCATTATTGGACCTTCACCCCGAAAGAATTCACCGTATCGCCACGACTCGCATTCATCTACAATCCTCACTGGAAACATGATTGGAGTTTCAATATTAAAACGGGCATTTACTACCAGCCCGCTTTCTATCGTGAAATGCGCTTCCCCGATGGTTCTCTGAACGACAGCATTCGTTCCCAGCGTTCCTACCAAGTCATTGCCGGTGCCGAATACAACTTCAGCATCTGGCGTCGTCCATTCAAATTCACCGCCGAAGCGTACTACAAATATATGGACCACCTCATCTCCTACAACGTTGACAATGTGCGCATCATCTATAGCGGTCGCAACAACGCCGTCGGCTACGCTACGGGTTTGGATTTGAAAATCAGCGGCGAGTTCATCCGCGGATTGGAGTCATGGTTCGCCATGTCCCTCATGAAAACCGCCGAAGACATCATCGGCGACTCCTACACCGACAAAGACGGCAACGTCATTGAGCCCGGCTACATTCCTCGCCCAACGGACCAACGCGTTTCATTCAACCTGTTCTTCCAAGACCACATTCCCGGATATCCCCAATTCCGCGTTCACATCAACCTCGTATTTGCTTCTGGTCTGCCATACGGACCGCCACGTTCTGAGGCATATCAACGGATTAGCCGTACCTCCTGGTATCGTCGTGTCGATATGGGATTCTCCTTCATGTTCTTGGAACAAAGTCGCGACCGTATGCGCAACAGATCTCCTTTCATCCGCAGCATTAAAAATGCCGGCATCTATATTGAGGTATTCAATTTGTTGGGTGTCAACAACGTTTCATCTTACTTCTGGATTACGGACATCGGCAATGTCCAACGCCCTGTGCCTAACTACCTCACTGGCAGATTGGTCAATGTAAAATTTGCCGTTGAATTCTAAAATTCGTTTTTCCTATCATATTTTTTTCTATTTTTGCCGCGTTCAAATGGTGAAGGATTTTATCCAAAATCCTGAAAGGGAAACAGGTGTGATTCCTGTACAGTACCCGCTGCTGTAAGCCCTATCCGCTTTCGGAAAAAAAACGCCACTGTCATACGATGGGAAGGCATTCCGAAAAGGGCAAGTCAGAAAACCTGCCAATTGACGAGTTGTTAACCGCTTCGGGAGATAGGCAGGTTCGAACTTTGAGAAAAACTTTCAATGGCCGTTTCCAGAAGCATATTTTTTAACTTAATAAATGCCGAGGAAATGCATTTCAAACAACAAAACTCAAACGCACAAAAATTGTCTTTTAGACAACAGCTCATCGGATTATTCATCCTTTTCACCACCCTTTTCTTCACAGGTTGCAAGCCCCAACCTCAACCGGGCCCTGACGGTCCTATCAATGCGGGCACAGATGGCATCTACATCCTCAACGAAGGTCTTTTCCAAATGAACAACTGCACCCTTTCGTACTATGACTTTGAGAGCCAGGCTCTCACCGATGACATATTCACGCAAGTCAACAATCGCGGTTTAGGCGACACTGGCAATGATTTACAACGATACGGCAACAAAATGTACGCCGTTATCAACAACTCCAACCGGGTGGAAATTATGGATGTCAAAACTGCCAAATCCCTTAAAGCAATATCCTTGACAGGAAAAAGTCCTCGCCACATTGCATTCTACAACGGCAAGGCCTTTGTCAGCTGCTTTGACGGCGACATCGTTCGCATTGACACCAGCACATTGGATATAGACGCCACCTTCTATTCCGGCAGCAATCCTGAGGGACTTTGCGTCTGCAATGGCAAACTCTATGTGGCAAATTCCGGCGGTTTGAATTACCCCAACTACGACAATACCTTGTCTGTATTTGATGTCAACACTCTCGAAATGATAGACACCGTTATCGTGGGCAAAAACCCATCCAAAGTCTGCTGCGACGGCAACAGAATTTATGTCTGCTGTAAAGGCAACTACGGAGATGAGGCAGGACGCCTCCTTGAAATCATAACCTCTACAAACGAGACCTATCGGACTTGGAACAACATCCAGAACTTCACCATTTTTGATGGCAAAGCATATGTTTACGATGTCAGATACAAAGGAACATCAGATGCCATACGGGTTATCAACTTGCACAACGACAGCTACGATCAAGGCGATTGTTTCATCAAAGATGGAACCCACATTCAAATGCCCTACAGCATAACCGTCAACCCCATCAATGGAGATGTCTATATCACCGATGTACACGACTTCTCTGTCACAGGGGATGTCATCTGCTTCAACAAAGAGGGCCAAAAAAAGTTCACATTTTCAGCCGGTCTCAATCCCAACGCCATTGTTTTCAAATAAACCCAGAAAAGTGGTTGGCCTGCGGCAACCATTAGCATTTGGAAGTTCCCCTATACTTTTCTACCTTTCTACTTCTCTACTTATGAAACTTTGACCATTGACCTTGACATTGACTTCTTGGAGTCCCCCTAATTGTCAATTCTCAATTCTCGATTTGCCATTTTTTTGTACTTTTGCCGCTCATGAAATAGGAAACGATGAAAGAAATTCGAGAAAACCTAAAGCTAATTTTGAAGACACTGCCCGAGAAACCAGGAGTGTACCGGTTTCTCGATGATAAGGGCACCGTCATATATGTGGGCAAGGCCAAACGGCTCAAACGACGCGTGTCCTCCTATTTCAACAAAGAACATGATTCGGCCAAAGTTCGGATGCTCGTCACAAAAATCCGCGACATCCAGACTACCGTCGTGGATACAGAATGGGAAGCCTTGCTTTTGGAAAACAGTATGATAAAGCAATTCAAGCCCCATTACAACATTTTGCTGAAAGATGACAAATCGTATCCCTGGATTGCCATCACCAAAGAAGACTTCCCGCGCATCTTTTCCACACGCAATCCAAATCCCAGCCAAATGCATCTTTATGGCCCATATTCATCCGTCAAACAGATGAATGTGCTTTTGGATACGATTAACAGCATGTTTCAATTGCGCAACTGCAAGCGATTGGTTCAGAACGACCGGCCTTGCATTCAACACCAATTGAAAAAATGCGCTGCGCCTTGCTGCGGTCTTATTTCACAGGAAGCATACCAAAAAGACATCCGCAAAATTCAAGACATCATCAAAGGCAACCGCAAAGAGGTAATCAACCAATTGAAAGAAGAAATGATGCGCTATGCTGACAATTTGGAATTTGAAAAAGCCAAAGAAATCAAAAGCCGCATTGAAATCCTGGAGAACTTTGTGGTCAAATCCATTGTGGTCAGTCCTACTATGACCAACATGGATGTGTTCGGCATGGAAGAAGAAAATGACTGTGCCTACATCAGTTTCATGCGTATCATTGATGGGGCCATTGTGCAAGCGCAGATTATTGAAATCAACAACAAGATGGACCTCAGCAAAGAAGATTTGCTCTGGGCAGGCATGCTGGAAATCAAAGAGAAGTTGGGAAACCTGTTTGCTACCATCTTAGTGCCCTTCATGCCCACTATTGAGGCTGAAGGATGGGAATTCCAAGTGCCGCAGCGCGGAGACAAGCGCAAGTTAGTCGAACTGGCCGAACGCAATGCGCATTTCTATCTTTTAGAAAAGAAAAAAAGACAGGACTTAGTCAATCCGGAGCGCCGTAGTCAGCGCGTGCTGCAGGCGTTGCAGACCGCCTTGGGCATGAAAGTGCTGCCGCGCCATATCGAATGTTTCGACAATTCCAACACGCAAGGCGACGACCCCGTGGCCGCCATGGTTTGCTTTCTGGATGGCAAACCCGCCAAGAAAGAGTACCGGCACTATCTCATCAAGACCGTCGTCGGTGCCAACGACTTCGCATCCATGGAAGAGGTTGTCTATCGCCGCTATCACAGGCTCCTGGAAGAAGAGAAGCCACTACCCGACCTCGTCGTCATTGACGGCGGGAAAGGGCAACTAACCTCCGCCTACAAATCGCTTTGCGACTTGAACATCCAAAACCGCGTGATGCTCATCGGCATTGCCGAGCGATTAGAAGACATTTACAAATACGGCGACGAATACCCTACCTATATTGACAAGAAATCAGAAGCTCAAAAACTACTGCAATATGTACGCGACGAGGTGCATCGCTTCGGCATCACGCACCATCGGAACCGCCGTTCTAAAACCAGCATAGCATCCGTTCTAGATGATATCCCCGGCATTGGCCCCGTACTGAAGAAGAAATTGCTGACTAAATTCAAAAGCGTCGCCAAAATACGCCAAGCCAGTTTGACAGAAATTGCCGAAACCATCGGCCCGCAAAAAGCACAAATACTAAAACAACACCTTGAACTAACCTCTGCAAAATAAGAGTCACTCGCCATCCTCCTCCCTCTATTCAATAGGTAGAAAAAAACTATTACCCTTGCTCTACCCATATTGTTATCCATTAAAATACCATACCGTCCATGACAAAGAGGATTCTTTTTATTATTCTATTGCTATTTGAGTCAGCGCTAGCTTTTTCAAAAACAAATGTTGACTCCTTATTTCTTTCCTTTGAGGGCAAAATAGGAGGAGACCGCAATGAAATCGGTCTTCAATTGGTTCAATATTTCATTCAAGACGACCAATTTCAATACCCAATCGAAATAACAGAAAGCACGCCTAAAACGCACATAGAAGCAGCAGCATATTTGGGAATGGCCTATCATGAGTTGCAATTGAATGACTTTCAAAAGAGCATCGAGTATGCACTCATGGCCACGCAGCAAATAACCGAAGACGATCCTGAAACCCGACATTTCTTGGCCAACTGCTACGAAATCTTAAGCAACGCCTATTTCAAAATGGGAAGATATAGCGCTTCTTTAAAGTACGCACGAAAAAGTCGTTCCATCGGGCTCGAAATCCAAAATGAGAACCTCATCAGCAACGCACTAGCCTCATTTGCGGGCATCTATCTTGCCACTGGAAAATTACAACAAGCTGAAAAATATGCCAAAGAAGCCATCGAAATCGAATTATTGCATCCGAACGACGACAAATTAGCAACGCTATATGGCTTAGCAAGCAACATTATACTCTATGAAAATCGCATACAAGAAGCCCAAACATACCTCAACAAGGCACTTCAAGTGGACCAAAAGGCGCAACACCATGACCATACAGCCAACCGAATTCTTCAAAAAGGCAATATCTTAAAAAAATTAGAAGATTGGCCCTCCTGCATCGACAACTACCAAAAAGCACTTGCTATTTTCAGAAAAACCGACAATGCTATCTCAGTGGCATACACCCTCAAGCAACTGGGTTGTGTTGAGCAAACCCTGCATCACAACAATAAGGCAGAACAATATTTCTTGGAATCCGAAAAAATATGCCAGCAAATTCATTCAAGACACATCCTCCAATTGGTTTGCTATAATCTATATAAACTCTATAAAGACAGTGACCCGGCAAAAGCACTATCCTATTTTGAAAAAAGCAGCGCCTTGAAAGACTCCCTTTTATTAGATGAACGCGAACTGATAGTCAATGAATTTGAAATCAAATACAACACACAGGGTAAAGAGACCGAACTCGCTTTAATTCAAAATAAGAGCCTGCATCAGAGATACGCCATCGGGGTTCTCATTTCCATCATCATACTCATCTCCATCATTTTATTGTGTCTGCTGATTAGTACTCGAATTCGTAAAAAAAGGGCAATCCAATTGGCCGAACTCAACAAAACCAAAGGGCAGTATTTTTCAATTATTTCTCACGACTTGAAAAATCCAATGGCGGCTCAAAAGCACATGATCAATATTGTATCCGACAATTTCGACAAAATCCCGCCGACTGAACTAAAGCAATATTTGATCGAGTTACAAAAATCCACAAATTCCATGAACGACTTGCTCTTCGACCTGCTGCAATGGTCATCCTTGGACTGCGGGCGCATGGAATACATTCCCACACGACTGAACATTCGGACTTCTGTGGAATCTGCCATCCGGAAAGTACATAGTCAAGCAGAGAGTAAAAAAATCACCATTACGCACAACATCAACGAAGATATTTTAGTATATGAAGATATCAATTTCACCGAGTTTATCATTCGGAACCTGCTGTCGAATGCCATTAAATTTTCTCCAGAGAATAGCAACATCGAAATATCCCTTAATAAAACAAACAACAATCACCAATTATCCATTATCGACCATGGCATAGGGATGACCCAAGAGCAAATCACTGAATCATTCCAATTAGGCACGAAATCCAGATTAGGAACAAATGGGGAAAGAGGCACCGGCTTAGGATTATTGGTATGCAAAGATATGATTGAGAAAGGAGGCAATCGCATTTTCATTCATAGCATCCTTGGAGAAGGAACCACCGTCACCTTCACCTTAAAAGCTGAAAATCCAGAACACCGAAAGAACAAACTATATAGTAAAAAGGAGGACTAAGATGGCACTAATACTTCTTGTTGAAGATCAACTACTCACCCGTATGGGAATGAAGATGGCCCTGAACAATCCTGAAACGGACTGCGAAATAGTGGCAGAAACGGGCAGTGTTCAAGAGGCGCTTGATATAATCGATCAGGGAACGCCCATTGAACTCATATTATTGGATCTCACTTTAACAGATGGTTCAGGGATTGAGATTGTCAAATATGTGAAACCGCGTTACCCTGACATCAAAATATTGGTCATCTCCGCAGAGACATCCAACGAAGTCATAGAAAATCTTGTCGGAATGGGCATTGAGGGGTTTATCAGCAAATACGCCGATGTGCCCGTTCTTTTGACGGCAATTGATTCTGTCATGTCCGGACTGGAGTATTTCGGCAAAGACATCTCAGAAATCATTCACTCTGTTAAGACAATCCGAGAAACTGCAGAGCAGCAATTCACCGAACGGGAATTGGAAATCATCCAACTATGCGCCCAAGGGTATCCCGCCCGAGCCATTGCAGAGAAGTTGGAAATCAGCAAACGAAC
Organism: Bacteroidales bacterium; assembly: GCA_024400815.1. GTDB lineage: Bacteria > Bacteroidota > Bacteroidia > Bacteroidales > WCHB1-69 > F23-D06. The sequence goes on along the minus strand of JAKSMD010000012.1, from coordinate 14,032 downwards.
CGTAGAATCGCACAAAAACAATATTTTCAAAAAATTAGGATTTTCAACGACGAGTGAACTCATACATTTCGCATTCCAGCATGGAATAACCAAAGCCAACCTTTCTTAAGCAGACATAAAAAAAATCCCCTCACGGAAACCGTAAGGGGATTTTTATATATTAAATTCGGATTAGCGAACTTTAATATTGTCGATCACAATTCTTCTATCTTTTGCTGCTTGCAAACCATAAACGGTTACGCTTTGGGCTTGAGAAGATTCAGCGTGGTTAACTTCACCTTGAGGGTTACGAGTAATGGTAAGGCCAGCCTTTTCACCTGTGATGTAAGGAGCCAACTTGCCGCCATTAGCTTGTTTCATATAGTTAAGGACACTTTCGATACGACGGGAAGACAAATGCATGTTGTAGTCGCTATTGCTCAATGGGCTTGCGAAACCACTGATGTTGAAAGAAACAGAGCTGCCGCTTTCAAGAATGTCAACGAGGACATTGGTGAGTTTCACGAGGCGATCATAACCTGTTGCGATAGAGTCGTCGAAGAAAACTTTAACTTGGTTTTCAGCGTCAGACTTTTGGCTGCCCGTGAGACCTTTAGAACAGTTGGCAATGTAATTGTCTCTTTGATTCATATAAGCATCATACAAACCTTTGTATTCTGTGCTTGTATAGTCTTGTTTGGTTCTCGGATCTGGACGGTCGTTTTCAAAGTAAAGAGTAATCGGTCCAATTTCACGAATTTGTGATTTTTGTTGAGCGAGTTTTTCTTTAGCTTCTTCTTCTTCCATAGAGAAGGTAACCGGAACTTGGATAATCATATCCTGAGCGGTGCAGCTTTGAGTAGCCGGACACATTTTCGGGAATGACTTAACCACGCGAACGGCTTCATCATCCATTTCTTGATAACCAGAACTTGTTACGAGTTCAACATCTGTCAAAGTACTATCGGCCAAGACCTTTGCTTGAACGATTGCAGTACCAGAAGCTCTTTGACTTTTCAAGTTCACTGGGTAAACTTTGGTTTTGTTGATATAACGGCACATTGCTTTGTTGCCACCCTTGAAGTGCGGCAATGTCATAGCAGAAGTCGGAGTTTCATGCTGACCTATTGCTACTGCAATACCGGACTTGCAAGAACCGTCCTTGCCACCGTACAAATAGGAATTATTCCCATTGCACTGAGCATAACTCATTGACAATGAACACGATAAAATAATCACTGTCAACAAACTGATTAAACTGTATACTCTTTTCATATTTTATTGATATTTAATTATTTTCCAAGCGGCAAATATACAATTTTTTTAATATATCAAAACACTCTAAAAATTTTGATTTATCCACTTGAAAATGTCCTTAAATAAATGGAATAATTTTAAGGATTACAAATTTTTATTAGTCATTTCTTCGGCATTCCAAACGAAAGCGCGGATGCCTTGTTGTTCAGCCGAGAGATCCAATTCGTGGATATCCTTCAGCAGTTGTTCGACTTTTTCGTCTGGCACAAAAGTGAGGATAGCGGAATTCAACGTCGGCCAAGCATGCGTGCCATAGTGGGGTTCGCCATCTTCGGAGCCGCGGCCTTGAACTTCATTCCAGAAGGTGAAACCACGAATCTCGTTTTTGTCTAAGACCTCCATAATTTCTTCGTAGAAGGCCTGATATAGGGAAATAAATACAGCTTTCATATTTTATGTTAAAAGTGAAGGTGCGAAGATGTGAAGATGCTTGCCATCCAGGCTTCACATCTTCACAACTCAACATCTTTGTTAATTATTAATTCATATTGACACCCAGTTCTTTATTTCTGGCTTGGCGAATGCGTTTCCTTTCCTTACGGGCAGCTGACATTTCAGCGACCTTACTGTAAAGAATCGGAATGAGCACCAGGGTTACCAAGGTAGAGAAGGTAAGACCCCAAGCGACAACCATACCCATAGAATTCCACATTTCAGCGCCTTCACCCTTATCCAAAGCCAAAGGAATCATACCGAGCACCGTCGTCAAGGTTGTCATCAAGATAGGACGGAGACGGGAGCGACCGCCGGCGACCACAGCTTCCTTGATAGACATGCCGCGTTCCCAGCACAAGCTGGTGTAGTCCACCAACACAATACCGTTCTTCACCACGATACCAATCAACATCATGGCGCCAATCAAGGCCATGATGCCGAGAGCCGTATGAGTGATTGCCAAACCGATAAAGACACCCGTGAGCGCAAACGGAATAGAGCCCATAATGATAAACGGATAGCTGAAGGACTCAAACTGTGCGGCCATCACGACATACACTAACATGACAATCAAGGCAATCAGCACAAACATATCGCCGAAAGCATCCTGTTGATCTTCCCAGGTACCACCGATTTTGTAATCCAATGTTGCGGGAACATCCATTTTGTCAAGTTCATTTTGAGCAGCATCTACGATTTCGCTCAAGACAGCATCCTTACCAACCACGCAGGAGACTTTCACCATACGTTCACGGTCCTTACGAACGATAGTCGGCGGGGTAAAAGTTTCTTCCACTTTTCCGACATCACCCACGCGGATTCCCTTGCCCATATTATTGTAAATCAAAATATTTTCAATTGCATGGACATCGTCACGGAATTCTGGGGCATAACGGACACGGATATTGTATTCATCACCGTCTTCACGGAAATAGGATGCAGTATAACCATTGAAACGATTGCGGATATAGCTTGCTGCCGTGGTGGAGTTCAAGCCATTTTCTGCCAGTTTCTGACGGTCGAGTACGACTTCCAATTCCGGCGTGTATTCGTCGCGGCTGATCACCACTTCGGTACAGCCTTTGACGCCGCGCATACGGTCTGCCAATTCAGCCGCAAACTGGTCGGTCGTATTGAAATCATAACAATACAATTCAATATCAACAGTGGACTGTCCGCCCATGCTACCCTGTCCGGTAGATACCGTATATGTATTGATTTCAATATGATTGCGCATAATTTCACGAATGCCGTCAGAAATTTCCGTAATAGATTCTGGACGTTCCGTCTTCTTATACAAACGAATATTGAAAGAGAGCAGGTTCGTACCATTTTCGCGCATCAAACTGAAGGTATTGTCTTCATCCGGTTGACCGACAGAATAGTTGATAGCTTTGACAGCGTCTGGGTACTTTGCACGAATTTCATTTACCAGTTCATCACCGAGGGCTCTGGTAGTTTCTACTCGAGTACCTTGCGGCAATTTAACCGTACAGCTCAAACGGGCATTATCCTGTGTCGGGAAGAATTCCGTCGGAATAACCATCAAAAGGAACAAGCTGGCGATAAAGATGCCCACCCCCGTAAAGAAGACCGTTTTACGATGATTCACGCACCAGGTCAGCACGCCGGCATACCATTCGTCTATGCGGTTCAAGAAGCGTTCAATAGGTCCATAAATTGCAGCAAACCACTTGCTCTTCTTCGGATTTTTCTTCAGCATCAAAGAGCAAAGCATTGGGGTCAAAGACATAGCGGCCGCCAAAGAGACCACAATCACAATGGTAATAATCCAGCCCAACTGTTTGAAGAGAACACCGGCCATACCTGTAAGGAAAGTCAGCGGCAAGAACACAGCTACGATCACCAAAGTAGAAGCCACGATAGAGAGAGAGACCTCGCTGGTAGCGAATATAGCAGCGGCTTTCGGTTTAGAACCGCGTTCGATATGCGTTGTAATATTTTCCAAAACCACAATAGAGTCATCGACAACCATACCGATAGCAATGGAAATAGAGGAAAGTGAAATGATGTTCAAGGTATTACCTGTTGCCAGCAAGTAGATGAAAGCGGCAATCAAGGACACCGGCACGACGACTGCAATAATCAATGTCGCACGCCATCTGCCCAAGAAGAACAAGACAACAACCACCACCAAGAGCAAGATGATGAGAATCGTCTCTTCCAAACTATTGATGGTGTTCACGATGTTATCCGAGTTATCAACCAGAATGCTCAAATCCACATCCGCAGGAAGGGTCTTTTGAATTTCGGGAAGTTCCTCTCTAACTTTCTTACAGATTTGGACCGTATTAGCGCCCGTCTGTTTTTGGATGATAATCATAGCGCCCGGTTCGCCATCGGTGTATGACTCCTGCATACGTTCTTGGAGCGTATCCTTTACGGCAGCCACATCGCTCAGATAGATGTTCTTGTTGCTGAAACTGCCCACCACGATATTCTCCATTTCGTCAGCACTGTTGAATTCTCCATCTACACGCATAGAGTAGGTTTTAGAACCTACGTCCATGACACCAAGGGAGACATTTCTGTTTTCAGCGCCCAAGACATTGGCAATAGATTCGATCGTCAAATTGTATCCTTCCAATTTGTACGGGTCACAATACACCTGAATTTCGCGTTGTGGGGCACCAGAAATAGAGACGGCACCAACGCCGCTCACACGGCTCAATGGAGAGGAGACCTTGTCATCCAAAATTTTATACAATGCCTGTGTGCTTTGTCCTGATTTCACAGAAAGCATCATAATTGGCATATCATCGGCACTGAACTTGAACAGATACGGTGTGTTGGCACCATCTGGCAAAGCAGACTTCACCATATCCAACTTGTCACGGACATCGTTGGTCTTCTGTTCAATATCCACGCCGTATTCAAATTCCAGATAAACAATAGAATAGTTCTCTTTAGAGTTAGAAGTAATGTGTTTCAAGTCACTCAGGGTGTTGAGCACATTTTCGATAGGTTTGGACACATTATCCTCAATATCTTCGGCACTTGCACCGCCATATACCGTCAAAACCATGATCGTATTGCTATCCATATGCGGGAACAAGTCCACGGGCAACTTAATCATGGAAAAGATACCGATAATGACTACAGCGATATAAATCAAGCCAGTCATAATCGGACGTTGGACAGATTTTGAATATAAACTCATATTATCTTTCTTTTAATGTTTTATACCAACTACAGGCCAATAGCCAATAGTTAATGGCCAACTATTATTTTTCAACCTTAACTTTCATACCATCTTTCAAACGAGCAAGGCCGGTAGTAGCCAAATAGTCGCCATCCTCACAACCAGAGAGCAGTTCATACTTGTTGTCGATGTGGCGGCCGATTTCGACTTGGCTGAATTTGACCTTACCATTTTTATAAATATAGACATAACGGTTACCGGAACCTTGCTGACGGAAGATTGCCTCATCCGGAACCACTACATGATGAGAGGTGCCGAAGTTCACCGTCACGCGAGCGTACATACCCGGACGAACACGACCATCGCTGTTAGCCAGCTGCACTTCTACTGGGAAAGTATGTGTTGTGGGGTCCACCGTCGGATAAATCAAACTGACTTTGCCATTGAAGGTTTCATCGCCATAAGCATCCACCGTAATAGTTACGGGCATGCCCACCTTAACTTGTTTGAAAAGGGATTCTGACAAGTTGATATTCATTTTCACCGGAGTGATTTGTTGAACGGTAACGACAGGAAGACCACCGAAGAGGTCGCCGCTATCATAGTTTCTGGCGCTGACAACACCGCTAATCGGGCTAATCAATTGCGTGTTTTCCAAAAGATTATCGTAGGCCGTTTGAGCCACATCAACTTGGGTCTTCATAGCATCCCAATCTGATTTTGAGCAACCGCCAACTTTGTAAAGTTCGTCAATGCGGTTGAAACTCTTCTTAAGATTGTCCAATTGCGCTTTCTGTTGTTTGAGGCTGTTCTCATTCATTTGAACGAGGACCTTACCCTTGGCTACGCGATCCCCAACTTCGACATAGATCTTGTCGATACGTCCACCCGTAAGCGGGGCGATGTTATTGACGGCATTCGCTTCTACCGTAGCCGTATATTCGTAAATCTGTTCCACATCTTGTGCGGTAACCTGTTGGGTGCGGATCATGAAATCCTGTTCAACTGCTGTTTCAGCTTTCTTCTTGCATCCTGTGAATCCAAGCAGGATAATAGCTGCGAGGAGGATAATTGTTGTTGATTTTTTCATATTTCTAAACTGTTTTATATTCCATTAAAAAGCGTCTCTTATTTTTCATTTCCCAACACAGCATCGAGGGAAGCTTTTGCAGAAATGTAGTTGTAAAGAGATTGGCAATAAGTCAATTGTGTGCTGGTCAAGGTAAGCTCTGCGGTATTCAAATCCAACCAAGTGTTCATACCGACTTCGTATTGCTTTTTAGCAATATCGTATGCTTTTTGTGCCTGAAGCATCGTCTCGCGATCGGAAGCGATATCTTCGATAGCCTGCTGCATATCATTCAAATAACTCTGAACACCGATGCGGAGTTGACGTTCCACATCCAGACGCTGATCTTTCATATTTTCAATATTCAAATCGGCCTGTTTGAGTTTGAAAGAGGTAGCAGCCCACGAGACGATGGGCACCTGCAAAGAGAGAGCTATATATGAATAGGGATAGTTTGTAAATGGTTGCTTGTCATCACCCATACCGGCATATTGGAAATTGCCAGCCAATGCGAGCATCGGACAAGAAGAGCCAATCATGATTTTTTTAGACTGTTCCAGTTCTTGAATGCCCAAGTCCAACTGGCGCAGCGCAGAGTTGTAGGCCAACTGGATATCCTGTTCACTAGGCATCTGGGCGCCAAGCACGCCTTCCTCATAATCGGAAAGCTCGCCATCGAAAATCACCGGTTCGTCAATGTTCATGCCCAAAAGCACCTTCAAGTTCATATTGGCCAAGCGAACGGCCTTTGCCGCAGAACTGACCGCCGGACGCTGGTTTTGCAATGCCACATCGGAACGCAATTTCTCAAATTCAGACACCAAACCTTGATTATAAGAATTGGAAACCAATTGGTTGCTGGCCTCGATGTTAGAATAACTTTTTTGCAGCACATCGTACGATTGCTTAGCCAACAGATAGCCGAAATAGGCCTGTTTGATTTGATTCACCAGCTCCAACTTAGAAGAACGAGCGGCCTCCATAGCCAATTCGATATCCTGGGAACAAAGTTTCAAACTGGACCAAAGCGCCGGAGCCACCAAAGGCAAAGAAAGGTTGACACCTGCCGAATAGGTGTTGTCCTTACCTACTTTAATACTCATTGATTGCCCCCCCATTTCCATAGCCATTGTCTGTTTCAACAACGTACGATTATAATTTGCGGCAATAGACACATCGGGAAAAAGCGAGACGATTTGCTCTTTCTTATACAATTGCTTGATTTGCACATCACGGTCGGCAATACGCATCGTAGGCGTCTCCGACAATGCAATTTCAATGGCCTTATTCAAATCCACATGAATAGAATCTTGGACTGCAGTTTGTGCTTGAAGATCATTCGCCGTAAAAACACCTACCGCGAACATCGCAAGCGCCATAATAGAAGTTTTTGTCTTTTTTTTCATTAGAAATAACTATTATTTTTTATATTATTATCTTATTAAAATACTATCAGACAAACAATTGCAAAAACACAACCGCCTATCTTGCAAAGTTTGCAAAATTAGAAAAAAAATTCAATTAGATGTGTAAAAAATACACATCTAACGCATTTTTCAAAAATCAACTGTAAATCAATGGATTAAAATCTAATAGAAAATCTTTCGAATGCTACGATGAGCGTCCGAAGTATTAAGCGGAATATTCATCATCCCCACGCTCGCAACGCTGACTTCTCATCTTCTTCCACGCCTTAATAAAGCTAATGGTTCCATACGTGGCAGTGGCCAGAAAGCAGGCACTAATGAAGAGCCACTTGTAATCATGGCTGATGATTCCCAAGGGAATATAGATGCAATCGCAAATGAGGTACATCATCCAGGCATTGATATCCTTTTTAACCATGAGGAAAGTGGCCACGGCCTGCAAGGATGGGATAAGACAATCTATCATCGGCAAGTTGGAGTGCAGCACCTTAGCATCCAGAAAGTAAACGCTTGCGGTCAGGGCGATTACGACAAGCAATGGCCATACGGGATTGCCCCAACAGATAGAGCGTTTGTTATCTTCCGTCTTTTTCTTCCAACTGAACACCCCGACCACCGCCGCGACGGTGGAATACACCTGGAAAGCAAAGCTCAGGTATAGCGAGCCCGTGAAAAAATTATAGCACAGAATGAGGCCTGTGACCACCCCGAAAATCCAAGTCCAGCGGCTGCCGCGAGCCGCCAGAAAAACCGTCAGAATATTGGCAATAATGATAACGATGGTGAAAATCTGATCCATTTCTATAATTTTTTTGAGGGTGCAAAGATAGTATTTTTAGAGATTAGCTTTGACAATAGGCCTTGACTTTGCAAGTCCGCCAACAGCTGTTTTTCTTGATAAAAACAAAATTACTATATTTGCAAACTTATTTCATTTGCACCAAAGCCCAAAGAAACTATGGAAGAATCAACAGGTTACACTTACAAATACTGGAGGCCCGCCGTAACGGTGGACAATGTCGTATTCAGTTTTGACGGCAATCACCTCAACACTTTGCTCATTCGACGCAAAAACGAGCCCTTCAAAGACAAGTGGGCATTCCCGGGTGGTTTTTTAGACGAAAAAGAGACCTTGGAAGAAGCGGCGCTGCGCGAGCTCAAAGAGGAGACGCGGCTGGTGCCCAAGCATTTTATCGAAGTGGGTTCTTTCAGTGCCCCAGACCGTGACCCGCGCGGGCGAACCATCACCGTCGCCTTTGCCTCTGTCGTGCGTCCCTACCAAACCAATGTCAATGCGGGCGACGATGCCTCAGAAGCCAAATGGTTTCCCATCACAGAGATGCCGGTGTTGGCCTTCGACCACGAACTCATCTTCCGCAAAGCCGTGTGGATGCTCCGCATCGGTTTGATGAACGCCCCCATCGCCTTTCTGCTCCTTGACGACATCTTCACGCTGCCTGAAATGCAACGTCTATATACAGATGTTTACGGACGGACTTTCGACCGGCGCAATTTCCAAAAGAAATTCCTCTCCGCCGGCATCCTCACCCCAGTAGCCCCCGATGACGATGAAAAGAAAAATGCCCACGCCCCCTCTTATTATCGTTTCAACGAAGGTGGCTACGCCGACTTTCGAAAAAAAATGTGGCAATTGTAATTGCTGCTGTTCCAAGTTTTACATAAGATGAAAAATAGACCCCTACTCTGCTCTATCGTTGGACTTCTGCTAACCTTGAATGCCTTTGCGCAAGCACCCACCCATCGTTCGACCGCCCTATGCGGATTCCGCGTTTATTTGACCGACAAGAACGACTCTCCTTTCGATGTCAGTCGCCCAGAAGAATTTCTATCACAGCGGGCTATCGACAAGCGCCAACGCTACAACATTGCCATCACGGAAGAGGATCTTCCCGTCAATCCCGCCTATGTCAGTGCGCTCCGCAACATCAGCGATGAAATCATGATTTTCACGCAGTCCAAGTGGACCAATACGGTGACCCTTTTCTGTTACGACACCACGCTTCTCAGCCAAGTACGGGATTTGCCTTTTGTAGAAGACGTCTTTCCTATTGACGCCTACTATTTTGGCAAAGAGGCAACTTGTGCGCCAGGAACATTCCCCTTTCGAGACAGCACCGATGTCCCTGTTGACACAGCGAGTTATGGTGCCGCATACCGACAAATCGCCATTCATAATGGGCATTTGCTCCATCAAGAAGGCTATCGCGGCGAAGGCATGCTAATTGCCGTCATTGATGGCGGCTGGACGGGCTTCAACATGATAGGCGCACTGCACAACCTGTATTTAGAAAACCGTATTGTGGGCACCTATAACGTATTGCCCCACGAAGACGGGATCTACAACCTTACCGACCATGGCACCTGCTGCACCTCCACCATCGCTGCGGACTTGCCATACGACATGATAGGCACCGCCCCAGACGCCTCTTTTGCGTTCATCCGAACCGAAGATCCACCTGTGGAGCGTCTTTTTGAAGAAGACTTTTGGGTGCGCGGTGCCGAAATTGCGGATAGTCTGGGCGCCGATGTCATCAGTTCCTCTTTAGGATACCATAATTTTGACGACACCCTTACACACCACTTTGATTTCAGCACCTGCGACGGGCAGTGGAGCATCGCCTCTCAAGCTGCCACCAAAGCCGCGCACAAAGGCATCGTCGTCTGCGTGGCCGCTGGCAACGAGGGCATGAACTCCTGGCACAAGCTCAGCAGACCCAGCGATGCAGAAGACATATTATGCGTTGGCGCCGTCAATGTGGACTCCGTTTACGCTCCATTTTCCGGCTGCGGTCCCAGCTACGACGGGCGCGTCAAACCCGATGTGGCCGCCTGCGGTTGGGGCACCTATGTAATGCGCGAAGACGGCTCTATCCAATCGGGCAACGGGACCTCCTTCGCCACCCCTATCATTGCTGGCCTTTCCGCCTGCCTCTGGCAAGCCATCCCACAATTGAACGCATTGGAAATCATGCAAATCATCCGAGAAAGCGGCCATCAATACCAAAACCCAGACACCCTATTGGGCTACGGCATCCCCAACTTCTATCAAGCATGGCAATCCCATCACACAGATGCCATAACCCATTACACCCACCATTCTAACTACCGCATTTATCCCAATCCAACACAAGGCACAACGACACTCATCGTACCGGAAGGAACCTCCGTCCGCTACGAACTTTTCAATATTGCTGGGCAACTGATTTTGGCTCTCACCTCCGAATCTGCCGCCACCACTATCGATTTGAACCAGCAAGTTCCTGGCATCTATTTCCTTAAAATCATTTCCGAAAACGGTTCCGAGGAAGTCATCAAACTTATTAAGCAATAAACTCTTCAACTTTCATCCGTATGTCACACGCTCCTTACCGCAAACTCTTCTTATTGGCTCTCGTTGTTGCCGGACTCACCCTACTCTGCATCGGCGTTAAAATTCACCACCTGCCCAATCCGGTCCCCCAGCACTTCAATCTGCAAGGCATCAGTCACGGCAGCATGCCTCTGGCACGAATCTGGACCTACCCGATGCTATCTGCTGGCCTTATATTGCTGCTTTACATTTTAGCCCATTGCCTACGCCGCGCTCGTCGTGCCCAATGTTGGCAACACTGCTGCGGACTAGCCGCCGTAGCCGCCGCTTTAATTATTTTGTCATCCACCTGTGTCACCCTAACCTTAGGACAATCTCCGATATTTATGCTGGCCGAACCTCTTATTTTATTGCTGGCATTAGTGGGAATCATTTTTTGTTGGATAAAACAAAGATAGCAGGTCGCTCACACAACCTGCCATCTCTTTATTTCAATATTACCTTATAAAATTAAATCGGAGAGTTTCACTTTAGGCACATAATGCACGTCCTCTTGACGATAATACGCATGGGACTCGGACTCGCCTATTTCCGTTATGCGGATAGTCTCTGCTCCAGCACCAATAGCCAAAATCAGCAACGGTTCGTAAGGCAATTGGAAAATTTCCGTGATTTTTGCCTTATTGAAAGCGCCAATCATAATCCCATTTAGCCCTAACTCTACCGCTTTCAACAACATACTTTGCGCAGAGATTCCCAAGTCCACACCCACAAACCGACTTTCAGGAAGCGTGCTGCAGATGATAATGAAGGCCTCCGGTTCTGTACCAGCGAGAGGCAAGTGCAATTCGGGCAGAGCTCCACCCAGTTTGATATTGTCCAGCACATCAGCGGCGCCATCATTTTTTGTCACCAACTTAAAACGCAAACATTGCTGATTGCGCGCGGAGGGTATTTTGGAGTTCACCGACACAATGCGCTCCAACAGGTCACGACTGACAATCACCTCTTTTTTATATCCTCTATAACTTCTATTTTTCAGCAGCAAAGTATCCAAAGATTGGCCCACCTGCTTGATAATGGTTTTCTTTTTTGCCGGATTGTGCAATTCCTCAAATTTGCTTTCCAAATAATTATCTGCCATAAATCAATGTATAATGAATAATGAATAGAGGAGCATCTTACTTCTCACTTCTCACTTCTAACTTCTCACTTCCCCCGTTTTCTTCTTTCTCCTTCGGTCGTCGGCCGGACTTCTTGAGGGCTTCTGACAGTATCCATTCGATTTGCCCGTTGGTACTACGGAACTCGTCCGCCGCCCATTTCTCAATGGCAGCGAACATCTCCGCATCTACCCGTAAAGCAAAACTTTTCTTCATCAGTGAAAAAACTTCTTCATTAATTTTTCAATTGTCAATTACTGATAAAGAGTACCGGTGTTGATGACTGGGGAGGCCGATTCGTCGGCGCAGAGCACGACGAGCAGGTTGGAAACCATCGTGGCTTTCTTCTCTTCGTCCAATTCCACGATTTTGTCATCGGAGAGTTTTTTGAGCGCAAGGTCCACCATAGAGACGGCACCTTCCACAATTTTCTCTCTTGCGGAGATGATGGCGTCGGCCTGCTGACGGCGCAGCATCACGCTGGCAATCTCAGCGGCGTATGCCAAATAGTTGATGCGGGCTTCCACAACCTCAATACCTGCAATAGCTAAATGCTTACGCAGTTCCTCTTCCAAACGGTCATTGATTTCCTCACCGCCTGAACGCAAGGTGATTTCATCGTCCGCCTTGTCCATATTGTCGTAAGCGTACATGCCGGCCACTTTGCGCAATGCGGCATCACTCTGGACACGCACGAATTTGTCGTAGTTTTTCTTTTCCTTGGTAGAATTTTCAGCGGTATGAACCTCAGAGTCAATCTCAAAACTTGCCTTATAGGTGTCATTTACCTTCCATACCAACACCAGGCCGATCATAATGGGGTTGCCGTTTTTATCATTCACCTTGATCGGCTCCACGTCCATATTGCGGGCGCGCAAGGACATCTTTTCTTTGCCATAAAAGGGATTGATCCAGAAAAAGCCGTTCTCCTTGAGCGTACCTGAATACTTGCCGAAAAACGTCAGCACGCGTGACTCGTTCGGCTGCACCGTAGTAAAGCCTACCAGATGCAAAATCCAACAAAAGGCGAAAAATATTCCTAATATGATGGGCAATGCAATCCAACCCGTTGGGTTGTCCGGATCGCCGTTTTGAAGCATACAGTCGAGACCTGCCAGTTTGACGATGATGAGTACGAATGCAACTAACATAATGAGGTTGAGGAGAATGTGCAAAAAACCGTTGTTCTTGCCAGATACTGTTTTGGTGAATTCTTTAGATTCCATTTCTTTTAATGATTATTATTATTTGTATTAAAATGATATCATTTTGATATCGGCGGCAAAAATAGTATTTTTTCTTTACCAACATCAAAAAAACATTGGTTCTCGCAAAAAAAAGGAATTTACACTCCGGCTGTCACCGCCAGTAGGTATAATGACGTGGTGCAAACAAATAGGGGGCGAAAAATTTTTCGCCCCAACATTACCGTTTCACAAACCGTTTCGTCACCACGCCGTTGTCCGTCCGGATGCGGGCGAAATACAGGCCGGCGGGCAGGCGCGTCACGTCGAGGTCCGCGGCCACATCGTTGACCGACACCGTCTGGAGCAGCTTCCCGTACACGTCGTACACCTCCACTCCCTCAATTGTCAATTCTCCATTCTCAATTCTCAATTTCCCGTTCGTCGGGTTGGGATAGACCGTATAGTCCGCATCGTCATACGCTTCTACACCGATGTTGATGGGGAATCCGCCTCTGCAGCGTAAAATTCGGGCATTCCTGTATTGTCCAGCCGCAATAAAGAATGTGGAATCTTCCGCACCGTCAACATCAAACACATTTCCACATCTAAACAATTCATCAAAAATGTCCTGATTCGTAATGTTCATCCAGTGCTTTCCACCATCGCGCGTGATAAGCAGATTGCGGTAAAAACCAGCTATATCGTAACCATCAAAAGCATTGCCAAAAATGCATCCCCAACCGCTTGGAAGGTATTTGACACCCATGTGCTCCCAACAATAGTACACGGTAGGATTAATGCTCCATGGCATGGGATCCATGGCGAATGTCTGGAATCCGTCTTCTGTTGAGAACATATTGTGTCCGATTATCTGACCTGAATGCTCGTCGTTAGCGACAATCAATCTTGCAGGCGTATATCTCGCTGGCAATTTCCCATCGGCTGGACTCGAATAGTCGGC